>JARDZO010000314.1 GCA_029240815.1 Brevibacillus sp.
TCCGCCGCTAGCCTCCGAAGAGACTCGCTCGACTTGCATGTATTAGGCACGCCGCCAGCGTTCGTCCTGAGCCAGGATCAAACTCTCCAATAAAGTTTGAAAGCAATCTGACTACAAGTTAAACACAAGCTTCATTACACAGATTCATTCTATCCGGTTTTCAAGGAGCATCTTGTTTTTATTCAGTCGCTTCTAGAAGAGGCGACGTTTTTTAATATAGCATAGGCTAAAATGGATTGCAACAGGAAATTATAATTAAGTTAGCTGTTTTGTTTGGACTTTCTCACCTTCCCAGCAAGCGCCGGGTTTTAAAATATAGCATACGATCTTTGAGATAATCAACTGGTAAATACGTCCATACTAGGTACAAAACCCATGTCAGATCAAAAAGGAACCTAAGCATGCTTCGAGCAGTTAGCTACAATATCCATAGCGGTCGTGATCTATTTTGGCGAAAGCGTCTGGAACAAATGGTACAAACACTTAAACAGCTTGAACCCGATGTCATTGGTCTTCAAGAAGTGCATCAGAACGCAAAATACGGATATCAGGCAACCTATATTGCAGAACAGCTGAAGTACCAGCTTGCGTTCGCCCCTTCCATTTCGCTTGCGGGAGGCTTTTATGGCAATGCATTCTTGACTAGACATCCGCTGAAGGATACACAGATCATTCAACTGCCGGCAAGAAGGGAAAAACGCACGTTGCTGGCAGCATCCATCTCTTGGTCCCAACACGACATATCCATCTGGAACACTCACTGTAGCCTTAACCAAACGAGTCGTTCTTCTCAGCTTCAACTATTGAATGACCTGACTAATCAACAGCCTGACATTCCTCGTTTGATTCTAGGGGATTTTAATTCCTCTACCATTTCCTTTTCACCTTATTACGTTGACTGTGCTGCTGTGCATGGAAAAGAAAATCTGCCCACGCTACCAGCTTTTCGGCGCAGACTCGATTACATCTTTGCCTCTCACCACTGGAACGTGTGCAGGTATGATTTATATCCGATTGCATGGTCTGATCATTTGCCCGTAATCGTTGAATTACGATTGCATAACTCCTAGCTCCTGCAAAACAAAATCTTTGACGTCGACCAATCTTGCGGGCGTTTGAAACGTGTGGTTTGCCCCTGCCACGAGAAGTGGTATAAGCGAATCCTGCTTATGCAACGAACCGTGGCTTCCTCCTCCCAAATGCGTGGGAGCACACTCCGACAAAAACTCATAGCCCTTTTCCGCTGTTACTACCACAACTGGAGCAGTCTGAGAAAACAGTGCTCCATACAAGCGTGCAAAAGCATCCGGGTAGGTGTCAAACGACAAGCATTCCCCGTTATAGCTGACATCCAGCACTGTCAGATCTCCCTCAACGCTCCATTGGGCACCGTATTCATCACGATAAGACCCATTCCGCCAAAAGCGCATCATCCGCTCAGACCCGCCCCGACGAACTGCAACCCGATCGTTCTCCTTCCAAGCAATCAGGTCGATCCGCTGATCTACGGAAACCGCTTCGACTATTGGTAAAAGCTTGCTGTCGTCGGAAGGGTACAGGTAAGTCATCCTTTCGTTATTGCAGATCACCACTTCCATCTCTGAAGTCACTTCCGCTCCAAGGGGAAGAATCGAAAAGCGCGACAGCAATTGATCCAGCGATATGTTATGGTCGTCACTTTCTCCGATGATTGTCTGCCCATGGTCACTAATCAGTATGCAAACATTTCGCTCCAGCATCTGCTCCCAAGAATCAAAGCTGTCTAGAAAACGGACCAGATGCGTGTCCACATCTGCTAAATGTGAAACTGCATCCAATGGTGATTTATGCAGCTTATGATCGTTTTCGGGCAAATACACGAGCGTAAAATGCGGCTGTTTTCCGCTGCGAATGACTTCGATCAGTACATCGATAGCGTACGTGTCATTAATCCCGTAGCCTTCGGAAAGTGTCTGTGCCATGTTCCAAGTAATAGGACGAAAAATCTCAGGCCTCACCAATGTACCCATACTCATAATGGTAGGTCCGCTTACTTTCTCCCGCAGTTTAAAGGACGTGATGGCGTCAAGCAATGGGGGCAAGTGTACTTTATGCTGTTTGTGCCCTCGGTGCGCAATCACGTTAATCGAGCCAGAAACCATCTTATTTTCCTCGAGAACCTCGTGAATCGTCTTTACCTCTTTACTCAAATGTCTCTCGTTCAAATCAAAGAGCACATTGCTCGCACATTGCTCGATCCCGATCCTTTTTACAGGAATGGCACCATTGATATAATTGTACATTTTCCCTTGGCCGGGATCGTACCAGACCAGTCCAGGAATTTTGTGTTGATCTGGATAAACGCCTGTGATCAGCGAACAGTCAATGGAAGCCGTCATCGTCGGAAAAACGGTGACACAATCAGGGATATACTGCCCGCGCTCCATCAGAAACTGCATTCCAGGCGCTCTTTTCGCGGAAATGCATTTCTCCAGGACATCTGGCATCATGGAGTCGATCAGGAAGAGAATTACCTTTTTCATCCGTCTGCCATCCTTAGTCTGTCATGTCGTCGTACATTGTAGTGTTCGATTTGGCCTTACCTGTTATTCGCTGAAAAAGAAAAAGCCCCTCTGCAACAATCACTAGCAGAAGGGCAAGAGCGACGTTCTTTACTTGGTTTGATAGGTGAGCGTATTGACTCCATTTTTGCTTTGGAGCTGCAAGCTAGGGTGACTTTTTAAATAAGGAGCAAGAGCGACGTAATCTTTCTCCCCGATGGATTTATCCCCCAAAAGATGCTGCAAGACAGCCGCTTTTATCTGCAAACCATCCGGAGCATGCTTGAAGAGCGGATCTACCGTCGGAAATGGCACCCCATTGATTTCGGTGTCACCATTTTCATCGTTCAGTTCCCAAGTCTGAACGTTGAGCGAGTACAACGCTTCTACTACCTGTGCCGCGTAATCCTCGACCTGCATGTCAGGAGTAAGACCAACGTGGTTGACGATCGTATGCTTCGGTGTGAAATATTCATTCAGCGTCAGCTTCAGGGCATCCCCTTCGGAGAGAGGAATGACTTGCTGCGCACTTCCTTTTCCATAAGTCTTGGTTCCGACCAGCTTGGCGATACCGTGATCCCGCAACGCTCCAGACAAAAGCTCAGAGGCAGAAGCTGTTCCTCCGTTTACCAAAATCCGAATCGGAACGCCGATGTCATGTCCGTTACGGACCCATGTCTCCACTTCTACTCCGTTGCGGTTAGTTGTGTACATGAGTAGACCTTCCTCCATAAAGAGGGCGGCAATGTCGCGAGCTGTTGAGAGGTAACCGCCCCCATTGTCGCGTAAATCGAGGACTAGCCCTTTCATCGGCTTTCCAGAACGTGCAAACTCTGTGAGCTTGTCCCGCATTTGGATGGCTCCATCCGATCCGAATGTTTCGAGGCTAATATAGCCAACCGATCCTTTGGAGAACAACTGTCCTTCAGCTTCAGGCAGTTGAAGCATAGCTCGTTTTAACTTTACTTGAAACTCCCGCTTTTCCGACGGACGATAAACGGTGAGGACCGCTTCACTTCCCTCTCCGCCTTTCAAATAAGCGTAGGCTTCCTCGAAACTTTTTCCGACCAGGGATATTTCCCCTATCTTCAGCAATTGATCGCCTCGCTTGAGCACAGTTGCGGCAGCCGGAGAACCAGGTACAATTTCCCGCAGAATCAACTCATTGTTTTGCATTCGCATCCGGAAACCAAACCCTACAAACTGGTTCTCCACATCCGATTGAAACAGACGCAGCTCGTCCGAAGTAAAAAAGACGCTGTGCGGATCATTTAGTGTAGATAGCATCCCATCAATCGCCCATGTGTTGATGGTCAGAGCATCCCATTTCCCTTTGGTCTGCCATTCTGCCATCCGCAGTTCCATCTCTCCTAATGTGTCGTCTTCAGGAGAAACAGTCAGACTCAGATGCTGTTTCTTATCCGCCTGATCGCTGATTGCCTGCAGGGCTCCCTTTACCAGTTGTTTCGCTTCTGGCTTGCTTAAATGACTCTCCATGACGTGCAAAAACACTTCTTCTGTCTCCAAGTAGGGTCTTTCCGCTGCCTGCACTGGAATCGCTGTCGCGAAAAGCAGAGCAGCCAATACCCATTGACTCAACCGTTTCATGGGGTCACCTCTTTCCGAACATCATCTGGGATGGAGACTTTCACATTTGCTGTCAGATCGTAATTGTCCGTACCGGAGTAAGCGACGTACTCCTTGCTCTCATAAATTTCCTCGTAACGCCATACATGCTTGACCAGCTCATCGCTCTGGCGGTCAATGTAGTATTTATTCATATAGAGGGGAACGTTCTTAATCTTTCCGCGACCAAGAGTTACGTTCTTTGCCTTTTCTTCGAGCACTTCTCCCGGTATCCACTCGGTAATGATGTCATAGCGGCCAAACGATTGCTTGTAATATCGTGCGTGTAAATTCGCAAGTCGCTCCTGAATGCTTTGGGAACCTACCCACTCATGCACGAAGTCAAGAGTACCTGTCTGTTGCTTATCCCACGTCTCTTTGTTCGAATCATACGTGTATTGAAGCTTTTTTTGACCATCCGTATATGTTTCCAGCTTGTCAGAGACTAGCTTTTGTGGAGATTGGTAAAATCCAGAGGTACGGCTAGCATTTCTTTGTGCATCCACATCTTGTGTGTACTTGAAGGTGAAGCCGCTCAGGAATGCCTCACCCTTCACCTGATAAGACGAAGCTCGATCCAAATGATTTAAGGAATAGGCCAAATCGGTTGCAATGGATGACTGCTCCTTGATGGATACCAGCTCTTGTCCCAACAGCTTGACAAGCTGAACCATACGCTCATCCGATGCTTTCGGCTTTTGCGCGGCGAGGAGTGTCTCGGCTTCCTGCGTACGTCCTTCCTGTACCAAGTAATAGGCAGAATTGAGCAGCGCTTCTGGATGTTTAGAAGCATATTGCCCATAACGGCTAAGTGCCTTGTCCGTATGCCCTGCCTTAATCTCCAGAGCTCCCAAGTAAATCGACATTGATTCCCATTCTTTTGTATCCTGCTTCAGCTTCTTCTCATAGTCACTCAATCTTGTCAGCACTTTGTCGTATTCACGTGTATCCGATGCGCCTAGTTGCAGGGCAATATCGTACACATTCGCACTCAGCAGACGCAGTGTATCCGGCAAGATTATTTTATCTTGAAAATAAGCGTCGATGGCTCGAAATGCCTCATCCAGATTGTCAGTCAGAGGCGTAGATGGGTTCCAGCTCAAATAAAAATGCACGCCGATCTGATTGGAAAAAGAATCGGCAGCCAACTGGCTCAACGCACTGTAAGTATCATCCGTATCCTCATGATTCCGGATGGCTTCCACTGCTGTGACATACGATTGTTCATCTGCCGTTTTCGAGTCGGTATACGTCATGAAAAGAGGGAATAGCTCCTGAATCTCCGGAACCATCGGAAATTTCGAACCATCAAAATCAAGCAACGGCAAAATCGTATCCTGCACCAAATAGGTCATCAAACGATCGGCCGCTACCGCTGCTTCTCCCCGTTTTAACAGGTCTGTACGTTCCCCCTCTATCCAGCCCCAGTTACTCACCTCGCTCCATGCGTTTTGACTGTCCCCTGTCATTGTGAACATTTGCATAAGTTTGGCCGCTTCCTCATGGGTAATTGGCTGATTAGGCTTCATTTCTTCACCCGGAAACACTTGCTGAATCGCATCGGGACCATACAGCCGATCCATGATATACGAAACACGCAAGGTAGGTGAGTACATCCACGTCAAGCGATCAACGTCTTTGTAAGGGAGATACGGCTCCTCAAAGCCCTCGCCTTTATTCCACTCCGCATGCCCCGAAAGAAAAGTCAGCGGATATA
>JARDZO010000066.1 GCA_029240815.1 Brevibacillus sp.
GGGAAAAGCATTATTCGCTTGAACGGACAGTTAGTTACCTTGGCCATGCTGCGCGAACTGGGACCTTGGTTAGTGACGGTACATGGACAGCACGATACCCATATGCTGATGCAGTCGGACAAGCATATTAACTGGCTGGACGCGTACGGGGAATCAGCGCTCGGTGGAGCCAAGTCGGAGTACACGAATCTATACACGGTTTTTCGCAAAACCAAGCAGGATTTGGAGCGAATGGCGCGCAATGAGCGAGAGCTGGTGCAGCGAATCGATCTATTGCAATACCAGTTAAATGAGATTGAATCGGCGGAGCTAGCTCCTGGTGAAGACGAAAAGCTGCAGCAGCAGCGTAAAAAGTGGATGAACATTGAGAAAGTTTATTCATCGATCCAGGATGCATATCGTTCCTTGTACGGCGATCAGAAAGGCATGGACTGGCTGGGTCACGCCATGGGCGAGTTGGAGCGTGTGGCTAGCTACGAGGAACAGCTGACGCCTATTTTAGAAACAGTGCAAAGCGCGTACTACCAGATCGAGGATGTCGTTCATCAACTGCGACAGCTTTCGTATCAAATGGATTTTGAGCCTGCCCAGCTGACAGAAGTCGAGAGCAGACTGGATCAAATCCAGTCTCTGAAGCGCAAGTACGGGAAAAGCGTAGACGATATCCTCGAGTATGCAGCGACCATTCAGGATGAACTGGATGACATGCACCATTACGAGGATCGATTGCAGCAGGTTCAAGATCGCCTGTCAGAGCTCGCGGCTGATTTGGCTGTGGAAGCACTCGAATTGTCTGTGATCCGTCAGGAATGTGCACAGAAGCTGGCGATAGAAATTGAGCAGCAGCTAAAAGAACTGCATATGGAGCGAGCCCGTTTCGCTATTGACGTGCGACAAACCCCAGATGATGACGGTGTCGAGATCGAAGGCATCAAGCGTCAGGTAGATGCCAACGGGATGGATCAGATCGAGTTTCTCATCTCTCCAAACCCTGGCGAACCGTTGCGGCCATTAGCAAAGATTGCGTCTGGTGGCGAGCTCTCCCGTGTGATGCTCGCCATCAAAACGATTCTCGCGGGTACTGATCAAGTCGAGACATTGATTTTTGACGAAGTGGATACGGGAGTAAGTGGTAGGGCGGCACAAGCGATTGCGGAGAAGTTGGCTCGTGTGTCGGGACAGCGGCAAGTTTTGTGCATCACCCACCTGCCTCAAGTGGCTTCGATGGCAGATGCTCATTTCCTTATCAAAAAAGAAATGAGCGAGCATGAGACGATGACATTGGTAAACAGGTTAGCAGATGATGAGCGTGTCATTGAGCTTGCTCGCATGCTGAGCGGCGCAGAAGTAACAGCGAAAACAGAAGAACATGCCAGAGAGATGATCCTCCTCGGGCGCGAGAGAAAGACTGTCAACTAACCCCCGTTGACAGTCTTTTTTTCCTGACATAATCCGCTTCCTCGGAGGCAACATTAAAGGTACACAAGGTGGAGGTGTCACATAGGTGTAGGTAGGGAACGGTAGGAGTGATTGCTGGTGATCCGACAGAACAAAAGAAAATGGATGGGAAGTTTCCTTCTCCTCATCACGGCCCTCGTCGTGAGTTCCACCCCGTTCCGCGGTCTGTCATCCTTCCCCCATGAATTGCGCATGATGGAAGGGTCCCTCGAACAGTTGCGCGTCTCCGTGCCAGTAATGGGCACTCTTGTCAACAGCAACCCCGACATTTTGCACGTCAATGGGACAGAGGCGCGTGAAGTGTCCGTTGATTTGAGCAAGCCGATGTCCGTCGAGCCACGACGGGCAGGTGAAGCCCAATTGCAGGTAAAATGGCGGAACATCCCGCTGACAGCCGTCAAAGTAAATGTCTTGCCCGACCTGCGTCTGTATCCAGGTGGTCAATCCATTGGCGTCAAGCTGCAAACAGCAGGTGTCCTCGTCGTCGGTCATCATCTGGTGGACGATGGTAAGACCAAGTTCTCGCCTGGCGAGCAATCTGGGGTACACGTGGGAGACATGATTGTTAAAATGAATGATCTGTACATTAACGACATGAATGATGTAAAACGGATGATTAATGAGGCAGGAAAGAAAAATCATCCGGTTCAACTCCTCGTAGTACGCGGAAAAGAAAAGCTGAATCTTACGCTGCAACCCGCAAAGGACAAAAAAGACAACGAGTTCCGAATGGGCTTGTACATTCGTGATTCTGCAGCAGGGGTAGGCACACTCACCTTTTTTGATCCCCAGTCCAAAGCATATGGTGCATTGGGACACGTGATTTCCGACGTAGATACGGGTCAGGCGATTGTCGTCGGAGATGGACAGATCGTACAAGCCAGCGTGACTTCCATTGAAAAAGGACAGAGTGGAAACCCGGGCGAAAAGTTTGCCCGCTTTTACAACGAGAGCGAAGTACTGGGGAACATCACGAAAAATACGCCATTCGGCATATTTGGTAAAATGAAGGACGAGCCGAAGCGCAGCTTTTATGAAGAGCCTTTGCCAATAGCTCTGGCCGAACAGGTAGAGGAAGGTCCCGCCAAAATATTGACTGTGGTGAACGGGCAAAAAGTAGAGGAATTCGATATTGAGATTGCCAATGTCATCAAGCAACACTTTCCTGCCACAAAAGGCATGATTATTAAAGTGACGGACAAACGTCTCCTTGAAAAAACGGGTGGGATTGTTCAAGGAATGAGCGGTAGCCCCATTATTCAAAAAGGGAAAATCGTAGGGGCTGTGACACATGTATTCGTCAACGACCCAACATCCGGCTATGGTTGTTATATCGAATGGATGCTACAGGATGCCGGGGTGAATGTCCGCAATGCTCCCGAATCGCAAACACAATCTCATACCGAAAAAGCAGCCTAAAAACAAAGAGACGAGCCGTCACGCATCAAAGCGAGACGGCTTTTTTCTCATTCGAGCCTGTGGGCAACCAACTATGGCAAATGAGCGTATTCTTTGTCGAAATATCAGTTAAATCATTCAATCTTTCGTCATTGGCAGGAAAGGATATCGGTTTGTCGAATTAGTTTAGAAGTGAAAAGAATGGCTTGGACTTATCCTTTTAGATTAAAGACCTCTAAGATGCCACCTTCTTTCCAAAAGACCGTCCATTGTAAGGAGGAACGACTTTGAGCAAGATTGAAGTGTTGTTGGCAGATGATAACCGCGAATTCGTAAACCTGTTAGAAGAGTACATTAGTAGCCAGTATGACATGAATGTCGTCGGCGTAGCGTACAACGGTAACGAGGTAGTCAGACTGCTCCAAGAACGTGTGCCCGATGTTCTGATTTTGGATATTATTATGCCTCATTTAGATGGATTGGCTGTTTTGGAACAGATTCAGGCAATGCGTCTATCTCCACAGCCAAAAATTATTATGTTGACTGCGTTCGGACAGGAAGAAATCACAAAAAAAGCGGTTGAACTGGGTGCAGCCTATTACATCCTCAAACCATTTGACATGGAAGTGCTGGCACAGCGTATTCGCCAAATGATTACGTCCAAAGCAACCTCTAATTTTGTCACTTCGGTAAAGCAACAAGCTCCTCTGGCAGTGAGAGGACGCAATTTGGACGCCAGCATTACCAGCATCATTCATGAGATAGGTGTCCCTGCTCATATCAAGGGTTATTTGTATTTGCGTGAAGCCATTACAATGGTGTACAACGATGTGGAGCTGCTTGGCTCGATTACGAAAGTCCTGTACCCGGATATTGCGAAGAAGTTTAATACGACAGCCAGCCGTGTAGAACGAGCCATTCGCCATGCAATCGAGGTAGCCTGGTCTCGCGGTAATTTGGATTCGATTTCCAGTTTGTTTGGGTATACGATTTCTAATACCAAGGCGAAGCCGACCAATAGCGAGTTTATTGCGATGGTGGCGGACAAGCTGCGGATTGAAGCGAAGATTAGTTAATCTAATCCTGATCATGATGTGGAAAAAGATAAGAGTACCCTAGTAGTGAAGTTATTCACATTACTAGGGTTCTTTTTTGTTATTGCTTTCAATTAAGGATCAGCGAGGATTTGCAACGGATGCAAAAGGATCTGGACAAAACAACATCGGCAATCAAATTGGTATGGTCGTGTTTGGGTTGAAAGCCCATAGCAAAGGAATCAACGTCAGTACTTCTAACGAAATGTTCATCAAACTGTTGAACCATCCGGATAACCATGTAAAATAGAGGAGAAACTATTCTGAGTAAGGCAGGTGTGTAATGGATGCATAACCTTGATGAGATTCTTGCATATAACCGTCAATTTGTTGCCAATAAAGAATACGAAAAATACCATACAACCAAATTTCCAGATAAACGCTTGGTTGTACTCTCTTGCATGGATACGCGACTGGAAGAGCTCCTTCCGAAAGCGATGAATATGAGAAATGGGGACATCAAGCACGTGAAAAGTGCAGGAGCCATTGTCTCTCATCCATTCGGTAGTATCATGCGCAGCATATTGGTGGCCATCTATGAGCTCAATGCAGCAGAAGTTATGGTCGTCGGACATTACGACTGTGGGATGAGTGCCATGGATAGCGGCCGTACAATGACGAAAATGATGGAGCAGGGTGTTTCCGCACAAACATTCTCGACGTTGCAGCATGCGGGAATCAATCTGAACCAATGGCTGCGTGGGTTTGATTGCGTAGACGATAGTGTAAAAAACAGCGTCGAGACGATCAAAAATCATCCACTCCTGCCTGAAAGTGTAGCCGTACATGGCTTGTTGATCGATCCGGTAACAGGCAAACTCGATGTTGTAGTCAATGGATACGAAAAATAGGTAATCGATGAGTGATCCAAAGATTACGACAATCTCTCGCAAGTCATTTGTACAAAAAATGTTGAAAACAGCAGGCCGACTGGTCGGTCTCGGGGTAGTAGGGGGACTGTACAGCTACGCTTGGGAACGAAACTGGATTGAAGTCACTCGTGTCCCGATTGATCTGCCGGGCATGCCTGAGGCTTTTCGCGGAACGAAACTCGTGCATTTCAGTGATCTGCATCTGGGGCATCACTGTGAGCCAAAGGATGTCCAGCATGTCGTTGATCTGATTATGCGAGAAGAGCCTGATCTGATCTGCTTTACGGGTGATTTAGTAGACGAGAGCACCCGTTACCTGTCTGCCATCGTCCCAATACTTCAACAGCTGCAAGCTCCATTAGGTAAATTTGCGGTGCTGGGAAACCATGACTACCGCTTACAGGAGCAGAATTTTGTGCGCAACGCGTTAGCCAGCAGTGGTTTTGAGGTCATGGACAACCGGCATATTCGTCTGAACAAACAGGGGAGCTCGCTTTATATCTCAGGAGTCGATGATGTTTTGTTCGGTCTACCTGATTTGACGCGGGCCGTCTCTGAGATTCCAGCAGGCGAGACTGTGATTCTGCTTGCGCACGAGCCTGATTTTGCAGATGAAGCTGCTGCTTTTCCTGTTCATCTGCAATTGTCCGGGCACAGCCATGGAGGGCAGGTTCGAATCCCGATCATTGGCCCTGTTCTGACTCCCAAGCTGTCACAGAAGTACGTGCAAGGGTTGTATGGAGTGACCAATAGTCAAATGCAGGTATATACGACGAGAGGAATTGGGACGACGATCCTGCCGATCCGCTTCTTTTGCAGACCGGAAGTGACGGTGCTCACCTTACGTTAATAGGCTTCTTTGATCCATTGGACGAATTGCTGAAAAGCTTCGTCCTCTTTTTTTGGATGCAGGTAGGCGATCAATGTCGGGCGAAGAAGTTGTCCATCTGCGATGTCATGGGCGACAAGCGTTCCCGAGGATAGCTCTTTTTGGATGGTCCGCTCCGGCAGCATGGTGATGCCCAATTGCTGCTCCACCATTTTCTTGACGGCGCTGAAGCTGTCCAATTCCATGATGACGTTGGGAAAGACACCGTGCAGAGCGAGAAAATGGTCGATGCGTTGGCGGTAAGGGGCAGTATGATTACCAAAGAGGACCATTTCCTCCGTTCCCCATTCAGGAAAACCTGGAAAACCGTTTGCCCAAGGGTGATTGGGGGCGGTGACCAACAGGATGCGATCGCTCGGCAAAAACTCTTGATAAATGTGCGGGTGATACATTTCGCTCCCGAGAAAAGCGATATCAGCCGTTCCTGTTAACAAAGCACTGAGAGATTCTTCGAACAAGGTCGAGCGAACATAACAGGTGAATTGTGGATGCCCTTGACGGTATTGACCGATCAGGCGGGGGAGCTCATAAGCGATAAATGCCTTCCCAGCCACGATGTTCATAGATTGGCGTTGTTCTTTTTTCTCGGTAAACGCACGCATTTGTTCGACGATGTTGGCTGCGATGGGGAGTAAGCGGCGACCTTCTGCGGTGAGAGAAACCCCAGATGCGGTTCGAACAAACAAGGTGGTTGCGATTTGTCGTTCTAGCTGTTTTAGGCGATGAGTAACCGTCGACTGAGCGAGAAACAAGGCTTGCGCCGCTCGATTGATCGATCCATGTCGGGCAATGGTCAAAAACACCTCGAGACTTTCTTTATCCATGGTGAAGAGAACCCCCCCTAACGATTTTCTCGATATCCCGTTAGCAACATTCTATAACAAGGCAGGCGATATTTGGAATAAGATAGTTTCAGGAGGTGTTCTTCATGGTAAAAAAGGATGAAGTAAAAAAGGCGGTTCAAGAACAATTCGGAAGAAACGCCGAGCAATATGTTCAAAGCCAGTCACACGCGAAAGGTGATGATTTGGACCTGTTAGTGGACTGGATGCAACCACAAAGCAATTGGACTGTCCTCGATATTGCAACAGGTGGTGGACATGTTGCTCGCAAATTGTCTGCACATGTGGAGCTTGTAGTAGCAACGGATCTTACCCGACCCATGCTTGAGGCGGCGAGCCGTGCAAACCGTGCAGCGGAAGCGGATCATATCCTTTATGTGCAAGCCGATGCTGAGAGTCTCCCTTTTCTTGATGAATCTTTTGACGCCGTGACTTGTCGGATTGCTGCTCATCACTTTCCAGATCCAGAAGCTTTTATCCGTGAAGTGGTTCGCGTATTGCGGCCTGGGGGAAGCTTTCTTCTCATAGATAATGTTGCACCGGATGATTCCGAGCTAGCTGAGTTTATGAATAAAATCGAAAAGCTCCGTGATCCAAGTCATGTACGTTGCTTATCTGCGAGTGAATGGCGTAGTTTGATGGAAGAGCATGGATTAATCGGCAGGATGCAGCGGCACCGAACAAAGAAATTTGACTTCCCGCAATGGGTGAAGCGTACTTCAGAATCGGAGCAACAAGAGCAGGCCGTCGAAAACAGTTTGTTACTTGCGACAGACACACAAAAAAAGTACCTGGATATGAAAATCGAAAAGGGTCGGGTACTAACTCATCAGATTGAGGAGTGGATGGTGCTCTGTCAGAAAACGAGAGGGGATCAGCAAGATGAGCAACGCGTTTGAGTGGATGGGCATCGATCATGTCCAATTGGCAGCACCAGCTGGCTGTGAAGAGGAAGCACGCCGTTTCTTTGGAGATCTACTAGGAATGACAGAAGTGACAAAACCTGAGAAACTGAAAGTGCGCGGAGGTGTCTGGTTTCAATGCGGTCCGCAAATGATCCACATCGGGGTCGAGGCAGCCTTTCAGCCCGCCAAGAAAGCCCATCCAGCTTTTTTAGTCCACCAGATTGAACGTTTGATGGAACACTTGCAGGAGAAAGGTGTCTCGATCCGAATCGATGATGAAATTCCCGAATTGATCCGTTTTTTTACGGAAGACCCGTTTGGCAATCGACTGGAATTCATGGAGGTGAAATAAAATGGGCATCGATTTTCACGCCGAAGAGAATCAAAGCTCATACATAGGCCGAACAGCAGACGAAACCTGGCGTCAAGCCATGCGCGCCATTGTCGATCCACAAGGGAAAAGAGTGATGGACATCGGATGTGGCGGAGGAATCTACTGCAAAGCTTGGGTGGAGATGGGGGCTCGATCTGTCATCGGGGCCGATTTTTCCGAGGTCATGCTGAAAGCAGCTTGGGACAATTGCCATGAGGATGGACGCATTTCTTTTATCCGCAGAGCAGCTCACGCCACAGGACTACCCGCTGGCAGTACCGATATTGTTTTTGCTCGTGCCTTGATCCATCATTTGCCTGAGTTCGATCCTTTCTTAGAGGAAGCTTACCGCTTGCTAGCGCCGGGTGGAATCTGTATTATTCAGGACCGAACGATGACAGATGTCCTGATGCCTGCTACTCCTTCCCATTTTCGCGGGTATTTCCTGGAACAATTTCCACAGCTTTTGGTCAAAGAATCGAGAAGGAGACCAGAGGCTGGAGTCGTTCAGGAAACGATGCAAAAAAACGGATTTGTCCAGGTTGCAACCAGAGGGCTGTGGGAAGTGCGACGTACGTACGATCAATGGTCGGACTTGGAAGCTGACTTGCTAGCTCGTACAGGACGTTCGATCCTGCACGAGCTCTCCGATGAGGAATTGCGGCAACTCGTTGAGCAAATCGGGGAAAAGGTTTCGGATCAACAAATAATCGAGGAACAAGACCACTGGACCATTTGGATAGGAGTGAAGGCTTGAGGCAAACTAGAAAGGCAATGATCGGTCTAATTGTGAAATCGTTTGTCACAAATTTGGATATGCTTGTTTCATAATTGGCAAAGCTATATAATGAAATTGCCATTGTATTCCGGTTCGCGTCATCTTGGTAAAGGAGTTGTCGTACTTATGAAAGTGATCTTGTTTGATTTCCTCATGTTTATTTTCACCTTCTTCATCGCTTGGGGCTGTATCAGTTCGTTTAAAGCGAAAAACAAGTTTGCTATCGGCTTTGGTGTCGTATCCTTGGTGGTATTCCTTTTTGCCGATGGTCTGATCATTTACTACGCAACGAAAGCTGCAGCGTAGTACATTTTTAAAAATGGGTGTCTGAAGAGAGGGTGCGTATTTTACGCAGCCTCTTTTTCATTTTCGGACGCATGATGCGAGGAAATTTTTAGCATACTAATGGCGGAGGTGGAACAGGTGATCAAGCGAAAAAAACCTGATGCCTTTTCGTTTACGTCAGTCATCATGGCGGATCGCAAGACAAAACAACTGTGCAAAAGACTCCACTCCGATCACATCGCACTCATTGATCATGCAGATGTAGATGAAATGGCTGCCAGATCGTTGCTAGATGCTGGTGTACAGGTCGTCATCAATTTGTCATCCTACATGACGGGGCATTATCCGGCAGAAGGAGCACGCAGATTGTTGATTGACGGCATTAGCCTGTATGAAGTACCTGCCAACCTGTATGATTCACATTTCATTGAACGACTAAATGGCTGTCTGGCGTCGATTGAAGACAATCAACTGACTGTCTACACCACGCAGGGTGACAAGCAAATCATTCCTTTGCAGACAGTTACGATGGAATATATTCAAGCGAAGTGGCAGGAGGCAAGTGACTCGCTCGATGAGACGCTCTCTCGCTTTATTGACAATACCCTTCAGTATGCGAGTCGGGAAAAGGATCTTTTCCTGAAGCCTTTGTATCCATTGCCATTACGCACCCAAATGGACAACAGGCATGTCGTGGTAGTCGTCCGCGGGAAGCATTACCGGGAGGATTTGCAGACGCTGCATGCTTACATACGTGAGTATCGCCCGGTGTTAATCGGGGTGGATGGCGGGGCTGATGCACTGATGCAAGCTGGGTACATCCCAGACTTGATCGTGGGAGATATGGACAGTGTTTCCGACAAAGCCCTGCAGTGCGGAGCGGAGATTGTTGTTCATGCATTTGCCAATGGACATGCACCTGGGCAAGTTCGAGTGACTCACCTTGGAGTGTCCTATCATCTGTTGCCGGCACCCGGCACTAGTGAAGATGTGGCCATGCTTTTAGCTTATGAGGAGAACGCACAGCTGATAGTAACGATCGGAACGCATACCAATATGATCGATTTTCTGGAAAAAGGGCGCAAAGGAATGGCGAGCACCTTGTTGGTCCGAACCAAAATCGGGACGAAGTTGATCGATGCCAAAGGAGTCAATCAGCTTTATCAGCCGCGCTGGTCTTGGAAACTATGGGGCTGGTGCTTGGCAGCCATGCTGACACCCATCGGGGCAGCGCTCGTGATCAATCCGATAGCCCGTCACGCTGCGCAAATGCTTTGGACACAATGGCGCATTTGGGCATTTTAGGGAGGCAGCTGTATGATTCACTTTCGATATCACCTGTTATCACTCACGGCTGTCTTTTTTGCATTGGGTGTCGGGATTCTTCTCGGAGGAATGGCTGGGCATTCCTGGTTTGCGGTGGGTGAGCAGGAAGTCCTCGCGAAAATGGAGGCTAAATACGATCGGGCTCTAAAAAGCAACAACGAGCTCAAGCAGCAGATGAACCGTTTGCTCATGGAGGTGGAGCGCAGCAATGAAGAAGTCTTTCACCTTATGGCGATGCGCTATTCTCATGATTTGTCTGGCAGCAAGGTGTTGGTCTGGAACCAGCCTGATCTAAAGCTGGCACCGATCAAACGATTATTGCAATCCGTTGGAGTCGAGGTAGTGCCTTATCAGGAGGGTGCCACGGTAGAAAATTGTCTGCTACTGGTGTTTGCGCATGAGGAGCCAGAGTGGCTGTCAGGATTACCTGCGAAACGACGTTGGCTGCGCGTCGAGCAAGTACCTGATTCACCAGCAAAGCAGTGGGCTCTACTGGAAAAAGTGCAAAAATTGTTGACCGAAATGAGGTTGGAACATGAAAAAAGTTAGTGTGGTCATTCCAGCCTACAATGAAGTTGATGCGATTGGTGCAACGCTTCGGGCTATTCGGGAACGATTTTTTTGTCATGAATTGATCGTTGTAGATGATGGCAGTGTAGACGGGACAGGGGAGTTGGCGAAAAAATGGGCCGATCTCGTTGTTCAATTTCCTGTGAATCGCGGGAAGGGAGCTGCCTTGCAAACGGGCTGGCAGTTGGCAAAAGGCGATGTCGTGATGCTCCTGGATGGAGATCTTCGCGAAAGTGCAGCGGAGGCAGCCCATTTACTGTCGCCCGTCTTGGATGGAACCTGTGACATGGCGGTGGCTGTGCTCCCTCCACCTCGGACCAAAGCGGGGATGGGGTTGGCAAAAGGACTGGCGCACCACGGAATCCGTATGCTGACAGGATTTGAGACCGCCGCTCCGTTATCTGGACAACGAGCGGTGCGCCGCGAAATCTTACAACAGATGGGCAAGCTCGACAAAGGCTTTGGTGTTGAGGTTGGTTTGACTGTCGATGCACTGCGGGCAGGGTATCGCGTGATGGAAATTCCCGTATTGTTTTCCCATCGCGAGACGGGGAATGACTGGTCTGGCTATTGCCATCGAGGGAAAGAATTCGTTGCAATTAGTCGAACGCTATGTCGCAAATGGTGGGAGGGACACAGATGGAGTCGAAATGGCTGATAGCCTCCGCGATCGGGCTGGGAATCCCCGTGTTGGTGCATCGCTCTCTACTTTCGTTTGTACTCAAAAAATTGCGCGCACGCGGGATGCATCGGGTTAACTACCGCGGGCTCGAAGTCATGACGGCAGGGGGAGTCATGCTCGTCAGTTCTTCTGTCATAGCTTTGCTTGGGATGCTCGTATACGTTGGGACGATGACGACGGAGATTTCCGCGTGGAAGGAAGGGATGCTACTCGGAGCAGGCATGATTGCAGTAGCCTTTTGGGGATGGCAGGACGACTGCGCCTCGGATCAGCAGACCAAAGGCTTTCGCGGTCATTTCGGGATGCTGTGGAGGGAGAAAAGAATGACCAGCGGCATCTGGAAAGTGTGGGGTGGGGGCAGCACCGCCGTCGTCATCGCATTGGCGCTGGGGCCGTCCTCTTTGTGGACGTGGATCATAGCTGCCAGCTTGCTGGCGATCTCACCGAACGTACTAAATCTGTTCGACTTACGCCCGGCGAGGGCCATGAAAGTGTTTTGGCTGCTCTTGATCGCCGCGATGGTCATCGGGTATTGCTCAGAAGGGTTGGAGAGCAGTTACAGGCACGGACTCTGGCAGCTGCCTGTGATGATGGCGACCTGCCTGCTTTTCCGTCACGATGCAGGAGGGCGTATTATGTTGGGAGATACAGGAGCCAATGCGCTAGGATTTTGTGCGGGGTATCTGTTTGTCCTCGGAACACCATTGCTCGCACAAGTGGTTATTTTGCTACTGTTCATCTGCTTGCACATTTTGGCCGAATTCATTTCCATCTCCACGATGATTGAACGGTTCCGCTGGTTGAAGCGTATCGACAGATGGGGCAGATCAGCAGAGCCCGAATAATTAGAAGAACCAGGCCGACATCCTGCCTGGTCTACTCGTCTTCGTCTGACTCCGGGATCATGAAACGCGGTTGTACCCGATTTTTTTTCCGTTCGTGGTGCAAAATGAATCCAGCGATAAACAGAACGGGAATGGCAAAGCACAAAACGCCCATAACGAGCTTTCCCCATAAAAAGCCGACTTCAGAGGAAACGGAATAAAAGAACGCATCTCGGATCAGTTTGATTCCGTACATGGCAATCGCTGCCGGAATCACCATGATCAGAAGCGCGATCACTTTCTGAACGATCAAGGGTGTTTCACACCTTTCTATCTCTTCCCATTCATCATAGCGAATGCAATCCGGCTTGTCCATAAGTGACCTGCACACGAGCGAGCGCACGCTAGGCAACTACGCCTGTCCAACACTGAACCATTGGAGTACAATGGTTACGAGTATGATTGTTAAAAGTGAGGGGGCACACATGCACAAGCTGCTCATCGTTGGTGCCGGACGTGGTGGAACTGCACTCCTGCGAATGTTAAACCAAATGGAACGCATTGAGATCGTTGCCGTAGTCGACCACCGACCAGACGCCCCCGGTCTCGAGCTGGCGCGTTCCTTTGGCATTAAGACAGATATCGATTATCGCCCTTACCTGAACGCCGATCTGGACGTCATCCTGGAAGCGACAGGGGATTTGGGTGAATACAAGCATCTGCGCCATCTCAAGCAGGACAAGACCGTGCTCATCCCGGGTACATTTACCCGAATCGTGATGAAGCTGATACGTGAAAGAGACAAGCTGATCGCGGTCATGATGCAAAGCGGACGGGAAAGAGAAACGATGCTCGATTCCACTCATGATGCGATCATTGGGGTGAATCGGCAAGGGATCATCACACTGTTCAACAAGGCAGCAGAGCGTTTGATGGGCATCGAAGCAAGCGAAGTGTTGGATACAAAAGTGACGGAACGTATACCCAACACTCGGTTACATATCGTATTAGAGACAGGCTCTCCAGAATTGAATCAAGAGCAGATATTGCCCGATCAGACACGTATTATTACGAATCGCGTTCCTGTTCGAAATGAGCGGGGAGAAGTAGTAGGTGCTGTCGCGATCTTTCGGGACATAACCGAAATCATGGCACTCGCGGAGGAAGTAACGGATTTAAAAGAGCTGCAAAGCATGCTTCAGGCCATCATCGATTCATCGGATGAAGCGATTTCGGTCGTAGACAAGAATGGGAACGGCTTATTGATCAATCCGGCATACACGAGGCTCACAGGATTAACTCCCGATGACATTATCGGAAAGCCTGCCACCGTTGATATTTCTGAAGGTGAAAGCATGCATATGCAAGTATTGAAAACGAAAAAGCCTGTACGTGGTGTGCCGATGAAGCTCGGTCATAAACGGAAGGACGTCGTCGTAAACGTAGCGCCGGTCATGGTAGATGGCGAACTGAAGGGGAGCGTCGGAGTCATTCACGATGTGTCCGAATTCAAACGATTGACCGAAGAACTGGAAAAAGCACGCCGCATTATTCGCACGCTGGAGGCGAAATATAGCTTTGCAGACATTATTGGGTATAGCGAGCCAATGCGTGCGGCGATTGAACAAGCCCAAAAAGCGGCATTGACACCTGCAACGGTCTTGCTGAGGGGAGAATCGGGTACAGGAAAAGAACTGTTTGCCCATGCGATCCACAATGCGAGTGAACGCAAATACAAGCAGTTCATACGTGTCAATTGCGCTGCCATTTCCGAGAGCTTGCTGGAGAGCGAGCTTTTTGGCTACGAAGAAGGAGCGTTTACCGGCGCCCGCAGGGGAGGCAAGCGCGGGCTCTTTGAAGAAGCGAGCGGTGGTACCATCTTTCTAGACGAAATTGGCGAGCTGTCGATGAGCATGCAAGTCATGCTGCTCCGTGTCTTGCAAGAGCGGGAAGTCGTTCGTGTCGGCGGTACCAAGCCGGTTGCGATCGATGTGCGAGTCATCACTGCGACACATGTGAACTTGGAATCTGCAATCAGCGCTGGGAAGTTTCGGGAGGACTTGTACTACCGCCTCCATGTCGTTCCCATTCAAATTCCTCCGCTCAGACAGCGGTTGGAAGATATCAAACCGTTATCGATGCATCTCTTACGGAAGTACAACCTGGAGTATGGGCGAAACGTCGAAGAAATCGATGAACAGGCGCTGCAGCTTCTGCTCTCCTATCATTGGCCAGGAAACGTGCGGGAGCTGGAAAATGTACTGGGTAGAGCGATGATCCACATGCGGATCAACGAGCGAATCATCTTGCCAGAGTATTTGCCACCCTTAGATCGCAGACTCGCTGTTATTGGCACCGATTCTCGGACCAGCCCCAGCACTTCGGGTAAAACCTTGAAGGAAGCCGTAGAAGAAGCCGAACGCCAGCATATATTACAGGAGCTTTCGGCTGCTGGAGGTAATCGGACCTTGGCAGCAAAACGTTTGGATATCTCTATTCGCAGTCTTTACTACAAGCTGGAGAAGCTAGGTATTATGGAAGGTCATAGTTGATCGGACATGTGTGCAATAAGTTGCATGCACCCTTTTGCGCAATCGTGCAAAAAACTGCACGCTTGACGAAAGACGAAGCCATCCATAACCAGCTAAATAAAGCGCTTTCAATATGAATACGGGGATTGGCACGACTTTTGCATTAACCTCATCACGGGGAAATAATCCAGATGGAGCCCATGTACAACATCTATGAGCAACCATGCGAACAACGATTGATACTAGGGAGGTCTCTTCAGTGAACATCTTTGACTACATGCAAAAGTACGACTACGAGCAATTGGTATTTTGCCAGGACGAAAATTCCGGTTTGAAAGCCATTATATGCATTCATGATACGACATTGGGTCCGGCACTCGGCGGTACGCGGATGTGGCCGTACAAAACGGAAGAAGAGGCAATCATTGACGTTCTGCGCCTCGGACGTGGTATGACTTACAAAAATGCAGCAGCCGGGCTGAATATCGGTGGAGGTAAAGCTGTTATCATCGGCGATCCACGCCAGCACAAGAGCGAAGAGCTGTTCCGTGCGTTCGGCCGTTACATCCAAGGCTTGAATGGTCGTTACATCACAGCAGAAGACGTAGGAACAACTGTTGCAGATATGGATATGATCCACTTGGAAACGGATTACGTGACAGGGGTATCCCCTGCGTTTGGTTCCAGCGGTAATCCATCGCCTGTGACTGCTTACGGTGTATACCGGGGCATGAAAGCAGCAGCCAAGCTTGCTTACGGAAGCGACGATCTTTCGGGACGCGTAGTGGCTGTACAAGGTGTAGGAAACGTGGCCTACAATCTTTGCCGTCACCTGCATGAAGAGGGTGCACACCTGATCGTCACCGACATAAACGAAGAGAACGTAAATCGCGCAGTCAACGATTTTGGCGCCAAAGCAGTTGGCGTAAATGAAATCTTCGGCGTAGATTGTGATATCTTCTCTCCTTGCGCGTTGGGTGCCATCATCAATGACGACACGATCCCGCTGTTAAAAGCAAAAGTGATCGCCGGTGCTGCAAACAATCAGCTGAAAGAAGACAGACACGGGGACCAGATCCACGGAATGGGTATCATCTACGCTCCAGACTATGTCATCAACGCAGGTGGCGTTATCAACGTAGCTGACGAACTGCAAGGCTACAACCGCGAGCGCGCACTGAAAAAAGTCGAGACCATCTACGACAATATTGTCAAAGTATTCGAGATCGCTGAGCGTGACGGAATGGCGTCCTATCAGGCTGCAGACCGCTTGGCAGAAGAACGGATTGCCAGCGTTGCCAAATCGCGTAATACTTTTCTGCAAAACGGCAAGACTGTTTACCAGCGCTAATTTTTGCTAAAGAGTAATTTCCTCTGACCGTACTTCTCTGGAAGGGCGGTCGGGGTACATACGTATCGTTCTTTGAATATTCGTATTCGCTTAAAAACGTGGGAGAGCCCACACGTTAATAGAGAGACCTAAAGCGGCTTTTTTAACGTGTAAGAATTTATAAGCGAAACGCTTATGAATTCTGTAGCGCATGAGAACTTTCCGCTAAATCGCGGTCGCTCATCCATAAAGATGCCTCGATAAAGGTTTTCTTAACGAAAGGAGAGATCGATTATGTCTCAAGAGTTTGATCTGGTCGTTTTGGGCGGAGGCACTGGCGGGTACGTGGCAGCGATTCGCGCCTCCCAGCTAGGGATGAAAGTCGCGATCGTCGAAAAGGAAAAGCTCGGCGGTACCTGCTTGCATCGTGGCTGTATTCCTTCCAAAGCACTTCTGCGCAGTGCCGAAGTATTTGCCACCCTCAAGGAAAGTGACAAATACGGGGTGTTTGCTGGTGAGGTTGGCTACGATTTTGCCAAGATCCAGGAGCGCAAGGAAGGTATAATCGAGCAGCTGCACAAAGGAATTCAGTACTTAATGAAAAAAGGCAGCATCACGATTTTTGAAGGCTTTGGCCGTGTTATGGGTCCGTCCATCTTTTCGCCACAAGCAGGCGCTGTTCGCATTGAAAAAGAAAACGGAGATCAGGAGATGATCGTTCCTCGCTTTCTTTTGCTTGCAACGGGATCTCGGCCACGAACGTTGCCAGGACTGGTTATCGACGGCTCTTATGTAGTGACCAGCGATGAAGCCCTACAATGGGAGCAGTTGCCAGAGTCCGTCGTCATCGTAGGCGGTGGCGTGATTGGCATCGAGTGGGCTTCTATGTTGAACGATTTTGGAGTCGAAGTCACAGTGGTTGAGTACGCGGATCGCATCTTGCCGATGGAAGATGAAGAAGTGAGCAAAGAGATGGCACGTCTCTTGAAAAAGAGAAAAGTAAACATCGTTACATCTGCCAAAGTATTGCCCGAATCTCTGGAAAAAGGAGAAGGGCGAGTCATGATTCAGGCAGAAACGGCCAGTGGCGTGCAATCCTTTGAGGCACAAAAAGTACTCGTCTCCGTTGGACGACAAGCAAACGTGGAAAACCTTGGATTGGAAGCTACAGAAATCAAGGTCGAGCGTGGTGTAGTGGTCGTCAATGAGCACTTTCAGACAGCGGAGTCTCACATCTACGCCATCGGAGATGTCATCGGCGGGCTGCAGCTCGCTCACGTGGCATCCCATGAAGGCATTTTGGCAGTGGAGCACATGGCGGGCGGGCACCCTCATCCCATGGACTATACAAAAGTTCCGAAATGTACCTATAGCCGCCCAGAAGTGGCTAACGTCGGCTTGACGGAAAAAGAAGCAAAGGAACAAGGATTTGATGTGAAGGTAGGAAAATTCAGTTTCAAACCGTTGGGGAAAGCGTTGATTCATGGGGAAAACGACGGCTTTGTCAAAGTGGTCGTAGATGCCAAAACAAATGATTTGCTCGGCGTTCACATGATTGGACCGCACGTGACAGACATGATTTCTGAAGCAGGTCTCGCTCGCGTGCTGGATGCGACTCCATGGGAGATCGGCACGACGATCCATCCGCACCCTACGCTGTCAGAAGCACTGATGGAAGCTGCTTTGGCGGTCGATGGAAAAGCGATTCACATTTAGCGAGGAGGGTAACCGACGATGACAACCAAGCGGCATGAACAAGTAGGTTTGACAGACGCGCAAGTACTTGACATGTACTATTACATGCTGATGGCACGTAAAATTGACGAGCGCCAATGGCTGTTGAATCGGGCGGGTAAGGTACCGTTCGTTATTTCTTGCCAAGGACAGGAGGCAGCTCAGGTCGGAGCGGCTTTTGCCATGGAAACGGGTAAAGATTACTTGTGCCCGTACTATCGCGACCTCGGATTGGTACTCGTATTTGGACAGACAGCTCGCGATTGCATGCTGTCCGCGTTTGCAAAAGCAGAAGATCCAAACAGTGGCGGGCGGCAGATGCCAGGTCACTTTGGCGGAAAAAAATACAACATTTTGACGGGCTCCAGCCCTGTGACGACTCAAGTTCCTCACGCAGTGGGCATGGCATTGGCAGGAAGAATGCAACAAAAAGACTTCGTGGTCTACACTTCTTTTGGAGAAGGCTCCAGCAACCAGGGTGACTTTCACGAAGGTGCCAACTTTGCTGGTGTACACAAGCTGCCAGTCATCTTCTTCTGTGAAAACAACAAATACGCGATCTCGGTACCATTAAAAAAGCAGCTGGCATGTGAGAGTGTAGCTGACCGTGCAATTGGATATGGCTTCCCGGGAGTGAGTGTGGATGGAAACGACCCGATCGAAGTATACCGCGTCACCAAGGAAGCGGTGGAGCGTGCACGGAGCGGCGCAGGTCCTACCTTGATCGAAGCGGTGATGTACCGTCTGGTTCCGCACTCCAGTGACGATGACGACCGTGTCTATCGGACACGTGAAGAAGTAGAGGAAGCTAAGAAAAAAGATCCGTTGATCGTTTTTGCGGCTTATTTGCGAGAAATCGGATTGCTGGATGAAAACACGGAACAAGACATGCTGGCTCGCGTGCAACTGGAAGTGGATGAGGCGACCGAGTATGCAGAAAACGCGCCATATCCGATACCAGAATCAACCATGACACACGTATACGGGGAATAAGGGGGAATCCAGATGGCGGTCATTTCGTTTATTGATGCGATTACGATGGCGATGCGTGAAGAAATGCGTCGCGATCCCAATGTATTTGTCCTCGGGGAAGACGTCGGTGTACGCGGCGGTGTTTTCCGGGCCACCGTTGGTTTGATTGAAGAGTTTGGCGAGGAACGCGTGATTGATACACCACTGGCTGAATCAGCGATTGTCGGTGTAGGGATTGGTGCAGCAGCCTATGGCATGCGTCCGATCGCGGAGATCCAGTTTGCTGACTTTATCATGCCGGCAGTCAACCAGATTGTCAGCGAAGCAGCGAAAATGCGTTATCGTTCCAACAACGACTGGAACTGCCCCATCACCATTCGTGCGCCATTCGGGGGCGGAGTGCACGGTGCGCTCTATCACTCGCAATCGGTAGAAGCGATGTTTACCAACATACCAGGTCTTAAGGTTGTGGCACCGTCCACACCGTATGATGCAAAAGGCTTGCTCAAGGCTGCGATTCGCGATGAAGATCCAGTGCTCTTCTTCGAGCATAAACGTTGCTATCGCTTGATCAAAGGAGAAGTTCCTGATCATGATTACGTCCTGCCGATCGGAAAGGCAGACGTCAAGCGAGAAGGAACAGACATCACGGTTATTTCCTACGGTCTTGCCCTGCACTTCTGCCTTCAAGCAGCTGAAAAGCTGGCTCAAGAGGGCATCAGTGCGCATGTACTCGATTTGCGCACCTTGTATCCACTAGACAAAGAGGCAATTGCAGAAGCGGCGTCCAAGACAGGGAAAGTTCTGATCGTGCATGAAGACAATAAAGAAGGCGGAGTCGGCGGAGAAGTAGCAGCTGTTATCGCCGAGCAATGCTTGTTCGATCTCGATGCACCGATCAAACGTCTGTGTGGTCCTGATGTACCGGCTATGCCGTACAGCCCGCCGATGGAAAAATTCTTTATGCTGAACCCGGATAAGGTATTGGAAGCGATGCGGGAACTGGCGAACTTTTAAGGCGAGGAGGACTAACGATCATGGCAACGAAAGTACTCATGCCCCAGCTCGGAGAGAGCGTGACCGAGGGCACCATTAGCAAATGGCTTGTCAATGTGGGAGACACCGTAAAAAAGTACGATTCGCTGGCTGAAGTAACGACCGATAAGGTCAACGCAGAAGTGCCATCCACCGTGTCAGGTCGTGTCACGGAGATCGTGGTACAAGAAGGCGAAACAGTCGCGATAGGCACGTTGATTCTATATATAGAAGAAAGTGGTGCAGCTGGGGAATCTCAGGCATCTCCAGCCATTCCAGCGGCACCAGTGGTTACAGAGCAGGCTGTGTCAGTGCAAACACAAACATCGGTTGCTTCCCAAGTGGCAGCAAAGCCTGTAGAGAACGGAACGAAACAGCGTTATTCTCCAGCAGTAGTCGTACTATCCCAGGAGCATGGCATTGACCTCTCGCGTATCGTAGGGACTGGCGCGGGTGGACGTGTAACGCGAAAAGATGTACAGGCGATTATCGACGCAGGCGGACAAAAGCCAGCGGAGACCGTGCAGGAGAAGGTTGCACAACCAGCAGCGGAACGAGCGACTACTGTACCTGCTTCGAATGCACCTGTCAGCAGTACACCAGCGCCAACCCCTGCAGCTCATGTGGATATTCCGGTTGCAAGCGGCGACGAGATCATCCCGGTTACGCCAATTCGTCGCACGATCGCCAACCGAATGGTGCAGAGCAAGCATGAGGCACCGCACGCATGGACGATGGTCGAAGTCGATGTGACCAATCTCGTGAATTTCCGCAATCAGGCGAAAGGGGACTTTGCTCGCAAAGAAGGTCTCAATCTCACGTTCCTGCCATTCTTCATCAAGGCAGTCGTAGAATCGCTCAAAGAATATCCGATGATCAATGCCACATGGGCGGGAGACAAGATCATCGTCAAGAAAAACATCAACATCTCGATCGCAGTCGCGACCGAAGATGCTTTATACGTACCGGTGATCAAGGATGCCGATCAAAAATCGATCCTGGGCATCGCCAAGTCGGTAGATGATCTGGCGGCACGCACTCGTGCGGGTAAGCTGACGATGGATGACATGACAGGCGGTACTTTCACGGTAAACAATACAGGTTCTTTCGGGTCCATTCAGTCTCAGCCGATTATCAATTCACCACAGGCTGCTATCCTGAGTGTAGAGTCCATCGTAAAACG
>JARDZO010000067.1 GCA_029240815.1 Brevibacillus sp.
CTCCAATAAAGTTTGTATCTGGTTCAAAGCTGGCAAATCATTTAATGATAGACTCATCAACGCTTTCGCTGTTCAGTTTTCAAAGAGCATTTTTTGTTCATCGCCCAGAGGCGACTTTTTTAATTTACCACATTTCCGTCTAGAAAATCAAGTGGTTTTTTTAACTTTTTCGCTACCAGTTTTTCCGTTGAAGCAGCAGCGACGTTTGTTAATATAGCATGATCCTCAAACAGAAGTCAACAGTATTTAAAAAGTTTTAACCCAACAATATAAAACAAGTCTCTTGCTCCCCATCCTTACTACCTGGACAGACTACTTCCTGAATGAATGATCGCTGAACCATTTTATCGATCAAGGAAGGAATCTGGATGTCTGCCGCTTGCACTGCAGGATGATTCATCAGCTCGTGCAATCGCCAAGGTCCTGCTTTCGTCTCCATTAGTTCCATCAAATAACGCACTGATTCCTTCATACGCGATGTAACCGCAAATTCAATTGCAAGCACCAAGAGCTCGATTCGCTTTTCCAATGTCTCTGCATTCATCGACAGTTCTTCATACAACTTATAAACGGAGGAATCCAACCGCTTTACTTGAGACCATAATGCCGCTTGGGGCTGTTCACCCATTTCGTAGACAATCAGTCGCGCCCACGCATGCAGAGCCTGAACAAAAGCGTGATAGGCATCCAAAGAGAGACCTTGCTGCAGCCACTCTTTTGCTTCATGGAAGAAAAGTACCAAACGGGAATACTCTCTACATATGACCTTTTTTTGCAACGAATCAGTGAGCCTGAAGAGTCGTTGCTTCATTTGTTTCATATAATCGTCTTTATCAATGAGAATCTCCGCTCTCGCTAGTATGTGCGCCAGCTTCTCGTCCAAGCCATACATCGCTCCCTTTTCTAGGTGCCAAATGCTTACCCAATGCTCCATAATCAATTGGTCATGAAAAAGAACTCGCCGAATGGTACCATCAGTCTCAGGCTGTTTGGCTACAATTAAATAATAGGTACCTTCTCGAAAGGGGAAATCAGGCAACATAAGTACAGCTTGTACATCCAAACGCTTTTGAAGCAGCTCGAGATACGTTTGTTGACTCTCTTCTGGCCTCATGTTCATGCCATTCTTCCTCCCTGCCCCTGGGTTGAACTTATGGATTCTACATGAGAGGTCCTTTTCCTGCTTGTCAACAGACAAATCCTTTGTATGCTATACTGTAGGGTAGGAGGAATGATGATGAAGAAAACTGAACGCCTTAGCAAGATCAAACGCATGCGCACTTGGGGTAACTGGAGCATGGTGATCGGTATTTTGCTGATGTATACAGGGTACGCTTTTTTTGCTGGATACTTGGACTTTATTCCTTTTCTCGGCACCCTGCTCAAAGGCTCTCACGTCTTTATGACGTTGCTGTTGATCATCGGCTTTATTTTAACGATGGGCAGCACGGTTATGTTTATGATTTCCGGAATGGTCTCAACCTCTGCTCCACAAGTACAATGCCCTTCGTGCCAAAAAGTAACAAAGATGCTCGGAAAAGAAGACGCCTGTATGTTTTGTGGACAGCCTCTACGTCTCGAAGACGGACAACCGCAACAAAACCAAACATAATGTGGTACGATGTACGATCCATAAGCAAAAAGCCACCTGCGTTTCCCCATCAAAGGGCAAGCAGGTGGCTTTCTTCTGTTTAAGAGGATGGCTTGTCATGCTGACTGTTCAATCCTTCTTCTACCGCCTTCCAAATCTCAGGTACTTCGTAACCGCGACGCCAGGATGCTACCCCTGCGAGATTGTACTTGTGCACGAGCGCCATTCGCTTTTCTATAGAAGTGACATCTTCCAGCCACATCTTGTACGTATTCCCATCCTTAGGGTCCGTGTATTGCACATAGTTCTGACCACTTGCCTCATCCACCTTTGGAGTCAGCTTGCGTTCATTCATCCACTCTAGGGCGCGGGGCATTGACAGAGCTTTCGAGCTTACCTTTACACTACCGTCTGCCTGCTTGCTCTCCGTCCATAGACGAGTATAGAAAGGAACACCCAGTAGAAGCTTGTGATGGGGAACTTCTTCCATAACACCTTTCAATCCGTTCTCAACCCACGGCAACGATGCTACCGAGCCTGCCTTTGGACTGGACGCCCAATGCTCGTCATAGGTCATGACCGCCATGTAATCCACGACCTGTCCGAGTGCAGCACGGTCCAGGAACATCGACCATGTCTCAGCAGTCGACTTAATCGTCACATCAATCGAGACCGTGAGTCCTTGCTCGTGCAAATAGGGCGTCAGCTCACGAACAAACTGGACAAGCTTTGGCTTCTCATCCAAATACACGTTTTCAAAATCGATGTTGATTCCGTCCAAATCGTAAAGGTTGGCGTAATGAATCAGCTGGGCAATCATTTTGTCTCGCTTGTCGTAGCTGCCGAGCACGGATTTGGTCCAGTCCGGGTTAAAACCGTTGGTGACCAATCCCCATACCTTGTAGCCACGCTGATGTGCCCACTTGACATAGCCAGAGTCTGCCTTGTTCAAAAACGTCCCCTCTGGATCCTTCAGCTCAAACCATGTTGGGGAAACGACATTTACTCCCGGCATGGCCCCAATACCCTCCACGTTCGGATTCCGATTCGTTACTTGCTCCCATACGAGATTGATTTTCTGCCCCAACGGCTTCCAGGCAACTGGTTGCTGGGATTGCGCCGGACGATCCAGACTGACCTTGCGCACTTGCGTCAGTTCTACGCTCTCTCTCGGCAAAAATCCCGCAATGCCGTCTGCAGTCAAGACGCGATACCACTTTTCCGATTCTCCCAACACATCCACATTCGCCCCTGCCGCTAACTCGGCGATAATTGGCGTGCGGTTAGACGCACCCGTCCGGACAAGCTGGAGTTCATCACCTGCGACGACTGTAGCTTGCTGTATGGCGTACCCGTCTTTTTCGACCGTTAGTACGCCTGAATTCGATATTTGCACAAAGGCGTACGGGTACAGCTTTTCCAGAGGATCCATCGGAACGTAGCGCACACCCTCTACCTCTTTGACGGGCACCTGCAAATTGACAGGCTGTTTGTTCAAGTAGGCAACCACTTGCCCGCTCTCCATCCGAAGAACTTTGTCTTTCGTCGTAACGATGACAGAGTGAGTAGGTTCGTCCCAAAAAATAGCAGGATCTATATGCTCTTTTATAAACTCAAAGGGCAGCAAAACCTGGTTAGATTCAACCAAATAAGGCGTGGCTGTTCGCGTTCCTTCGTAAACGATTACCTGCTTCGCTCCGTCGTACGGCTGGACGTGCTCTGTGGACGCCCTCAGCATGAAGAACCAGTAAATCGTACCGAATATCGCGACAAAAAAGAGCATGAGCATGAAGAAGAACTGAAGGACTCGTTTTCTTCTTTTCTTGGGACGAGGTGCCATTCCCAATTCCAGACCCATGGCTACGACCTCCTCCCAAACGGACAGCATCCCAAAAGGACGTCCATCGATCTATTTCGGTCTTTCCCGTTCACATTCCATACGTTCAAACCATTCACAACCTTCTGACATACTAAACGCTCGTAAACATGCTTCCTTTCAAAAGACGTTTGAAACGACAAAACGTTACAGGTTGCGCTAAAAAACACCTTCCTCCTCAACTGATTTCCGGTTGATTCAGAAGGTGTTTCTCAGATTTAAAGCGATTTCAGTGGGTGTTCTTTTGACAGGCATCACAGATGCCATAGACTTCCATGCGATGACCCGTAACGTGAAAACCGATGTCTTTCGCTGCGGATTCTTCCGCGTCCCGCAAATAAGGGAAATGGAAATCGCTAATCGCCCCACACTTCGAACAGATGGCGTGATAGTGATCTTCCTCCACATTTGCATCAAACCGGCTGGACGCATCCCCATAAGTCAATTCAACAACTAATCCCGCATCTTTAAAAACGCGCAAATTGTTATAAATCGTAGCTACACTCATATTGGGGAATTTGCCTTCGAGAGCTTTGTATATTTCGTCAGCCGTCGGGTGAGTCATCGTCTCCAGCAAATAGGTCAAAATGGCATGGCGTTGAGGTGTCATTCGAACCCCGGTATTCTTCAGGATTTCTACAGCTTTTTCTACACGCTGTGCCATATCGTTACACCCCACAGTCTTTCGCAAAGACAAAAGAATAATCGTTTCTCATGTCATTGATTAGAATTAATATAAATAAGTGTACGTCTACTTAGCGAAAACTGTCAATATCCATTACATCTAAATAGGCAATGAAGAAACTGGAAATGGAGAATTACGCCTGTGCTTTCGTCTTCGCTTTTGATTTAGTTTGAGCTTTTTTTCCTTCCGCAATCGCATGCTTGCACATTGATTGAAGCGGACATATCCCACATTGCGGGTTGCGCGCTGAGCAGATCCGTCTTCCGTGCCAAATGAGCCAGTGATGGGCATCCGACCATTTTTCCCGGGGAATACGCTTCATCAATTGACGCTCTACTTCATCCACGTTATCGCTTTTTGCCAACCCTAGGCGATTGCCTACGCGAAACACATGGGTATCAACGGCGATCGCGGGGACTCCGTACGCATTGGACAGCACGACATTTGCTGTCTTTCTCCCGACACCCGGCAACGCCTCCAGCTCCTTATGCGTTTGCGGCACCTCGCTATTGTATTTTTCGTATAGGATTCGACAGGTCTCTAAAATGTTCTTACTCTTATTTTTATACAGCCCAAGTCCTTTTATATGCTCCTCCATTTCTTCTTGTGTCAAATGAAGGTAGTGCTCCGGCTGATTCAGCTTTTCAAACATTGGTGCTGTTATTTCATTAACCCGTTTATCTGTACATTGCGCTGACAGGATCGTGGCGATCAGAAGCTCAAACGGGGTAGTATAGTTTAATTCACAATGCGCGTCCGGATACAGCTGGTGCAGCGTATCCAATATTTCATCAACGGGTACTTTGCGTTGCGCCATAGGTATATCCCCCTTTTTCTCCATTATACCGTGCGGCGTCAACTCAGCAATCTGGTGACTTTGTGGCATGCTCGCCTTGCGTTGATGTACTATTAGAATGGAAGATTATGACGGGGGGAGATGCTCATGAAAGTATTCCTGACCGGTGCGACCGGTTTTGTAGGGAAGGGTTTACTGGCAAAGTTGAGCAAAGAAGGACATCATAGCGTTTGCCTCATTCGACCTGGATCAGAAAGAAAAAAGCCACAGGACGACGCCACGAACGGGAATGTCACTTATGTAACGGGTGATCTATTTGATCAGGCGTCGTTGATAAAAGCGATGACCGGTTGTGATGCAGTCATTCATCTCGTCGGAATCATTCGGGAGCAGCCTGGAAAAGGGGTCACGTTTTCGCGCATTCATGTCGAGGGTACGAGGAATGTAGTGGAAGCGGCCAAGCAGACTGGAATCAGTCGCTTTGTGCATATGAGTGCGTTGGGAGCCCGTGAAAATGCTACGAGCGGCTATCATCGGACAAAGTACGAGGCGGAACAGCTCGTGCAGGCTAGCGGAATTCCGTACGTCATTTTCCGCCCTTCTGTCATTTTTGGACCAGGAGATGAATTCGTAAACATGCTTGCTGATTTGGTAAAGCTACCGGTAACTCCCGTGCTCGGAAACGGCTCTTACCCTTTACAGCCTGTAGCACGAGATACGGTCGCTGATGTGTTCGTCCGTGCCTTGTCGAACACGTCTGCGACGAACCAGATCTATGAAACAGGCGGACCAAAAGCAATCACGTATGGGCAAATTCTCGACAGTATCGGGTCAGCTCTCGGTAAACGACACGTCCGCAAAATTCATATCCCCCTCCTTCTGATGAAGCCAGTCATCAATCTCATGGAGGGTTTTACATTTTTCCCTATTACGAATACACAATTGACCATGCTGCTCGAAGGCAATGCATGCCAGGATGGACAGCGCCTCTACGATTCGTTTGACACCCCTAAAATCGACTTTCAGCAAGGGATCTCTATGTATTTACGCTAAGTACGAGCTTGCTTGAAATGTTGGACCGCCCGTATACACAAATAGCTGATGATCATGCCAAACAACAGGGTCGCTGGAAGGCTATTCCATCAAGCTGGAGAAGCAACAAAGTGATAAACCAAATTGGCCAACACGGAACAAATGGATGCCTGAATGACTGAAAGCCCCTGAACAAAACTACAGGGGCTTTTAACAGTGACTATCGAAACTCCAAGACACCTTTACCACCACGAAATACGTGCACAAACGGAATGACTCCCACCGTTTCAAAGCCGTAGCGGTCATATACTTTTTCTACCCGTTCATTGATCGGACATACCCATAGCTGAGAACCACCCGAGAGCATAAACTGCTCCTGCGCAAAACGGATCAAGTGACCGATCAGACCCTTTCCGCGAAAGTCTGGCAAGGTCGCCACGTTTTCAATCCGCACAATATCTCCTGCCCGCAGCAAACATAACGATGAGGCAGGTTCCCCATTTACACGAAGCAAGAAGTGTTGAAAGGCGGGGTGGGCAAACTCCTTGGTAAACGCCTTTTCCCTGACCTCCTTCCCACCAAACTCCGGCACGGACTCGACCCGCAAGCATTCTTCGTAATTAGCTGTGGTAACCGGCTCAATCACGATCCCCGCAACATCATGAACGGTAGCGAGTTCACCCTTCCAGATCTGGATGGGAGAAGGTAGCACCTCCGTGTGAAAGCCTTGACTCTCCAGTTGTCCGATCAGCACCTGCTGATTTTGCTGGTTATATAGGTAAAAGCGAGGATAGATCCCTTTTTCCTCAAAGAAGGGGATGACTTCCCCCATTAACGCAGTTGCTTGCCCGATCTCCGTGATAGGGTGGGTAACATGCGCATGGTTGGCGTCATAGTGATTCGGGTTTTCCTCATTCCAGAACAGATAGCCCCATGGCCGCTCCACCCTATTGGAAAAGGCGAGTTTGTAAGCAATATCTGATTTTTCGACGATCGACGACAGATTCATAAATGCCCCCTGCTGATTTACGTGCGTGGTATGGTTATGTGAGACCGCGCACTCTGCGCGTCTCCCGCTAAGCTTTGACCAGGCTGTAGTGCATCGCATCTATCCGCTGAATACTCAGACGAATAACAAGGCGCCAGACCAGCAGACATCGTGCACCATTCCTCATATCCAAATAGGCACTGCCTGACGCATCTGGATCTATTCGTGCAAGGTCTGTTCTGTAGTAGCTGTCTGTTTGTTTACGTACCGTGCAACAACGAACAAGTAGTCGGACAACCGATTCAAGTATTTGACGACCGATTGATTCACTTGCTCTTGCGTCGCTACATGGACGGCTTTGCGCTCCGCACGTCTAACAACAGTACGCGAAACATGGAACGCCGAAGCTGCAGGGTGTCCCCCTGGCAATACGAAGTTGGTCAACGGAGGCAAGTCTGCATCCAGCTTGTCAATCTGTCCTTCGAGAAACGTGACATCTTCTTCCCCGATCGGCCAGCCTACCTTTTTCCCCTCAGGTGTCGCCAACTCAGCGCCTACGTGAAACAGCTTGGTTTGGATGACGTGAAACACTTCACGAAGCTCGGTCCAATCAACAGACTCGGGCAGCAGAGACAGAGCCAACCCAATCTGTGAATTTGCCTCATCACACGTGCCATATGCTTCTACCCGATCTGCAAACTTGGGTACGCGGACACCGGCTACCAATGAGGTTTCGCCTTTGTCACCTGTTTTCGTGTAGATTTTCATCCAGACTCCTCCATTTATCCCCTTATTTCCCTGGAAATCGACAAGCTATATAGCTTCAGCTACCACGATCAATTCGGTACTGCTGGCATCAAAGGCTGTTTTCGCAAAAGTCCCATAGCGCTGTGTCACTTTTAAGCCATTTAACCGGAACAGATGATGCAGCTCAGCAGGAAAGATATAGCGCAGGTTGAAGCGGCCCGTTACACGTTCCGTAACCAAGCCCTTCACATCGGAGCGTTCATAAATCCGCGTCACTTCACACAATTGCTGAAAATGGTCATAACGGGTGTAATCCCACATCGCTACTTCCTCACCGTTGTCGAGGCGATACGTTCCTCGCAGAGACATCTTTTCGTTTTCTTCAGAAAAATGGCTGATTTTCGGCACAAAAACATTCATCACGAATTTGCCACCAGGAGCCAGATGCTTGCGGATACAGGTCAATGCCTTCATTTGCTCATGGATGTGCAACAGGTGCAGGAATGAGCGAAACGGAATCATGATCAGCGAAAAGGTCTGTCCCAGTTCGAAATTTCGCATATCTCCCTGCATGAAGTGTAACGAGTCAGCGACACCTGACTCACTCGCCTTTTGCTTGGCCTTTTCTAACATCTCCTGAGATAGATCCAGTCCTGTAACGTCGATTCCTGCCTGCGCCAACGGAATGCTGATGCGTCCCGTTCCACATCCCAGCTCCAGCACTTTGCCTCCCGCCTGTTTGGCCTGATCCAGATAAAAGTCTACATCTCCGTTCAAGCCGCGCTGCGTCAAGTCGTAATAGTCCGCCCATTGATACATATTGCTCATAACGACACTCCTATGCTTGCAATTGTTCTGATTGGAGGTATGCCATTACCAGTTTCGCTGTGTTATCGAGCGCTTCCCGATGTGTCCGTTCATGAGAGTGAGAAGCATCTACCCCAGGACCGATCAGTCCGTGAACGATGTCGTATCCAGAACGCAGCGCTGCACTTGCATCCGAGCCGTAAAACGGGTAAATATCGACCTGATAGTTCAAGCCGTTTGCTTCCGCGAGCTTGGTCAAATGGCTGCGCAATCCGTAGTGGTATGGTCCCGAAGAATCTTTCGCACAAATAGAGACGCAGTATTCATCAGTCGTCTGCCCATCACCGATCGCACCCATGTCCACAGCCAAATACTCAATGACATTGGCTGGAATGCTGGAGTTACCGCCATAGCCGATTTCTTCGTTGTTGCTGATGAAAAAGTGAGTGGTGTAAGGCAGCTTTGCGCCTGATTCCTGCAGCTGTTTGAGAACGCCTAGTAAAACAGCGACGCTCGCCTTGTCATCGATGTGACGGGACTTGATAAAACCGCTTTCGGTAACCGTCACGCGTGGATCAAAGGACACGAAGTCTCCTACGGAAATCCCCAGATCGAGCACTTCCTGTTTGGTTGTCACTTTTTCATCCAGACGGACTTCCATGTTTTGATCCGAACGCTCAGCCTTGCCCGCTTCCCGACCGTACACATGCACGGAAGCTTTCGTCGACAAAATGGTTCCTGTCACCAGGCGTCCGCTTCCTGTTTCCACAACGCAATGCTCGCCTTCTACTGCATTGAACTCAAACCCGCCAATCAGAGTAAGCTTCAGACGGCCGTTGGACTTGATTTCTTTGACCATGGCACCCAGCGTGTCCACATGTGCTGTGAGCAGGCGTGCCTTTTCTTCATTCGCTCCTGGAATGGTGGCAATGATTGCGCCTTTGTTCGTGCGCTTAAACGCAACACCCAGCTTTTCGAGCTCCTGCGAAACCCAAGACATTACTTTCACGGTATTACCAGACGGACTTGGGATATTTGCCAGTTGGCAAAAAGAATCAACGACATAATCGATCGATACACTCATTAGGCAGATCCTCCTTTTCTATGTAACACATTGGCTATGCTTGCAGGTCTTCCTGAATAAATTGGAGCACTTCCTGAACGTGCCCCTTTACCTTCACTTTTGGCCATGCTTTGGCGATATTCCCTTGTTTATCAATGACAAAAGTAGACCGCTCGATGCCCATATATTCTCTGCCGTACATTTTTTTCAAAGCCCACACACCATACGCCTCTGCCACCTGATGATCAGGGTCCGCCAATAGAGGAAACGGCAATTCATGTTTGGCCACAAACTTATCATGGGACTTCACTTCATCCGGGCTTATCCCCAACACTACCGTATCCAATTGCTTGAACTGAGGGTGGTAATCGCGAAAATCGCAAGCTTCTGTCGTACATCCCGGTGTCATGTCTTTGGGATAAAAATAGAGCACTACGTTCTTTCCCCGATACGAAGAAAGTGAAATGGTCTGATTCTCGTTTGCTTGCAGCGTAAAATCAGGCGCGGCTTGTCCAATTTCGGTCATGCTTATCCCTTCCTTCTATTCCCTATTATCCTTGTATGTACTTTTTCCATTTTACCACAAGCTTACAGGCACTTCATCTGTATACACGTTGCGCTTTCTATCAGAAAACGATAGAATTAATTGATAGTATAGAGAACGATGAAAAATCAAAATTTGGCCTAGTCAGTTGGATGGTGAGAAATGGCATGAAAGAGATTTTTGAAGTTACAGACCCAGAAGCGCTTAAATCCCTTGCGATAGCCGAGCGTGTCAAAATTCTAGAACTCTTTGAGGATCTGGAACCTCGTACAGCAAAGCAAATTGCTACGGAGCTAGGTGAAAACGCTGCCCGTCTTCACTACCACGTGAAGGAACTTGTTCGTGTCGGTTTGCTGGAACAGGTGGATACTCGCGTCAAAGGCTCCATCGTGGAAAAGTACTACGAACCAATAGCCAAGGTGATTCAGGTCAAGCTGCAAGTCATGATCGAAGAAAACGCACAGCAATTGAGCGATGTGATGTTCACACCGTTCCGAACTACTGAAAAAGATCTCATGCGTACCCTGAACCGTTTTGTTGCCAGTGATAAGGATATGCGTAAAGAGTACAAGAACACGTTTGCATTCAACTTGCATGAGTTTCACCTCAATCAGGACGAGCGCAATCAGTTCGTTGAGGAAATCAGTGAGCTTTTGCACAAGTACAAAGCTTTTAAAAGTGAGCCCGGTCGCCGTAAGTTCAAGTTTTTCGACGTGCTCTTTCCTTTGACACCTGCTGACCCTTCTGATGATTCCGAAGAGCCTTTCGAGGATTCCGAAGAATAGCAGAATCGTTCGCTGCATAATCGTTACTGACATCATGAAAACCATCAGCAGAGATGGTTTTCTTTTTGTGTTGAAAAGAATGGAGGTCGTCGTATGAGAACCATCCTGTTTGACTTCGATGGAACCGTAGCGGATACGCTGCCGCTCATTTTTACTGCCTTTCGCTCTACGTTTCAGCACTTCTTGCAAAAGCATTACTCGGATGAGCAAATCATCGCGTTGTTCGGGCCCACAGAGACAGGGATTGTAAAAAACGAACTCCCGCCCCACGAACACGAAGCTGCCCTCGACCACTTCTTTGCCGCCTATGCCGACGAGCATGTACGTTTGCAAAATCCTCCCGAAATCGCTCGCATGCTCGAACAATTGCGGACAACTGGCCTTCAGATGGGGATCGTCACAGGAAAAGGGAGACGGAGTGCAGACATATCACTGCGGGAATGGCAATTATCCCCGTATTTTGACGTGGTCATCACCGGGGATGATGTCACGAACCCCAAGCCTCACCCTGAAGGGATACTGCTCGCCATGGAACAGCTGGGAGCAAATGCTTCAGAAACGATCTATGTCGGTGACAGCGATGCGGATGTCCTGGCAGGTGGTGCAGCAGGGTTGACGACGGTAGGCGTCGATTGGCTCGCTGTCACCCAAAAAGGCGGTAAGTTCGATCCGCAGCCGGATTTTCTTTTTACAAACGTACAAAGCTTCATGGACTGGGTAACGACTCAACGTTCTAACGTTTAGCATAAACATGAAAAAAAGAAAACAGGCATGCCCGATTTAGGTGAGGGCACGCCTGTTTCTTGTACGTTCGGCCCTGCTAGCTCCAAGGCTTAGCAAAGCCAACCTTTTTCTTCTAATAAGCGCGGCCAAACCAAACCGTATGCTGCGCTTTTTCTCCACAACAGATGCATGTTTCTTTGTGCACAGGTGGCTCAAACGGAATATTGCGGGAGGTGAACTTGGTCTCTTCCTTGACCTTTGCTTCGCACGCATCGTCTCCGCACCAGCCGGCTAATACCCAGCCGCTCGTGCCATTTTCCTGCTCGCTCTTTGCGATGTGAGCAGCCAATTGCTCCAAGGTGTCGATCTCCAGATGGGAATTCGCTTCTCGGAAAGCCAGCGCCTTATGGAACATGTTTTGCTGAATTTCCTCCAGCAATTTCTGAATAGACTCTACGATACCATCTAGCGCTACAGTCACTTTTTCTCCCGTATCACGGCGAGCCAAAATCACTTGCCCATTCTCCACATCGCGCGGCCCCATTTCCAGACGCAGCGGCACTCCGCGCATTTCCCACTCATTGAATTTCCAGCCCGGCGTTTCTTCCCGCAAATCAGCCCGTACTCGGACGCCAGATGCCTTGATCGTATCAAAGAGCGGATCAAAAGCCTGCATCACTTGTTCCCGGAGCTTCATCGGACCCACAGGAATCATGATCACTTGAGTAGGTGCCATCCGTGGCGGCAACGACAGTCCGCGATCATCGCCATGCACCATGATCATCGACCCGATCAGGCGCGTCGAGCTCCCCCATGACGTCGTGTGCACGTATTTAAATGTATTGTCTCGATCGAGGAACTTGATTTCAAAGCCACGTGCGAAGTTGTCGCCCAAGTAGTGAGAGGTTCCTGCCTGAACGGCTTTGCCATCCTTCATCATCGCTTCGATGGAATACGTATCCACAGCTCCTGCGAAGCGTTCACTCGGAGTCTTTTGCCCTTTCCATACAGGGATCGCCAGCTCTTGCTCTACGACTTCCCGGTATATCTCCAGCATCTGCATGGTCTCCTGGCGCGCTTCGTCTTCCGTAGCGTGAGCCGTGTGCCCTTCCTGCCAGAGAAACTCAGATGTACGTAAAAACGGCATGGTTCGCTTTTCCCAGCGGAATACGTTTGCCCATTGATTGATCAGAACCGGCAGATCGCGGTAGCTCTGAATCCATTGGCTGTACATGTGGCCGATGATCGTCTCGGACGTCGGACGCAGTGCCAGTTTTTCCTCCAAAGGCTCGCCGCCAGCTTCCGTCACCCACGGCAGTTCTGGATTAAAACCCTCGATATGTTCTTTTTCTTTTTGCATGAAGGACTCAGGGATCAGCATGGGGAAATAGGCGTTTCGGTGTCCGGTTTCCTTGAAGCGCTTGTTCATCGCCTCCTGAATCCGTTCCCACAGCTCAAACCCTTCCGGCTTGAACACGATACAACCGCGAACAGGCGTATAATCCATCAGGTCCGCTTTTTTAATCGTATCGATGTACCAGCGTGAGAAATCCTCCGATTGTGGCGTAATTTCTTTCACAAATGCCTTTTCCTCTTTCATCATGCTACAGCTCCTCTTTTCAAAATGAATGTTAGAAAATGCAAAAAATCCTCCATCCCATAATAGGGACGGAGGATCAACATCCGCGGTACCACCCTGATTGACCATAGCAAAAGCTACAATCCACTCAAATATCCCGATAACGGCGGGGCATCCGGCACGGCTCATCGCCAGCGGCTTCAGGATGGGGTGCAGTCATGCCGTAGTATCGACCTTCCAGACAAGGGCCGACTCTCTGGGACGTGGCGAATCACTGCGAGTCCTTGCATAGCCTTTATTAAATAGATATGTTAGCAAGTCATCGCGCGATTGTCAATTTGTGGCACGCGGACTCAGTCTAGACCCCAGTTTGACGTACACCGGATAAGCGACCAGGGAAAGCATCGCCCCTTTGAAAATGTTGAACGGAACGATTCCGTACAAGACGAGAGACCATACGCTGCTTGCTCCAAAGGTAGACAGCAGTGTATCCATCGGCATTTGATACAGCGCCGCGTAAGCAGGTAACAGGAAGAACGCATTGGCGAGTGCCATCACCGCACTCATCAGCAAAGTCCCCAAAGCAAGGCCAGTTAAAAAGCCTTTTCTTCCTTGACCGAGGCGCTGCATGGAAACGGCCACCAGGATAAAGCTCGCACCCGCAACTACATTGGCCAGCTCCCCGATCAGGAGTCCATCCGTATTTTTAAAGAGCATGTGCAACGCATTTTTCAAAACTTCCACGATGATCCCTGCCACCGGACCATACATCAGACCGCCGATCAATGCGGGCAGCGTACTGAAATCCAGCTTTAAAAAGCTCGGCATCAGTGGAATGGGAAATTCCAAATACTGCAAGATAAAGGCAACCGCCGCAAGCATGGGAATCGTCACCAGCCGCTGGGTTGACCGCGATGAATGCATCGCTGTTTCTTTCATGTGTACCATCTCCTCATTTTTGTTCTCCTTCTTGAGGAATGGCAACAGTGGTCGTGATCCACACGTCCTGACACTTGTGCAAACTAGAAAACTTGGCTACGCCAAGCTTTTTGGCGGAGCATTAGTTGCACTTGTACTGGATAGGAATCTTATAAATTCCTATCTGTACAATAGAAAAGCCCTGAGGAAGAAAAATCCTCAGGGCTTTGGCAGGCGCAAGACAAAAGCATGTGCAAAAATGAGTACGAGAAACAAGAGGGCCATCGCAGATCGAGCGCCCTTCTCCCGTTTGCACAGGCAAACAAGCACGTGTGGTAACGTACTGTCGTCATCCTTCTCCCATCCAGACTGTACTGTCGGCTCTGGAGTCTCACCAGATCCTGCACTCCTTGCTGTTTATCAGCTCAGGAGGCTCGCGGGCTTACATGCGCTAGGCACGATCACCGCCGGTCGGGAATTTCACCCTGCCCCGAAGGAATGTGTAGTTGTATACAGCATATTATACTGCGGTTTTTTCATTTGACAATAGCCGAAAATTCCAATCTGACACTTTGAACATTATTTTCCGATCTTTTTAATCGGCTTTATGTGCAGGATTTGGGAATGAGAGCTCGAATTGTGAGAAAAGGCTGTTCACATAAAAAAAGAGGGGGCCTAAGACCCCGCTCCTCTGTATTTGCTGACGCCCACGTTCCATACCACAATCCCGATGCCAAAGAAGATCACAGCCATCACCGGAGTCATCGCCGCATACGTGTACCACGTTTCTTTACGCAGGAAGTAGGCAGCCGGATAAACGCCGACAAATGCAAATGGCAGCACGTACGTCAGCACAAAACGAATGACTTTGTTGTACACGTCCACCGGATAGCGACCGTACTGCTGAATATTGTAAATCATCGGTGCGATACCTGTACGCGAGTCGGAGAAAAAGCTGATGGCAGAAATCGCCGTGTACACTCCTCCGTAGATCAACGCACCACTGATCGACAATACGATAAAAATGATCGGGTCGTACCAGTAGAAGCTCAGATCGAGCTGAATAGCCGCGTACGCCATAATAATCAGTCCGGAGATCACTCCGAATATCCGGTCAGGAGCAATCGATTCCAGACAAACTTGCGCCAGATTGTGAACAGGTCTGGTCAGAATCCGGTCCATTTCACCGCGGATGATATAGCGTTCGTTGAAATCCCAGAAGCCGAAGAAGATGGAAAACAACGCGTATGGCACCAAAAAGAATCCGTATATGAAGATAATCTCGTCACGCGTCCACTCGCCCATCAGCGGTACATGCTGGAACACGACAATAATAAAGACGAGATTGATCAACTCGGAGATCAGATTGGATGCCAAATCACCGAGAAAGTCCGCACGATAAGCAAGTCTGGTCTTGAAGTACTGGCTTAGATAGTCCGCGAAAATACCAAGGATGTGTTTCATATTCTGCATGATCGACCTACCCTCCCTGTACGACGAGCCTGTTGCGGGCCAATCGCCATAGAATCAGGATAGGGACAAAAATGACGAACATCCAGATAACCTGAAAGCCAATCAGCTCCCATGCACGACCGGAAGTGATCGCTCCTGTGAAAATCAAGCTGGGGTAGTAGTTGATCGCTTGAAACGGCAGAAAGCCCATGACTGCCTGTGCCCAACCCGGAAAAAAGCTGATCGGCAGGACGAGGCCCGACATGAGGTCAACGATCACCCGTTTGGCGCGCATCATTCCGTCATTGCGGAACAGGAAGAACGTGAAGAGTCCCGTCAGCAAGTTGACTTGGGTGTTGATTAAAAAGGCAAACATCAGACTGATCAGGTACAGTCCCCAGCCTTGCGCTGTCGCGGGAAAGCTAAACGGAATAATCAGGCTGATCAAAAAGATCCCCGGCCCGGCAAAAAACAGGAAGCGGAAGATCCCTTCACCAAATGCCTGCGCAGTCTTGACGGAAAGATAATTGTACGGTCGGATCATTTCAATCGCGACTTTCCCTTCCCTGACGTCCTGGGCGATTTCCATATCAATGTTGTTGAAATAAAACGCTCGAGACATCCACGCGATCGCGACGTAGGAGGTCATCTGCTCAACAGAAAGGCCACCCAGCTGCTGCTGTCCTCCGTAGATCGCTCCCCACAAAAAGTAATATGCTCCAATATTGATGGCGTAAATAATAATTCCGCTGTAGTAGTTCACCCGATAGGCCAGCATGGTCAAAAACCGCATGCGAATCAATTCCATGTAAAGCTTACGCATGACTCGCTACCTCGCTGTCCGTCGAATAAATGTTGCGTACGATTTCCTCTGTGCTCGTCTCCATGATCTTGACATCGCTCACGTCAAAGGATGCCATTACAGTCGACAAGACGAAAGGCAGCATTTCCTGACTCCGCGCTACCTGTACACTCAATGTGTAATCATTGACTTGCTCGATCTGACAGGGCAATTCGCCCAATACGCGGCGAAGGTCATCTGCGGACGTCCGTTTTTTCATCTGGAAGGACACCTCTGTGCCATTCCCCCACCGATCTTTCAAATCGCTCAGCAGACCATCGAAAATCAGTTTGCCTTTGTCCATGACCAGCACGCGCTTACAAAGCGCTTCGATATCGGACACGTCATGCGTCGTCAGCAGAATCGTCATGTTCTCTGTCTCATTCAGATTGCGCAGAAACTCGCGAATCTTTTGCTTGACCAGAACATCCAGACCGACTGTCGGCTCATCGAGGAAAAGCAGTCTCGGCTTGTGGATCAAGGAGGCCGCTACCTCGCAGCGCATCCGTTGTCCTAGGCTGAGCTTGCGTACCGGCTGACTTACGAACGGGCTAATATCGAGCTCCTCAATCAAACGATCCAGCCATTTTTCGCCTTCCGTGTCATCTACCTTGTAGACGCTCTTCAGCAAGCGAAACGACTCCATCGGCGATAAGTCCCACCAGAGCTGGGAGCGTTGGCCGAAAACCACACCAATAGAACGAACATAATCCTCACGCTGCTTGAATGGAACATATCCATTGATTACGATTTCGCCATCGCTTGGAGTGAGAATGCCCGTCAGCATCTTGATCGTTGTCGATTTGCCCGCTCCATTTTCTCCGATGAGTGCGAACATTTCTCCTTCTTCCACCGTAAAAGACAAGTTATCGACCGCTTTTACCGTCTTGTATTCACGGCTGAACAAATCGCGAAAAGCACCACCAAGACCCGCTCTGGACTGGTGAATGCGGAACTCCTTTTGCAACTGCTTCACTTGAATCATGGTTTACTCCTTTTGTGTTCGGTTGTATTCCATCTGTAAGTGTATACGAGGTGTTCCGATAGTGCAAAATTCGATGTGCTGGAAACTGTTAGTCGAAGGACAACACGACGCCTGTTTTGTCGTCCGATTTCTTGAAGCGAACATAGCGGAGGCATTCGGGATCGCCGTTTTCGAGTGTCAGTAATTCGTCCGTGTAGCGCTGCAGTCCTTTGTGCACGATCGGCAAGACGGTTTCTTCCCATCTCGGCTCTGATCCAGCGTATGGGCGTGGCATAAACAAGCCGTCTGTCAGCAAGACGAGGGCGCGTAGATTTGTCCGATTGATTCGACCAGACTCCAAAAAATCACAGCAGGCAGGCTCCCCGTTTATGACGCCATAGCCGCCTGTTTCATTGGCTAGATAGCGATTCGAGACCAGAATGTCGCGACATTGCTCCATCAGCTCTGACCGCTGCTTCATCCCTTGCTGAATACACGATTCCCATTTCGCAAATGCCACTTGCTCCAAATGACTGACCTGTGGATACGTCAGAGTGCGTACCGTATCGTTTGCATAGACAGCGAAAATCATGCAGTCCCCGGTCTGGGCGTACTCAATGTGCGCTTCTCCCACACGGACCAATGCACAAGCCGCTCCCCACAAGGCTTCCTTTTTCTCCAGATCAATCTGTTGCTTGCGCATGCATTCGTAGAGCCGTTCGTTTGCCCCAACCAGCAAATCCGTCAAGCTCTGCCCTCCATCCTCTTCCTCCAAATGCTGCTTCACGAGCTGTGCAGCAAACGCACCTCCCGTCAGTCCCGCTTCATTTTCATACGGAACCAGTGAGGACACTCCATCCACAACAGCAAAAAGGTGCTTCGCCTGATTCGTGACGTAGGCATCCTCGTTCATTTTGCCGCTTCCAGAGACGCAGATGCATTCCATTTTCATCGTGACGACCGCCTTCTCTCGTATTCAGCTGCTCGAAAATTGTATCATTTTTCCTTTTTTACATCCATACATCTCCGTGAATACCCACCTATCTTCTAGCTGTGGTAAGATAATGAAGACCTTTTGGACAGAAAGAGGGAAAAAACATGAACCGTGAAAAATCCGCACACCTGCACCAACAAGCTATCGATGTGATTCTGGGGGGAGTCAATAGCCCTTCCCGTTCCTTCAAGGCTGTAGGAGGCGGTGCACCCGTCACCATGGAACGCGCCCAGGGAGCGTATTTCTGGGACGTGGACGGAAATCGATACATTGACTACTTGGCAGCATATGGCCCAATCATCACCGGACACGCTCATCCGCATGTGACTCAAGCGATCTGCGAAGCTGCTGCCAATGGTACCCTATACGGCACGCCTACCCCTTGGGAAGTAAAGTTTGCCACGATGATTCGTGAAGCGATCCCTTCCATGGAGCGGATTCGTTTCAACAACTCCGGTACAGAAGCCGTCATGACGTGCATTCGTGTCGCTCGCGCCTACACCGGACGCGTCAAAATCATCAAATTTGCCGGTTGCTATCACGGCCATTCCGATCTCGTGCTGGTAGCGGCTGGATCAGGTCCTTCGACGCTCGGCATTCCGGACAGTGCCGGGATTCCACAGAGCATCGCGAACGAAGTCATTACTGTTCCTTTTAACGATGTAGAAGCATTCGCTGAAGCTATGAACCGCTGGGGTCACGAAACAGCTGCAGTTCTCGTCGAGCCCATCGTTGGCAACTTCGGTATCGTGACACCGGAACCTGGCTTCCTGGAAGCTGTAAACCGGATTACGCACGAAGCTGGTGCGCTGGTCGTGTACGACGAAGTAATCACTGCTTTCCGCTTTTGCTACGGCGGTGCGCAAAACTTGCTCGGCATCGAGCCTGATTTGACAGCACTGGGTAAAATTATCGGCGGTGGCTTACCGATCGGGGCATACGGCGGTCGCCGGGAAATCATGGAACAAGTCGCACCGCTTGGACCTGCTTATCAGGCAGGGACCATGGCTGGAAATCCGGCTTCGATCCGCGCCGGAATCGCATGCCTGGAAGTATTGAGCCAGCCGGGTGTCTACGACGAGTTCGAACGATTGGGTGCCATGCTCGAAGCGGGCATTAGACAAGCGGCTCAAACTCACGGAGTAACCATGCAGCTCAATCGTGTCAAAGGTGCCATGGCTGTGTACTTCACAGACGAGCCTGTCTATGATTACGATGCTGCACAAAAAGCGGATGGAGAGCTGTTTGCACGCTTCTTCCGCCTGATGCTCGATGAGGGTGTCTGCCTCGCACCGTCCAAGTACGAAGCCTGGTTCGTCACCACCGCCCATACGGAAGAAGATATCCGTGAAACGATTGCAGCGGTTGAGCGGTCTTTCGCAGTGCTGCACGCTTAATCACTCGCAAAAAGCCATCAAGGGAACGGTTCCCTCGACCCGCTTTCGAACTGGTGGGAATACTACTTTTGCAGTTACCCACAAGGGAGGGATCTCGGTGTCAAAAGGTGAACATACCTATCCGCAAGCTCCTGAAAAAACGTTGGATTCCAAAATGAGCTCCAAAATGCTGGAGGTCGTAGGTTTCCAAAAACCGAGAAAAACCGAACATCACAAGACGCAAAATCACGATCGTTAACCATTTGAAACAGGCACAATCCACCGTTTACCTGGTCGGATGTGTCTGTTTTTTTTGCATAAAATCAATGTCTTTGCCGAGCAAAATTATTTTTCTTGCAATGAAGCGCTTACATTGTTTCGGCTGCCTGTTCGCTTTGTTGTGCTGTCTATCTGTTCGTGTTATCCTAAACACTACAATATTTTTAGAAGTTTCAGAATATTTAACAGGAGGTGGACGGATTATGCTGAATAGAGACCATAAAGAAACCATGGAACAGTTTCATGATTACCATCGTATGGAGCACGACAGCTGTGCCATTATCTGTGTTATCGAAAAACAGGGCATTCCGACTCGTACCAACGTAGATGAGACCATTCGCTCCATGATTCAAATGGAACATCGCTCTGGCTTTATTAACGGAGAAGGGGATGGCTGCGGAATTTTGACAGACATACCGCGCCAGCTCTGGTCCCAGTACCTGAACGAAGCTGGACTGGATGGAGCATTTGCTCACGCCCCTCGCTTTGCGGTGGCTCACGTCTTTGTTCCCCGTTCAGGGCATGATCCCCAAGCGGTTCAGGAAGCAGTACGAGCTCTTTTCGTTCAAGACGATCTGTCCATTTTGCTGGAAAAGGAGCAGGCAGTAAACTCCGAAGTACTCGGAAAAAATGGACAACGTGATGAGCCGATCTTCTGGCAGCTCGCGATCGCGGCCCCGGAGGGATTGACGGAGACTGCCCTGGCCAGCCGCTTGTTTCACACACATATTGCGATCGAGGCCGCACACAACGTGCATGTCGCGTCGCTCAGCTCGATAAGCTGCGCCTACAAACTGATGGGTTCAGCGAATATTTTGCCGCAATATTACCGCGATTTAGCGGACCCACAGTTCGTCTCGTCCACTACCATCGGTCACAATCGTTATTCCACCAATACCTTATCCAACTTCTTCCGTGTCCAACCTTTCTCCCTGCTCGGCCACAATGGAGAGATCAATACCATCAGCAAGCTGGAAGAAGAGGCCCAAATGCT
>JARDZO010000315.1 GCA_029240815.1 Brevibacillus sp.
CAATACCAGTTTTCGCTTCATGGTTTCTCCTCAGCTTTCTATCTCTTCTAGTTTGGTAACTAACGCTTCCAAAGAGTTAATAATGTTATTGAGTTCTTCTTCTGAAAAGCTGTTAAAGTGCTGCTTATAAATTTCCCCGGATAAAAGATTAACCTTTTCGAACAGTTCTGTTATCTTTTCTGTTTTCCGAATCCAGACAACCCTGCGATCGTTCTCATCCCGGACTCGTTCCACCAATTGCTCTCTCTCCAGGCGATCGATAATGCCAGAAACAGTGCTATACGAAAGGTCAACGGCTTTACTGAGCTGTCCGATTGTCTTCGGTTCCGTCATGATATGCCGAATGAGAACCAATTGTGGAACAGTTAGGCCGAACTTGCACAGCTCTTTTGTCGCCATTGTGCTGAACGTTTTATTTAAACGTTTCAGCAACTCCCGGATATGCAATGGTTTATTCATGATGCACTCCTTTCCTACATAATATTTCGTACGCGAAATTTTATCACACGAAACACTATACGACTTTTTTGGTTCCATGGCAACTATTTCTTTACATTAAATTTTATCTAGGTAAGAAAGATCTTATCGAGGCTTGCTCAAAAAATGAGCGCCCATGCTAAAGTAAACGCTTTACCGAAGTGATGCAAAAAGCGGACATGCTACATCCTTATACGCCAATAAAAAATCAAAAAACAGCACCTTACTCAGGCGCTGTCGGTTTGCTTGTCGTCGGCGGGTTTCCCAGCTGCACAGCTGGTCCTTCCTCCGGTGTTCTGCGACTCACACTCGGAACATTTCGTGGCTCGTACTCAATCTCCGGGAAGGAATGCACAGATACATACATATTCCCATTATAGGATTTTGCCCTGATCAGGATCGGATAGGCGTATTTGTTTTGAAAGACAAAATCCGGCCCGTACCAGCTGACAGTCGCATCGCGTCCTGGACGCACGTAAGCAACGTGTCTGCTGTGTGAATAACGCTGGACAATTTGCAGACCTGCCTTGTCCACTGCATTGAACAACGTGGAAGAAACCTGGCAGATTCCTCCTCCGATTCCCTCCGACAGTTCCCCACGGACGATGACAGGTGCCTGCATATATCCCTTCGCTTTTGTCCGCTTACCTACTACCTTGTTGAAGGAGAATATCTCTCCTGGCAGAACAACTGTATTGTTAATGGCCTCAGACGCCAATGCGATATTATGGGAGCGATTTTTGTTTCCTGAATTGAAATAAGTCGTATATTGGCCGATTATTTTCTTTCGCACCTGCGTCATCAAAGCCATATCTACCTTTGGATAAATCTCTTGAAAATTTGCTTTCAGCGTCCCAGAGCCGCTACCGTAATAGTACTCATAGAATTGCTGCAGAAAGTCTGTTTCGTTAAGTCTCCGTCCCTTTTTGTCTGGAACGACTGCACCGTGGTCATTGATCGTCGCGTTTTTCGGTTCGATGTATATCTTTTGTCCCAAGCGCTCTATCGTCATCCTCAAATGATTTTCATCGACGACGGGAACCCCTTCGAACGGCACGGTGTAATCGGATCGATCCAGCATCGCGACCGTATCCCCTTCCATTTCCACTTGTAAAAAATGAATGGGATCCAGGGGATTGGCCAGCAGCATTAGAGCCAGAGTCCAAGCATAACCCATCCGGCTGCTCACCTCCTTCTTGTAGTATGAGCAGTCGAACGGGTTTCATGCGATCTTTTGGAAATCAGCCAGGTGAGTCAGTAGGCTCACATGCTGGCAAAATAGCTCACTGCGAGCAAAATAGTTCACATGCGAGACAGTCGGCTCATGATCGCCTGCACGACGGCTTTCAACCGTTGCTGGTCGGTCGCTTCCACATAGACGTTATTCAGTTGATCACGCAGCTCCTTGGCCACCACGAGGCATGCTGTCGCTTCCTTTACCTTTTGGGTATACCGCACTTTGATGTCCAGGAGCTCTTCTTCATACTTTTCATCGGTTCCCGGAGTAATCGCACGCTCATACATATCGACCACCTCATCCGATGGTTTGCTTGGAAAGTACTCATGAGGAGCTGTACTGTCAAAGAGTGCAACACTCTTTTCTGGTAAAATCACCATGTCCAGACTATGCGGATCCAATCCACAGTGGTACACTTCTACGTCCATTCCCTGCTTTACCGCTTCGTTCACCAGTTTTTTGAGCATGGTCGACTTTCCAGATCCTGGCCGCCCCTTGATAAAATAACGTTTATCCAAATGATCGGTCAGCTTCATAATGTGATCGACGGGCCCCTGCGGTGTGGCAGCACCCAGGTACATCCTTCTGACGTTAGCTGGTTTTGACAGAGGGGCATCAGAAAAGAGCAGGCCGAGGAGTTCATTCGTCACGAGATTGGCTTTGTCACGATCAAGATTTTCAATATAAGGCGCTTCCCATTCGTCATGGATGCGCAATGCTTCGCCAAAAGCCTCATACGCCTCCTGACTTTTTCGTTCGATCCCCTCAAACCACCCGGCGATCTGTGCCGCATAAGGAGACAGCTGTTCAACATTTAATGAGGTCTGCAAATTTACGCAGATCTCAGTCACACCTGGAGCATAGGGTCTCGTCATCCGCGGATAACTTCCGTCCATGATCGCTACTTTCCATTCGGGGAATACCACGCCATCGTACTGGCCATTTTCAAACGGGGAATGAATCCATTCTACCCGATCCGTTTTTCTGCCCATCTCGGTGCCGATCGTCTCAATGAGCGGAGACGTGATCCCTTCCACGACGCCCGCCAAATAGTAAATTCGTTCCATTCCTTCCAGAACAGATTCGAAAAATGTCTTATAACCTCTCGCGGTATTACCAGCCGCATAAATATGTCGTTCTCTTCTGGTCATTGCCATTCCCTCCCGTGCTTCCTGTTGCAGGTTGAAATCCCTGTATTGTATGCATCAAAAAGCAAATGGGCATCTGTCCCGAAAAGAACGAATCGCGAACCATGAAGAAAAAACCGTCGGACATGCCTAACGGTCATCTTCTGGCTGTGGTGGTTGTTCGGGGAATCGCAAAAAACGGCTCCGCTCCGCGAGTGACATCGCCTTCGAGGAAGCGTTCTTGACCGGCTCCGCAGCCAAGCGGAACCGCGCCCAAATACCAGCCGCTTTACGCGGCGGAAGCTTTACTATGGTGATATAGTGCGCGAAATACCGTTCCGCTTGTCTGCTCCACCTCTGTTGGCGCTGTCAAAGCTCCACTCCGCCGTTTTTTGCGATTCCCTTCGCCGATAAAGAACGCTACCGATGCGCGAGCAATTTGGTGATATAAGCTCTGCCCCCTAAAAATCTACAAAAACTGGTCACTTGAAATCACAAAAGCTCGCAGGAGAAGCAGGTTTCCAGGCGGAGCGACTTCGGAACCCAGCTGAGCGGAACAACGAATTCACGGGATCAAGAAGCGGTACCTCTGTATTCTCTGCGAAGCGGCTACTACTTTACCGCTTCCCCGTGAATCGTTGTGGAGCGGACAGTCCATACTCCATTGCAGGGTGTAGACCGGGCCCCGCCGAACGCGAGCGCTAGCTTGTGTTCGGTGGGTAAAGACCGGAGCGAAGATCGGAAATCTGCTTCTCCCCACCTCAGCTATGTTGGAAATCCCCATCGTTTTATACTTTTTGATTCAGTCAAAAAAGCCGTTGCAAGCAGCAAACTCGCAACGACCTTTTCCCATAACCATCCAATAAAGGCAATTATTTGTTTAGATCTGTCATCTTTCCTGTCGACATGTAAATGATCCACTCACAAATATTCGTCACATGATCCGCGATGCGTTCCAAGTATTGCGCGACCAAGAGCAGATGCGTACCTTGTGAAATCGCTGTGCCGTTCTTGGTCATGACTTCGATCAAGTCGCGGAAAACGGTCGAAAACAGCTTGTCGACAATGTCATCGCGAGCGGCAATTTCTTCTGCCGCTTCTTTATTGCGCGCAATATACGCATTCAAGCAATCGCGAACCATCGCTTTCACGTGATCGGCCATTAGCGGAATGTCGATCAGCGGTTTGACATATGGCTCTGCCATCAATCGGCGAGTTGTCTTGGAAATAGACACCGCATGATCCCCCATGCGCTCCAGATCCGTCACCAGCTTGAGCATCGTCCCCAAACGACGCAGATCGCTTCCTACCGGCTGCTGCAATGCGATCAATCGAAAGCACTCACTCTGAATCTCGTGCTCCAGCTCGTTAATTACGTGATCGTTGCCAATGACTTGTTCAGCCAGCTGCACATCCCGTTCGACCAGACTTTTGATGGATTTGTGAATTGCTTCCTCTACCAGCGTGCCCATCGTCATCAATTTGCGATGCAGGACGTCCTGCTGTTCCTCAAAGGCGTGCCGCGTCATATCCTCGTCCCCCTTCATTTACGTGTAACACGACAAATAGTACAAGGGGATTGTAGAGAGTGGGTAAAGGGAATATGATCTTTGTGTAAATCTTTTATAGGAATGGAAGTGTAACTGTAAAGGCCGTGCCTTTCCCTTCCTTACTCTCCACCGTGATGTGTCCATGCAAGTTTTCCACAAGATGCTTGACGATCGCAAGCCCCAGCCCGGTCCCCCCGGAATCACGACTGCGTGCTTTGTCCACTCGATAAAACCGCTCAAAAATACGCGGAATGTCTTTTTCAGGGATACCAAGCCCCGTATCGATCACCTGGATTTTGATTTGCTGTGCGTCTTTTTCTGTCAGGATGGTAATCGTACCGCCGTCTGGGGTATAGGCTACCGCATTGGATAACAGATTGAGTACGATCTGTTGCAGGCAGTCCTTATCCGTCATCAGCCAGATGTCAGGCGTCTGGCTCGGCAGTGTAATGGTCAATTGCTTGCGCTGTGCCTGATCGTTCATGATCGCGACAGCCGACGAGATCAGCTCCGGCAAATGTACCTGGTTCATGTGAAGAGGGATGCGTTTTTGTTCGATCTTGGAGAGGTCCAGAATGTCCCGAATCATCCGGTAGAGCCGCTCACTTTCGTCCGAAATGATCTGCAGGAAATTGCGACACGTCTCCTCATCCTGCATGGCACCTTCCAGCAAGGTCTCGGTAAAGCCCTTGATCGATGTAATAGGCGTACGCAGCTCATGAGAAACATTGGCTACGAAGTCACTGCGCATCTTTTCCAGACGACGAATATCGGTGATGTCATGAAGAACAACTACGACCCCGCGCGCCTCCCCTTTAAAGTTGATATAAGGGGCAAAATTCACATCCAGCACGCGCTCTTGCGGATAGTAAATGTGTACTTCTTCGCGGAACTTTTCACTTTTGTCCAGACAACGATCAATGTACTGGCTCAGTCCAAAGCTCTTTCCTGCTTCAATATGAAGCTTGCCTACGACCTCATGTCCAGGCGTCCCCAACAGCTTTTCCACGGCCGGATTGACCAGCATGATCCGCCGTTGTTCGGAGATGAAAATCACGCCGCTCGTCATATTGGTCAATACTCCTGAGAGCCGCTGCTGATTCTCCGAAATCTCGTACATTTGCTGCTCCAGACTGGAGGCCATAAAGTTGATGGCGCCTGCCAGCTGGCCAATTTCATCCTTTGCCTTAATCCGCACACGGCTCTCATACTGGCGCTGTGTAATATTGCGGGCGACGCGAGTAATTTCTTCGATCGGTCGAATAATGGAAAAAGAAATGCGGGAAACGACGATCGATCCTACTACCAGCGTAACCAAGAGACCTGTAAGCAAGCTGTACCACATGTTGTAAATCGTATCCGTAATGTCTTTCATGGACATGGCAGAGCGAACTGCTCCCACGATCTCGGTTCCTTGCATAACGGGAACTGCCACAT
>JARDZO010000068.1 GCA_029240815.1 Brevibacillus sp.
GAGATCGAGCGTAAGATTTCCGAGCTGGAGCAAATGGTCAGCGCAATCCAGGGTGAAGAAGAGCTGGTTACCCGTTTCATCGAAGCGTTGTACACGGGAACCATCAGCAAGAAAGGTGCGCTCTACGTCTACGACAAGGATGAAGAAGAAGAGGCATGGGACCCGTTCGTCAATCTGATGAAGGTGAACAAGCATGTGGAGTTTGCCCTCTTTGAACAATTTCGCGCCCTTGATCACAAAAAGATGGCGGTCCTGAATCGCAAGGCAGCGAGACGCAGCGATGCGATGACCTCTGCTGAGGACACAGCTAGCTTGGTAACAAGCCTCGATGAGATCGCCGCAGCCTTCCAGGGAACGAAAAATGATCTGGAATACGACCGCGACGAGTTCGTAAATGGCGAAGAGATGTACCGTTTTTACAAAAAAGTGTGGGCAAAAGTAAACGATATGCGTAAGACGCTGCAATAGAAAAATGAGAGAATCACCGATTGGCGGGGGGAAGCATGAAGGATTTGATTGGACAATTCGCAGCTGGGTACGTTAGGGATTTGGAAGGACAACTGGATCGCGGATACGGACAGCGAAGCATTCAAAATCCCGTGCTGTTCCTCTTTATCGGGGACAAAAGTATGGAAGCTCTGCAGTCCGTCTGCGAGATCAATGGGCGGAAGTGGAAAAACAGTCAGGGTGTTCTCTACGTACATGCTTACAATGACCAGACGTGGGAGCATCCGCAGGTTTGCAACTGTCGTCTTCCAAAAAAGGATGCAAACAGACAGACTGTGCGTGCTGACATGTACGAGCGGTTTATACAGGATGAATCTCTGGTTATGGAAATGAACAAGCTCATGAAGCAAGTCAGTATTCGGGTCGCCGAGATGGGCAAGCTGTTTACTTCGTTTCAACAAGTCAATATTGCAGTGGTGACTCGCTCTGATGACCCAGCCAATGTCCTGCTTCCCGAATTGACTCTGCTGTTGAAAAGCTATTTGCAGGAAATGTTCAAAAACGTGTCAGCTGATCTGTACGTGTTGCTCCAGGAAAAAAGCGGTGGCGATGGTTATGGTTTTTCCTCGGCGCTCGGGGTTCAGTTTTTGGAAGAAGTCGATCAATACCAACGCAGTGGCTATCGCTACCGAGCTGACTTGATGGTGACGGAGGATGGAATCAAGCTACCCATTGAGCATACGCTTGGTCCGTTGTTTTCTCTGGCCTACTTGCTCAGTGACAAAACCGAGCATGGTCTGTTTTTAGACGGTGGTCTGGCGGAAAATGACGAACTGATCAGCAATCTGGTCTCGCTGAACAACAAAGAGGCAGAGACAACGTTTTCCGAAAGCAGTGAAGGCTACAACAAGCTGCAGTTTATTCGCAGCATCACCGTAGATAGTGGGCAAGCAACCTTTGCGTCTGCCGGGCTTTCCAAGGTAAAGCGTCCTACCCATGCGATCGCATTGACGGTTCTCGCAGCCGTATTCGACCGTTATTGGGAACGGCTGCAGGAAGGCGACAGTCTCCCGAAGACAAAAGCGCGAGAAAAGCTCGGATTGACCGCTCACGATCTACAGCGAATCGTCAGCTCGGTACTGCCTGACGACGATATCTTGACTGGAATGAACGGATTAATGACGTCAGGGGTCAGCTACAGTGAACTGTGCAGCATGAATCTGCGGGAAGCGGAGCTGGCATTGTTTGACGGCAACAGCCAGAGCTTTTTCGAGGGCCATTTTGTACACCAGGCACGAAAACAACTGGATGGCTTGACTGCCAAACAGACCCTTGCCCCACTTATTTCGCAGGAAATCATTGATGATGAGCGCTACGGCCTATATGCGGCTTATCAACTCACGTCGGAAATGGCCAGTGGAGCCAATCTGATCGATGAGCTGCGCACGGGAATCAAGCAGACGCAGAGGCAGCTGGAGCAGGCAAAAGCAGAACTGGATGACATCTATCAACAGCGGGTGGAACAGCAGGAGCTGCGGGTAGGCGGTTTTTTTACGCGGGACAAGGAGCGCGTCAGGACCTTTGTCCGTCATCTGTTCGCCAAGGTGTACGGCAAAAAGTCCGAGATTTTGGAGTGGGAACTGACGTTGCAACTGCTATTGGACAACGAGCAGCAGGCAAAGCAGCTCCATAAACGAATCGGTGAACAAGTAGAGCAGCTGGAAGGGCTGCAAAAGCAACTGAGAGCCATTGCTCAGAAAAGTGTCAGGGAAGCAGCGGACTACTTGGGCAAAAACATGGATGAGTATTACGAATCTGTGGTCACCGAAACGATCCGTTCTCAGGAAGAGCAACGCGGCAACGGGTTTTATCTGGACGCCCGGTACATTGGCAATGGATCACTCCTGTTTCAGCACGGTATATCCGGGTTGCTCGAGCGACTCTGTACCTTTTGCCGAACTGAGATTTTGACTCGATCGCCATTTGCCTTGTCCTTTGAGGCGGAGCTGCTGGCGAGAGCCAATGTCGCGGCTGCCTACGACAACCGGACCGTTCTGACCAAAGAAGATTTGTTCCAAGACCTTTCCATTGTCCTCGAGGAGCGGGCAGCGGTACATACGGAGGTCTTTCATTTTCTGCAAAAGCACCGATACGAAGAAAAATATTGGTTTGCTGATATCAAAAACGACTTTGTCCAGTACGTTCTTCGTGAGACAGAAGGTACGAGGACCTACAAGCAGGGCTGTATTCACGAAGCAGGGAAGAGCGGCATTGAAAAAATGAATGTAATGGGTGGATTTGGCCTGGAAGACGTGATGTATTACCGGAACAACAAGAAGTACCATTCTTCCTACATGGAAAGCGGATATGTCTTTCACCGCCAAGGAAAGGAGGAATTGTCATGAGTCAAAGAAAGCTCAGTCTGCTCATGATGGTGTGCAGCCTGGTTGGCGGCGTGATCGGATTTGTGGTGGGGGAAGTGATCTTGTCCCGTCTGTCCACGGAGCTTCCACAATGGCTGCTGATGGGTCTGTATTTTGGGCAGTACGCTCTGTTTGTCGGGTTGATGTGTCTCGTTGCTGAAATGATATCGCCTCACCTGAACGGATATGGTTGGAAGCAGCGTTACGTAGGCGCGTCGTGGAAGATGCTGCTGCCAAGCACTCTCGTGATGGTCGGAGTGGCTGCCATGCTTCTGCAGCTTCTTTACGGTTTTTCGTATCAACGGTCGAACAGCACGGATAATATCGTGATGCTGCTGGATACCTCTGATAGTATGAGGCAGTCCGATCCAAACAATCAATTGTTCCAAGCTGCAGCTGATGTGGTTCGCAAAATGGATAGTGACATGCAAATCGCAGTTATTACTTTTAATAGTCATACGGAAGTCCTGCAGCCTCTCGTTCAGTTGAGCGATCAGAACACCAAGGATACGGTGATTGCAAAACTGCAGAACCACCCAGGACCAAGCGGAGGCACTCAAATTGAAGAAGCGCTGCAAGCGGCTCTGGATCAATTGCAGTCGGCCGGTCAGCTAAATCCGAACAGCACCGTGGTGCTCATGTCGGATGGGTACAGCAATGTAGATTTGCCAAAGGCGATGGAGCCTTTCAAGCAATCGAACATGCAAATTCACACGGTGGGTATGAATCAGGTAGACGCGGATGGAACCTATCTGCTGAAGCGCATCTCCGAAGAGACAGGCGGTACGTATTTTAACGTCGATCATGCTGAAGAGCTGTCCGGTATTTTTGGACAGATCTATGATATGAGCCGTCAGGACCGAAATCTGGTCACCGAACGGACGGGTGCGGCAGCCGACAGTACGTTGTACGCCATTTTGAGAGTGATCGGCGTGCTGATTATCGGGGGCTTGCTCGGATTGGCATTGGGACTGATTTTTGACAATCGTCATCTGGCGAAAAGCTTTACCATTGGCGGAGCGGTCGCAGGGGTTCTCGCAGGTCTGTTACTGGAGTCTGCACTCACTTCGACGGACTGGCTCGACACGACGATCCGCTTGTTCGCTTGCACTTTGATGGCTGTGGTAATGACGTTGTTCACCGTCTTTATCCCAGCTTCGACCAGCGGTGGCCAGACGTCATTCAAAAGCCGAATCGGGCAGGGAAAACGTTCATCTGAGCGGGTGCTGGAGTCAGGAAATCGGACTAGCAAACGTTTTGATTCGTAGAGTAGGAGCATGATGAATGATGATCAAGTGGGAAGAGACAACAGAACTCTCCATCAAGGATGTCGTCTGTCAGCTGCAAGGCAATGAGTACGTAATCAACTGGCATTGGGCAGAGGAAGTCCCTTGCGTTTATATCTATCGATCTGGTTATGATGAACGGTTTGACGCCACCCAGATCAACGAGACACAGCTAAAGCTGTACACCCGAGAGGAATACAAGGCACATAAAGGCCTGCGGGAGAAAAACGAAGGCATCGGGCGGTATACATACCGCATTTTTCCGTGCCGTTTGGAAAATGGCAAGCCTGTCATGCTCGTACCTGAGGGCGAATCGCACATCGTCCACGTCCGTACAGGAAAGGCCAAGATCTTTTACTCGTTGAAGCGCGGGCGAAACTGGTTCAGTCCTTACCAATCCTTACAGATTCGCATTTTTTCGGAGATCCCGATTCCAAAGGATGTTCTCTGCTACGTCAAAAAGGAAGGCTCGATTCCCGCCAACAAGGATGATGGCACGCAGTACGCTTTTATTCGGGATTTGCAGCCAGGCGTCAATTTGATGCCGGAAATTGAAGTCAGGAAAAAGGACGTCATCCGCCTCTTTTTCACGGACGGAAAAAAATACGGGGAATTGTACGAACTGATTCCCGAATAGGAGGGGAGCGACATGCTGACCTTTTTGAAAAGCATGTTTGAGAAGAAACAGCCAGTAAGGGAAAGACTTCCTTTTTACGATATCGTGTGCCCGTACTGCTTTGCCAAATACGCGCCCGACCAGGTTGTGTTTCGCGCTGCCCATCACCGCCAGGACGATGAGGACTATGCGCTGCAGGAAGATGAGCTCCTGAACCAGTACCGAGACAAGTTTGGGCTCGATGCGATCGATGAGCTGGAGGCGATCATCGATCCGGAATCCATCCCTGAAGAGAGCCACCTGTATGTAGACAATGTCCTCGCAGGTGTGACGGATCGATACGGCGTTGTTTCCAAGCGCAGGCTTTGTCCAAAATGCCACAATGAACTACCCATCACGGCCGGAAAAGCACCGAGTAACATCATCTCGATCGTCGGAGCGTCACAGGTCGGTAAGTCGGTTTACATGACCTCTCTGATCCACACGCTGCAAAATACGACGGCCAATCATTTCGACGCAGCGTGCATGCCGCTCAACGCGCAAATCAGCAGGAAATTCCGCGAAAATTACGAGGCACCGCTGTTTGAAAGAGGTCAGCTGCTCGATTCGACGCAAAAGGAAAAGCGTCAAGAGCCGTTTATCTTTCAGTTCATTTTCAAAGATAGCGAAAAAGCGCCGCTCATCCTCGTCTTTTTTGATGTGGCCGGTGAGGGTATGGTCGATCGCGAATACCTGGAGCTGTATGCCGCACATGTCAAAAACTCGTCCGGTATCTTGTTCCTCGTCGATCCTCTGCAGATCAGAACGATCCGTGACAGAGTGATGCTGCGAGCAGGTGACGAACCAGGGGAATTCACTGCCAGATATGACGAGCCGCGTGAGGTCGTCATTACCTTGTTTGAGAACTTCATTGGGTATCAAGAACAGAGCAAGACAAATATCCCGACGGCTGTCGTCCTGACCAAGAGCGACATGCTGCATCTGATCAAGGAAGACGATGGCGAGTACATCAAGTCCAACAGCAATGTCTTCCGCAATTTCGTCCATGAAGAGTATTTGAACACGACGGAATTTGAGAACATCAACGGGGAGATCAGCCGCTTCATCGAGAAGGTGGATCGACCGTTCAAGGACGCACTGGAAGTCTACTTTACCAATACGGCCTATTTCGCTGTATCTGCGCTGGGCAGCAACCCGGTCAACCAAAAAGTGAGTGGAGTCGTGACTCCGATCCGGGTCGATGAGCCGTTCATCTGGCTCATGCAGCAGCTGGATTACATCGAGGGGAGGGAGCGGTAGTGAGCCGTCAGCCCATCTTGCAGCAGTACTACACCCGCGGGCGACAAGGGATATTCCGTTCAAACGAAGGCTACGATACCGTCGCCAAATCGACAGGGCTGGACAACTCGTTCATTAAGAAGACGCTCCACCCTTTTTGTGTCTACGATGCTCCTCGGGTATTGCAGGAGCGAGGGGAGAATAATCTGTCCCTCTATCCGGAAGCATTCGTTTCCTTTCGAGCTGAATCAGGCGAGCTGGTAGTCGGGCGCAGTGTCTTCGTCGGAGCCGATTTTACAGGCCAGCGTAATACGTTCTTTAGCCATAACTACGTCATCCCTGGAGAACAGCGGGATGATTTCATAAAAGAACCAGCAAAAATCTTCGGTCTGAAAGCTTTTGCAAACGAGCACGCCAACACAGCAGGAAAAGAACTGCCGGTATTGGCCGATCTTCCTTTTCAGACCGGTTCGGCAAAAGATCAAAGACAGTGGCTGCGTCACATCGGGATCGATGAGCGGATATTCAAGCAACTCCTGTATGCTGTGATGATGTCGCTCTCGTCCAAAAGGAAGGTCTATATCAGTCTGCACGGGGAAGTTGGAGCCGCCGCAGCGGATGCCTGTCAATTGCTGGAACTATTGTATAGCTGCCTGCCTTATGAGATGCGCAGGCATTTTGGCTTTCTCACCTACAGCAATGAACCTCAAAGCAAGAAGCATATCCACGTCATGTTCGTGGAAAAGGGAAGCATCCGACTAGGTACGGGAATCACGGAAAAAGACTATTTGTTCGATCTTGCCCATGAGCGTATTTTGCAAGTCGATTGGCAGCAGGGAGCGCACTCCTATCTGGATTTTGCCTGGGAGTATGTGAATGAACCGCGTGTTCTCGCGTCGTTCCATGATTTTTGCGAGGAAGTGCTGGTTGGTGCGGATACGACTTTCATGCTGAGACTGGCTACCTATTATGAGCTTTGCGCTCTGTATTTGATCGAAAAAGGGCGTCTAGCTGTCTACGAGCAGAACCGAGCAGGTATTTGGCAAGTGATCCAGCATTATTTGAGCCGGGATGGCTTGGAGAACAAATCGCGATTGCTCCAGCTGCGTGATGCGCTATTTCGCGAGGAAACAGAGTCGCTGACGAACAAAAAGCTTCCAGCGAGCGAGACCATCGGCCAAATGCTCAAGGCGTACAATGCGATCCCCAAAGAAAGCATTTCTACAGAGCTCGTCACGTTTATGATGAATGTCTTGCTAAAAGGTAAGACGGCTCGCCAAAGCGGTTACGTAGCGGAGGTCTACCAACATCTGTCCAGCTACCAAGAGCTGTTTGGTTTTCTGATGCGTTCCGTTTTCAGTTACAAGCAAGTCGTGAAACCATTATTTGAGGACTATCTAGCGGATCGTCTGGCATCCTTCTCGCAGATCAGCCAAGTCCTGCAGGAAATCGAGTTCTGGACGGTAACGGCTCCATCAGCTCTGCGAAATCTGTTCTTTATGTCCACTACGAGAGAAAAAGTGATCAGCCTGTTTGCCCGCGAAAGACAAAAACTGCAAGCAGCGCTAACTATCCACGATTTCTTCGAGAGGCAGGATGGCGTGAGCGGGTATGCGGACGAGCTTTTGGATGAGCTGGACAAGTCCTTACTCAAGCAGATCGCGCTAGACAGCTTGTCCTGGAATGATTTTGGCAAGATCATGACCCTTCTGGAGGAAAAGCCACAGACCTTCATTGGCGAGCTTGATTTGGAGAGCCGTCAAAAACTTGCGCACATCAGCCAGATGGCGATTCTGGCGGGAAATCGAGAAATGCCAGTGCCGGAACAGATCTTTCGCCAATGGGATGAAAAGGAGATGGCTATCCAGCAGAACCTGATCGTCAATCTGTTGGGGCGTCCATTAGAGCCAGACAGCTTTCCGCTTGTAGCGCTGGTATTTTATCGAGCGGATTTACAAGGGCACAATTCTTTTGCATACAGCGACATGCTGAGGTTCGTCGGAGACAATGGTGGGGAAGAAGTCTTGTATTTCTTTATCCAGTGGAGTATGACGCAACGCATGTTTTTTACAGGCAAATATATCTCGCCCGGATATCGTCAGGCTCTCAAAGGGTTACTGCTTGAAAATAGAGGCAGGAGATTGCGCGATAAGGAATGGAAAAAGCGCTGGTTTTCTGTGCGCCATGCAGACTTCCGCAAGCTGCTGGAGGAAGTGCGCAGCGAGACGTCTAGTCCGTTAATGAAGCTATTTCGGCGCAAATCGACGGCACTGCTCAGTGTAATCATTTTGCTAGCTGCAGGAGCAGTCGGGAGTTTTTTTCTGTTCATGCCTGATGCAGTGCCAGTTACACCTGCTGCGCCTGGCGAAACAGAGACAGCTGAACAGCCCTATCCGGCACAATCGGTAGAGTATGTTCCTGTCTATCAGCTCATGCTGGAACCGCAGATTCGACCGCTAAATCGTACACACGAATTCTAATGATCCACCCGACCTTACTCTGGTATGAAAATGTAGGGAAGAAGTCATCGATATGGCCGAAGTCAGGTCGGAATGTTCATGGATCAGCCATGAAGAAGAAGAGAAGCATCCTGTTGCACCAGCAGTCAGGGTGCTTTTTCTATTAGATTGAAATGCGGTGATCTTCCTGTGAAGGGATATAGTATTTTTCAAGTGTCTTCGCTGCGCCTGTCCATGTGGAGAGTTTCGCTAGCAGGCCAAATATCGTTTTTTGCAGGAAAAGCGGAAGGTAAGGGACATAAAATGCGCCCATTTCAAAGAGTGTGCCCAAGAGCAAAATGTTTTTCGGGAGGTACTGCTTCAGAAACGGCATATAAAAGCTTCTTCCATCCGTGTCCAATCCATAGCCGCAGCGGACGAATGCTTCGAATTGACCGGCTGGCCTGATTTCTACGTTAAAGCTGACCATTTCATTGGTGTTATTATTAAAGTAGTGTTTCTTGTCTAGAGGAGCTACGGCTTTGTCTCCTTTTTGCAAGGTGATCGTTTTTCCATCAACGGTTAGATCTAATTTGCCACTAACACCTTCAAAGCTTTCCACAAGTTCGGTATGATAGTGTAAGAAGATTCCAATATTGGGTGGTAGGTCCGTTCGGAATAACAAGTATTCCCCATTCGTTTCCTCGGTGGTTTTTAAAAAAGTGACACTTTCCCCGTTATGGGGATTTCCAACGGTACGACTTAAATTTGACATGACTGTCCTCCCAATAGTTATTTCGATAAATGGTGTTTTATGTCAGAATATAGTTTAAATATAGATGATTCGAAAGCCATGGACAATAGATAAGACCAAAGGCCTATCAAAATGGAGTGAAAAGAATGAGCGGCAAGTTATTGGTGCCTGGGTACAGGGTTACGGAATTCGTCTCAAACCATTTAAATATGGGTGTCTACCGCGCATTCAGGATCGTAGACAATCTGCCCGTTATCATCAAGACTCAGCAAAAGGGAATCCCTCGCAATGACTCAATCTGGAAGCTAAAGCACGAATATCGGATCCTGGAATCTATTCAATCCGAGGCAGTCGAAGCAATCGTGGAGCTCGTCCACAACGATCGAGAGACCTTGCTGATTACGGAAGATCACGGTGGCTTGCTGCTCTCCCTTCTGATGAAAGTGCGAGAGTTGTCAATTCGGGAGATTCTTACGATCGCGCTGGGTGTCGCTCACGCCATGAAGAAAGTCCATCAGTACCGCGTCGTCCATAAAGACATCAATCCTACGAATATCTTGGTCCACCCAGATACCTTTGACGTCAAGCTCATTAACTTCGGATTGTCTACACGACTCTATCAAGAGTACCAAAGCGCTATGAACCCGAAAGAATGGCAAGGGAATTTGCGCTACGTATCACCCGAACAAACAGGGAGAATGAACCGGACGGTCGATTATCGTTCTGATTTCTATTCGTTTGGAATCAGCCTGTACGAGATGCTGACGGGGAAACCTCCGTTTCTCTCGGCGGACGCCCTGGAGCTTGTCCATGCTCATATGGCGCGAAAGCCCGTTCCACCGAACCAGAGTCACCCGTCGATTCCTGCGGTTGTATCCGATCTGGTATTGAAATGCCTGTCGAAGAACGTAGAGGATCGTTATCTGAGCAGCTCGGGACTGATTGCCGATCTGGAGAAATGTCTGGATCTTCTGCAAGTGGATGGGTCTATCAACCCATTTCCCTTGGGTAAACAGGATCGAACCAACCAGTTGCATATTTCGGAAAAGCTGTATGGACGAGAACCGGAATTGGTCCTATTGACCGAAGCGTTCGAGCAGATCAGTGATGGCGCTACAAGGCTCGTCATGCTCAGCGGAAACGCAGGAGTAGGTAAATCGGCTTTAGTCCGAGAGGCGCAGAAAGCGTTCCTGCAAGGGAAAGGGCGCTTTATTTCGGGGAAGTTTGATCAATACAAGCAGAGCCTGCCCTACTCGGCTATTTTGTTGGCCTTTCAAGATTTGATCCGGCAAATTCTAACGGGTAATGAGCGAGAGCTGCACATGTGGAGTGAAACGATCCTGGAGGCCTTGCAGGGGTTGGGCCAGGTAATTGTGGACGTGATTCCGCAATTGGAAATGATCATCGGCAAACAACCTGCTGTTCCCGAACTGCCAGCCACGGAGGCCAAAAACCGCTTCCAAATGGTGATGCAGCGGTTTGTGCGTATCTGGGCAAAGCCGGAGCATCCGCTTGTATTGTTTCTGGACGACCTGCAATGGGCCGATCCTTCTTCGCTGTTCCTGATTCAGGAAATGATCAGTGATCTCCAAGTGAGTCACTTCTTGCTCCTGTGTGCATATCGAGAACAGGAAGGCAGCCTGATGAATCCGCTCATGAGTGCGCTGATTGAGCTGGGCAGCCAAAATCGAATCTTGCGGCAGATTTCCTTGCACCCGCTGGAAGTCGATGAAATTTCTCAATTGCTGGTGGATACGATTCAGGCCGAGCCAGAGTCTGCGGAGCCTCTGGCGCACGTGGTGCACAGGAAAACGGCCGGCAATCCCTTTTTTACCCGACAGTTTTTAAAATCACTGTATGACAAGGGTTTGATGAAGTACGTAACGGAAGAAAGCGATTGGACCTGGAGTCTGGATGAAATCGAGAAGCTGGACACTGCGGAAAATGTCGCGGATTTCCTGGTAGAGCGTATGCGATCGCTACCCATGCTGACACAAAAGTTGTTGGCTTATGCAGCTTGCCTGGGCAACCACTTCTATTTGCATATGGTAGCCAAAGCAAGAAATCAAAAGGAATCCGAAACCATCCGCCATATATGGCCAGCCGTTGAGGAAGGCTTGCTGTATCCATTGGAGGGCGACAGCTATTTGGCTTATGCGGCACTAGAGGAAGAGGATGCCGCTGTTCATATGAAGATTCACTTCACTTTCTTGCATGACCGGATTCAGCAAGCGGCGTATTCCCTGTTGTCTGAGGTGGAGCGAAAGATGGTTCACCTGAAGCTGGGGAGAATGATGCGGGAGCTGACCTATTCCTACGAATCGGAACTCCTTTTTGAGATTTGTAATCATATGTATCAGGGTGCGGAATTAATTGATGATCAAACAGAAAGAATGCATGTGGCACACTGCCATTTGCTCGCCGGTCAGCGGGCCAAGCTGTCGACGGCTTTTGACGCCGCTCTGCGCTTTTTCCGGCAGGGGACAGAGGTACTCCGGGAAGAAGGCTGGGAGCTGAATCGCCAACTAGCTGTTGAGCTCTACACCAGGAGGGCAGAGGCAGAGTATTTGTGCAACAACTTTGAAACGGCAGAATCATTGTTTGCACTCGTCAAGCAGTACGCCGAAACCAATGCAGAGCAGGTGCGGATACTCGAAATCCAGGTGCACATGTATACCAGTCTGGCAAAATTCCCGCTTGTTGTTGATATTGCCAACCAAGCCTTGCAACTGCTGGGTGTCTCGATACCGCAGAAACCAGGGAAGCTGGACATCATCAAGGAAATGTGGCAAATCAAGCGGAATCTAAAGGGACGAAAAGCAGATGAGCTGCTCTACATGCCCGATGTTCCGGAAGAAAACTACAGAATGGCCATGAATATTATCAGCTATGCAGGCCCCTCTTCGTACTTTGTCGATATGAACTGGTTTGCCCTGACGATCCTGCGAGTTCTTCATCTCTCACTCGTGCACGGCAATGATGTGGCCTCTGCGAACGGATATACCGGGTATGGAATTGTACAGGCTACCCAGTTTGGCAAGTATCAGGAAGGTTATGACTATGGCTTGCTGGCGTGCAGTGTAGCTGACAGCTTTCACGACCCGATCGCGATGACCAAAGCGTACGGGGCGTTCGCGATCATGATCAACCATTGGCGCGATCATGCTAAAACGAATATCCCGTTGTTGAAAAAAGCGATCCAGCATGGCTTGGAGAGCGGAGGAAACATCTACGTAGCCTACAACGCTCACGGGCTGCTGGAAGCGATGCTGTACTGCGGCTCTCCCATCGATGAATTACGACAACAGATCGGGCTCTATGCAGATCTCATCCGTCAGCTCAAGGTCGTCGACCATGATGACCGTCTCTTACTGTTAAAGCAAGCCTTGCACTGTTTTACGAGGAGAGAAGCAGGCGATCCAACCGCCTTTTGCGCAGAGAACTTTGATGAGGCAAGGTACGTCAAGGGATTGCAGACGGATGGCACCAACTACAAACGATACATGTATCACTACTACAAATCGATGGTTCACTTTCTATTTGGGAACTACCCTGAAGCGGCAGCAATGACAACAGAGGCAGAACAATGGATGGAAACGGTCAGTGGACAGATATTGGTTAGCGAGCACGTATTTATTCAGACATTGGCTTTGACGGGACTTTATCCGCAAGCAAGTTGGGCAGACAAGCGGAAATATGCGAAGAAAATCAAAGCGAATCTAGCGAAGATGAAAAAGTGGGCCACCAACTGTGTGGAAAACTTCCATCATAAATATTTGTTAATGCGAGCAGAGTGGATCAGAGTGTCAAAGAATCCACAAGCGGCTACTCCTTTCTACGAACAAGCCATTCAATCTGCTAAAAAGTATGGATTTTTGCAAAAGGAAGCCATTGCCTACGAGTTGGCAGCCAAGCATTATTTGAGCATGGGCATGGAAACCGTTTCTACATTCTACATGTCAGAAGCTCATTTTGGGTATATGCAGTGGGGAGCGGTAGCCAAAGCTCATGCCATCGAAGCGCAACACCATTTTTCCACGGAGCGGATCGGCAGTCATCAGGCAGTTACGGACATCACGGTCACGGGACACACTCCTGACATGGTAGATCTTATGACTGTCATCAAAGCATCCCAGATGATCGCAAGCGAAATTAAGCTGGATAAGCTGCTGACTACGATGCTGCGGACCGTCATGAGCAATGCTGGGGCACAGCGCGGGTTTATTATCCTGAAAAATGAAAGTGAATGGTTCATCGAAGCGGCAGGCAGCATCGATGAGGATATCGAAATCCTGCAGTCCATTCCGTATGAGCAGGGAAGTCTTCTCTCCGTTGCTACGGTAAACTACGTGATGCGTACGGAAGAGATGTTGGTACTTCACGAAGCCTATGTCGAAGCGATCTTTTTCAAGGATCCCTACATTACGAAAAACATGCCGAAGTCGATTCTGTGCGCGCCGCTGTGGCAGCAAGGGAAAATGGTAGGCGTGGTGTATCTGGAGAATAACGAGTCCACGCACGTATTCAACGAAGGGCGGACCGAACTGTTGCGCTTGCTGTTCTCTCAAATCGCGACCTTCATCGAAAATGCTCGGTTGTACCACCAGTTGGAGCAGTGGAATCAGTCGTTGGAGAGAATCGTAACAGAGCGGACGGACAAGATCGAAACGTTGCTACGTGCGAATAAGAACTTACTGAACAATGCGGGTCAGGGCTTCCTATCGTTTTGCAGGAACTTGCTTATCCATTCGGAGTACAGTCAGGAATGCATCCGAATGTTCGGCAGAGAGCTGACTGGTTTGACCATCCCAGAACTATTGTATCCCGACAGCAAGGAAGATCAGGCATTTATCGAATCACTGTTGAACAAGTATTTCGAGCTGGAAAACGGAGCACAACGAGAGCTGTATCTCAGTCTGTTTCCAACGGAGATCATGGTGAATCACCTGCCGTTGAAGGTAGAATGCAAACCGATCGATGAAGGAAGTGGCGAATACTCAGGCGGATTGATGCTGATCCTGACAGACTTGAGTGAGCAACGAGCATTGGAAAACAAGGTCGAGCAGGAATGGCAGTGTCTGAAGATGGTGGTTACGGTAGCCATCAGCCTTGATCTGTTTGAAACCGTATTGCAGAGCTTTACGTCCTTTGTTACGTCCGAATGGAAAAATATCTGGGCAGAAAAAGGAGATTCCTCAGAAAAGCTCTACCAATTGATTAGCCGTCTTCATCAATTCAAGGGTGATTTTAGTCAATTCTATTTGATTCATGCACCGGTGCAGCTGCATGAACTGGAATCTATCTTGGTCAAATTGGCAAAGCACAGAATGGTTGCTCCAGACGTGCAGCGCGAAATACAAAATGGTATCGACTCTATTTGCTCAGCCATTCAGCAAGATTTGGATATCATGAAGCAACAGCTGGGTAACGATTTCCTGGAGAAGAAGGGGCAGACGGTATCCTTCTCCAAGGATCGGTGGAGTGCTTTCTCGGACCATCTGACCGCGTATTTGCAGAGAGAAGGACATGACCATTTGCTGCATGAATTTTCCCGTCTGCGCAATCGTCCGTTCGCAGAGCTCTTGTCCCGGTATGACGAATATTTGGCGAAAGTTTCTGCTCGTTTGGACAAGCGGATCTATCCACTGCAGATCGATACAGAGGATATCTGGGTGGATCCACAACGATTCGGAAACTTCGCAAGCTGCCTGGTTCACGTGTTTAGCAATGCGTTGGATCATGGAATTGAGGATGAAGGAGAGCGTTTGGCGCAGCAAAAAGAGCGATGGGGGACTATCCGTTGCCAGATCAAGCAGGAAGGTTCGATGTTGCACCTGACCATTTCTGACGATGGCAAGGGAGTCGATCTGGAACGTCTCAAAACAGTAGGACAGGAAAAGGATTGGAATCATACCAGAAGTGACCAGGAATGGCTCAATGAATTGTTTAAAGAGGATGTAAGCACGAAAGTAGAAGAGGTCAGCGAATTTTCAGGCAGAGGAGTAGGCCTGTCGATTGTAAAACGGGAGGTCGAGCGTTTAGGTGGTACGGTGGAGATCCGTACACAGAAAGGGAAAGGTACATCCATTCACTTTCGCATTCCGTTGAAAGAAGAAGAGAGCTACTTGCAGCTTATATAAGAGAGAAGCCCTTCCCGAGTTTCAGAAAAGGGCATTTTCGATGGCAACAAGCAGCTTCTCCTCGTTTATCGGTTTAATGATGTAATGCGTGGCGCCGGCTTTCACGGCTTCAAAAACGAGGGGCTTCAGTCCGTGTGTACTCACCATAATGATTTTCGCATCCGGAAATCGGCTGATAATCATCTTTACGGCTTCGATCCCGTTCATATCCGGCATGTTAATATCCATGGTTACTAGATCCGGCTGATAGGCGATATACTTTTGAAATGCTTCGGTTCCTCTGGTTGCTTCTGCGATAACCTGATGTCCAGCTCGTTCCAATATTACCTTCAAGTATTCTCGAACAACTATGGAGTCATCAGCAATAAGTATACGAGCCATAATACCTCCTGGAGTGCGTCTAGCCAAAGAGTAGAGTGGAATAAACCTATCTAACAATAACATTGGCGGGAAAAACGCCGCAAGAGGATTGTCAGAAAAAACAAGCAGACATAAATTTCGTGTAAAGATACGTCACAAACGCTACAAACGGTTTGGCGAAGGGTGTAAAATGGGCTACAACTGCCAAATGAAAGGTGACACCATGGACGCCCAAACTGTACAGGTACAGAGTGATGGGGAGACAAAAAGGCTCAGTCTGTTCTCGTTAACCTGGCCCATTTTTCTGGAGTTATTTTTGTTTACGCTCATTGGAATTACAGACACATTTATGCTCAGCGGTGTGTCCGATGAGGCTGTATCCGCAGTCGGTGCAGCTAATCAGTTTGTTTTTATTGCGATTCTCGTTCTGGAAGTAATCGGCCACGGTGCGTCGATCGTGGTAGCGCAGTATATCGGCTCGCGAAAGCTGGATGAGGCGGCGAAGATCGGGGCCATTGCCATAACCCTAAACCTCATGATCGGGATTTTGATCAGTATTGGATTTTTGCTGCTTGGAAATGTCCTGCTCTCTACGATGAATCTGCAGGGGGAAATCCTCAGACTGGCGCAGTCGTATACGGCGATTGTCGGGGGAGGATTGTTTTTACAAGCGATCATCAATACGCTCGCTAGTATGATTCGCACGTATGGTTTTACCCGAGAAAGTATGCTGATATCGCTAGGAATCAATATCGTGCATGTGGTGGGTAACTATTTGCTGATCTTTGGAAACGGGGGCTTCCCTGAGCTCGGTGTAGAAGGGGCAGCCATTTCAACTGTTCTGAGTAGAGGTCTGGGCCTGATCGTCTTTTTCTGGGCTTATTACCGACTTATCGAGTACAAAGTCGAGTTCAAGGATTACGTGACGATCACCAAATCCTATGTCAGTAAAATTTGCAGAGTAGGAATTCCTTCTGCCTTTGAACAAATTACGTATAACGGCTGTCAGGCTATCTTTTTGTACTACGTTACCTTTCTGGGGGCAGCCGCTCTCGCTTCCAGGCAATACGTGCTCAATATCTCCATGTTTATTTACCTGTTTAGCCTGGCGATCGGGATGGGGACGGCCATCATCACCGGGCGGTTGGTGGGGGCAGGCAGACAAAAGGAAGCGTACCAGCGAGTGTGGGTAAGCTTGCGCTGGGGATTTCTCTGCACAGTCATCATTAATATTGTGGTGATTGTATTCAGAGAGCCGATTATGGGATTGTTCACCAACGATCCAGATATTCTCCGAATCAGTACGCAGGTCATCCTGTTGAGCATTTTCTTGGAGACAGGACGTGTGTTCAACATTATATTGATCAACTCGTTACGGGCAGCCGGTGATGCCAAATTCCCCGTGTATATGGGATTGATTTCGATGGTGGGAGTGAGTCTGCCACTTGGTTATATCTTGGCGTTCCATGCCAATCTCGGTTTGGCTGGAGTCTGGCTGGCAGTCGCTACGGACGAATGGATTCGAGCAGTCATGATGTTTTTCCGCTGGCGCAGTCGAGTGTGGGAGCGTAAAAGCCTGGTCGATCCATCTTCATGACGTAACCGGAAGAGGGATCGGAAGGATACGTAAGGGATCGTACAGTTGTAGAAGGAACAAAGGCCGTTATCTTGGCGAAGGTAGCGGCTCTTTTTGTTGCGGCGCTTGTGTACGGCGTTTCGGAAATTGCAGTTCGTATAGCTGCTGGTAGCGTCCTTGATGACGAATCAGCTCTTCATGCGTACCGATTTCGACGATTGAGCCTTTTTCCAGCACGACGATTTGATCTGCCTGTTGGATCGTGGACAATCGGTGGGCAATTACGAGACAGGTGCGTCCAGCCAAGAGCTGGGAAAGTGCGTGTTGAATCAATTGCTCAGACTCGGTATCGAGCGCCGCGGTGGCTTCGTCGAGGATGATCAACCGGGGATTCTTGAGAATGGCCCGCGCTATGGACAGGCGCTGCTTTTGGCCCCCGGACAGTTTGAAACGATATATCGTATTGTGTCAAGAATGAATGATCGAAAGAGTAGGGGAAAAAGAAATTAGGCGACTAACAAAAAAATGCTTTAATACACAATAAAGAAATGCTAATATAACAAATGAAGATGTAATTGAGAATGAATCTCTTTATTACTGAGAATCAATATCCTTATGATCAATATCAGAAAAAGCTCTGGATGGGGAAAAGTAGGGAAAACGATGAAGAAGAGATATTTAGTTGTAGCACTCATCCTGCTGTCGATAGCTTCCTTGTTTATCGGTGTGAAGGACATTTCTCCTCTGGAACTGTTCGATCTCACGGAAGAAAAGACACAGGTTATGTGGATCAGTAGAATCCCACGATTGATCAGTATCATTATCGCGGGTGTCAGCATGAGTATCGTCGGTCTGATCATGCAGCAATTGACACGCAATAAGTTTGTATCACCCACAACAGCCGGTACAGAGGATTCTGTCCGTTTTGGGATATTAGTTTCCTTGATGCTGTTTACCGATGCGAGTCCGTGGCTGAAGCTGCTCGTGGCCTTCGTTTTTGCACTGCTGGGAACGTTCATCTTTATGAAAATTCTCGACAAGATCAAGTACAAGGACTCCATTTTCATCCCGCTGGTGGGTCTGATGTTTGGGAATATCGTTGGTTCGATTACGATGTTCTTTGCCTACAAATATGAGCTCATCCGCAACATGACAGCCTGGCTGCACGGAGACTTTTCCTCCATCATGAAAGGGAGCTACGAACTGCTCTACATCAGCATACCTCTCGTCATCATTGCGTACTTGTTCGCCAATAAGTTCACCATCGCTGGGATGGGTGAGGAGTTCGCGATTAACTTGGGGCTGAATTATAAACAAGTGGTCAATATCGGTCTCATTATCGTGGCAATGGTATCTTCTCTCGTCATTCTCACGGTGGGCACGATTCCATTCCTAGGATTGATCATCCCAAATATCGTCACGCTGTACTTGGGGGATAACCTGAAAAAGAGCTTGTCACATACGGCTTTGCTTGGGGCTGTTTTCGTTCTGTGCTGCGACATCTTGGGTCGCCTCATTATCTTCCCTTACGAAATTTCCATCGGTCTGATGGTCGGTGTCGTCGGCAGCGCGATATTCATTTTCTTACTTATGAGAAGAAAGGCGTATGACCGATGAAAGCGAAGATTGTGGGCCTGACGATTGTTGCCATTGTGTTGATAGCTATATTCATGTTGATCGATGCCGGCGGTAACTGGGATTACGTTCTCCCCCGGAGATTGAAAAAGATTCTGGCGATCGTATTGACTGGTAGTGTGATTGCCTTTTCTACACTGGTATTCCAGACCATTACGAACAACCGGATCTTAACTCCCAGCATTATCGGATTGGATTCCCTGTACATGTTCATTCAGACACTCGTCATCTTTGCTCTTGGCTCGACCAGTCTGACGCTCATGAACAAAAATGTGAACTTCCTCATTTCAGTAGGTTTGATGGTCCTGTTTGCAGGTCTGCTATATAAATGGTTGTTTAAAAGGGAAGGGCAAAACATATACTTCCTGTTGTTAATTGGATTGATCTTCGGGACCTTGTTCAACAGCCTCTCAACCTTCTTGCAGTTGTTAATTGATCCAAATGAGTTTTTGCGAGTCCAAGATAAAATGTTCGCGAGCTTCAACAACGTAAACACGGATTTGTTAATCATTAGCTTTGTGTTAGTGATTGCCGTGGGGATTTACTTCTGGAGATATGTGAAATACCTCGATGTACTGTCACTGGGAAGAGACCAGGCAATCAATCTAGGGATTAATTACGACTTTGTAGTAAAGCGTTTCCTGATTATCATCGCCATTCTCGTTTCGATCGCGACGGCATTGGTAGGTCCGATCACATTCCTCGGGCTGCTGGTCGCCAACGTGGCGCATCAATTCATGAAGACGTATCAGCACAAGCATCTGATAGTTGGCTCAGCTCTGATCAGCATTATCGCGCTGGTGGGCGGCCTGCTGATTGTAGAACGCGTATTCACGTTCTCCACAACCTTGAGCGTCATCGTCAACTTCATTGGTGGAGTGTACTTCATCTATCTTCTGTTAAAGGAGAATAAATCATGGTAGAAATCCGGAATGTCTCAAAACAGTATGGCAGCAAAAATGTCGTGGAAAATGTGTCGTTGAACATCGCCAAAGGGAAAATCACGTCATTTATCGGGCCGAACGGGGCTGGAAAAAGCACCCTGCTGTCCATGATCAGCCGTCTCTTGACGAAGGATCAGGGAGAGATACTTTTGGAGGGAATCGAAATCGGTCAGTGTAAAAGCAGCGATCTGGCCAAAAAGATTTCGATTCTCAAACAGTCAAACCATATTACGATTCGTCTGACGATCCGTGAGCTGGTCAGCTTTGGCCGTTTTCCGTATTCGCAGGGGAATCTCACCAAAGAAGATTGGAAGCATGTGGATGATGCCATCCGTTACATGGAGCTGGAGGACATTCAGCACAAGTACCTGGACCAGCTAAGTGGAGGACAAAGACAGCGCGCTTATATCGCGATGGTTGTCGCACAGAATACGGAGTACATACTCCTCGATGAACCTCTCAACAATCTGGATATGAAGCATTCCGTTCAGATCATGAAGGTACTGAGACGTCTTGTAGACGAAATGGGGAAAACCGTAGTTATTGTGATTCACGATATTAACTTTGCTTCTTGCTACTCTGATTACATCGTCGCACTCAAGGACGGTAAGGTCGTCAAGGAAGGAACTACTGATGAAATCATCAGCACGAAGACCCTGAAAGACGTCTACGACATGGATATCCAAATCGAGGATATCGATGAAAACAAAATCTGCGTGTACTATGCCTGATTTTGTTTTTTTCTTGCCTGAGAATGAGAATCTTTTTCTTTCGTTAAAATTATTATGATGGTCTCGTCCATCGGTAATTTTAGATATAACCCAAAATTACGTAGAGGTGATAGAAGTGAACAAGAAATGGATTTTGCTTTTCATGACGGGGCTGCTAGCTTTAGTTACAGCTGCGTGCGGTTCAAATAGCGCGTCTCCTGCTCCTGCACAGACTACAGCAGCTTCTACAGATGCTGCAAAAGCTCCTGAGGCAGCTTCTGAAGAAGTAACCATCAAGCACAAACTGGGTGAAGCAAAGCTGAAGAAAAACCCACAGACCGTCGTG
>JARDZO010000069.1 GCA_029240815.1 Brevibacillus sp.
GGGAGGCATGTACGGATGAAAGTGTTTATTTCCTTGGATATGGAAGGGATTTCTGGCATCACGGAGTGGGAGGATACGATCCCGGGTCGGCGACATTATGAGGCTGGACGACGGTTGCTGACGCAGGATGTCAATGCGGCAATTGAGGGTGCGCTGGAAGCGGGGGCGACGCAGATTGTCGTCAACGAATCGCATGGCCCGATGAACAACCTGATCTTGGAAGAATTGCATCCGCAGGCAGATGTGATCCGCGGTTTTTTCAAGCCTCTGTGCATGATGCAGGGAATCGACAGCAGCTGCGATGCCGCTTTTTTCATTGGGTATCACGGAAAGGCAGGTACGGGTGATGCCGTGCTCAATCATACGCTGTCTGGTCTCGCTATCCATCGGCTTGTCTTGAATGGCAAAGAAGTAGGCGAGGCAGGCTTGAACGCAGCGATCGCGGGTGCCTTTGGCGTACCTGTCGTGCTGGTTACTGGGGACTCGCAAACCGCGCAGGAAGTAGAAGAGGATATTCCGGGAGTCTTTACCATTGCGGTGAAAACAGGCATTACAGGGCTCTCTTCCCAAGCCATTCATCCCGTACGCGCACGCGAGCTGATCCGCAATCAGGCAAAAGAGGCGCTGATCCATCGCAGCAAAGTCCAACCACTGGAACAAAAAGCAGAGAACACGATTGAAGTGGAGTTTACCAAATCCCAGTTTGCCACGGCAGTCAGCTGGATGCCCGGAGTGGAGCTGATCGAAGGTCGTACCGTTCGTTTTCATTCCCCTGATGTGGTGAGCATGATGCCCGTGCTGCAAGCGATGCTGATGATTACGGGGCAAGTGAATCGGATGATTACTGGGTAAGATGGTTGAAGGATAAAACCGATCATTCCAAGCACGTCCTAGTATTTATTTCAAATACTTGCATCTCAATCCGTTCCTAATCTGAAAACACCATTTTTGTCATGCTGCGGTGATTTTGGACGGGAACGGGGACCGCCGGATCCTGTGCCTCGAATAGCGCGATACTCTTTAATGAGATCATTCATTTGATCAATGATTACTAGCGCTTTGGCACGGCGTTCATTTAATTCCAGGGATAATTCTTTTTCTTTGTATTCTGTTTCATATATTTCATATTCGTATGTCAGTACATTAAGGTTTGAATGAATATTTTCCAATGTTGCGATTAATTCAGGATTATTGACGAGAGTACTCGCTTCCATGATCGCTTCCATAGCTGCATATAAAGTAAAAACAAACTCCTCTCCAGCATAGGTCGATGAATCAAGTTTTTGATTTTTGTCTGTCGGGCCCAAATTTGTTCATCCTCCGATGTACTCTGTTGTAATAACTGATTTTCCCGTTTTCTTAAAAAACGAAACGCACATCGAAGAACCTGCCCTTTTTGATACTGACCCTTCTAAGTAATTGAATACACAAAATAATAGGGTTTCCAAGAGTACTATGTTATACTGAGTTCACCATTTACTGTTCCTGTTATACAAAAACCCTACTCGTTTGTTGAGTAGGGTTTTTCTTTTGTGTTCTCGCGCATAAAAAAAAAACAGACTCTACGAATAGAGTCTGCTTGTTTGTAGTCTAAAATTAAACTTTTTGAACGTTAGTAGCTTGTGGGCCACGTTGGCCTTTTTCTACGTCAAAAGTTACTTTTTGACCTTCGTCAAGGGATTTGAAACCTTCGCCTTGAATAGCGGAGAAGTGAACGAATACGTCTTCTGCGCCTTCGCGTTCGATAAAGCCAAATCCTTTTTCTGCGTTAAACCATTTCACTGTACCTTGTTCCATTGTTGTTGCCTCCTAGTGCGCTAACCACACATTTGTTACTATCCTTGCTCTCAGGATTCTCAAGATGAAAAATGGTTTCCCACGTTATCCTCTGCTTCGAACAAAAATAATTCTCTATAACCATAACAGGAAAACGAAAGAATAGCAAATTTTTCGGGTGAAAAAGTTTGTAAGGATGATTTTTCAGATGGGAATGAGTAAGAAAAAAGGAACCAGAAATGCTGTCACACCAATAAAAAGTGACCGCAGGGCGATGGATATCCACTCACATCTCTTTTCGAATAATGAATGTGATTCAGACCGCTGTCTGGCTTGGTCCTTTCGCAGCGAAGTCGGAGGAGGTTCCTAAAGAAAGTGGGTTTGTCATGAGACGATTACCTTTTTTTGCATTTGCCTGGATATTTATTTGATTATTCAAAAACATAGGTATGTTGATCGCAAGTTCCCGGCCCCTTCATCCTTTTTCATGATAAAATGAAGAAAAATGATACAGGCTACGACATTGATGAAAGGTACTGTAAGCTCTATGAAAGCAATTTCTGCTCGAACCAATAAAAACGTCAGAATGATTCTCATCGTGGCGATCATTTTGAGCTTGTGCTTCATGTTTGCTACTATTTTACTGACCTATGATAGTACGATCCGGACCGTAGAGATATCCATTTCGACCCAAAGCATGAAGACAGCCTCCGATATCGCACGGGAAGTGGATGCAGCGAGCTTCGAACGGTTTTTGCAAAAGCCGACGGAAGAAAGTACAGACTATATCGAATTGAATCACTTTCTCAATGATTATCGGAAAAAGATCGGCGCCAAGCATGTGTATATCGTCATCATGGATGCACAAGGGAACAGTCGTGTCATGATTAATGGGCTGCCGCCGGGAGACAGTGCCCAGACTTATATTGGGGAGCTCTGTACCCTCACGCAGGAAGAGGTTCAGCCCGCTTATCAGGGTGCAACGTTTCATACGGGAATCATTCATGATCCCAAGTACGGTGTTTACATGACCGCAGGTGCGCCATTGGTCAATGCAGCGGGTCAGTTGGTAGGGATTGTCGGGATTGATATCGGCGTAGAGCTGCTGGAGCAAATCGAAAATAACGCTTTGAAAAATAGCATGTTTCATTTTGCTGCCAATTTGGTCGTTCTGATTTTGATCGTGGTCAGCTACACGCTGATCCGCAGGTGGTATCAGAGAGAAACCCTGAGGGCTGTCGGTGATTCCGAGAAAACCTTTCAACGAGAGTTTCGTTCCATTCTTGCTTCCATTCAATCGATCAGGCACGATTTTGCCAATCACCTGCAAGTTATTTTTGGATTGCTGGAGCTAAAAAAGGTGGAGCGTGCACAAGAGTATCTGCGTGGGCTGCAAGCCGATGTAAAAGCCGTAACGCCCTCGGAGCAGGTGGCCAACCCAGCCTTGCTGGTACTGCTGCATTCGAAAGCCGAGAAGGCCCGCGCCAATCAAATCGAGATGGATTTTCACATTCCGCCCGAAGAGACTTTTGATGGCGTTCTTTCCTCGGATTTGATCAAAATTCTCTCCAATCTTCTGGATAACGCTATAGAGGCTGCCGATGTAGATCAAACCGGAGAAAAAAGAATTACTCTTACCATGAGGAAAGTGGGCAATTCCTATCAATTCATGGTAGAAAATACAGGGGCGACGCTGCAGCCAGAACAAGTAAGCAGGCTCACTCAGGCTGGCTACACCACGAAAGAAACGGAAACGGGAAAAGCGCGGGGGTATGGACTTAGCATCGTTCGAGAAGTTGTCCATAAATATGCTGGGGAGATGCATATCACTTCTGCAAAAGGAAAAACATGCTTTTCCATTCTTTTATTGATCGCTAATTAGGGTAGAGATTCGCAAATTACGCAGGAGGAAGTGGGGGGCACATGCATAAGCAGCAGATCAACGTGTTGATAGCGGAAGATGATGAGCTGCAACAGGAGTTGTTGGAGGGGTACCTAGCCCCCTATGAACATGTACGGATTGTTGCCAAAGCCAGCACGGGGGATGAGCTGATGGCCCAGGCGACACTAGAGCCTAATTTAACAGCGATGATCATTGACATCAATCTGGGGGCGGGACGCGGCGGCTTGGAGAGTTATTCGATATTGAAAATGAGGGGAGTGAATATCCCTACCATTCTCATCACTGGAATGGCTCCTCATGCTAGTGTCACCTATGATCTGGGAATCGTAGATATCGTGGAGAAGCCATATACGGAAAGACGCTTCAGGCAAGCGATGGAAAAACTGCAAAACCATATCCATTACCAAAGCTTCATGGAGGCAGGTGGTCTCTATGTGCCTATCTTTGCGGAGGAGATCTGCCAGAAGACTCCCGCCGATATTTTGTACATCGAGTCGATCAACCGGACGATTCTGGTACACACACCAAGCCAAGCTTATGAAACAAAAATACCGATCAAGGTGTACGAGAGCTATTTGCAGGACAGTTATTTTTACCTGACGCACCGATCCTTTCTGGTGAATTTGAAAAAGATTAGCCATATCGAAGGCAGCACCATTTATTTTCAAGAGGGCAAGGAAGGCAAACAGGCCATGATCGCGGAGGAAAAGACACAGGATATCGTCTCTTACTGGAACAATCTGAAGAAATGGATATAGAGAAGCATGTTTCCATTCTCCGCTCCGCCTGGAAACATGCTTCTCTTGCAAGCTGATTCAACTCAACGGTCTTTATTCCCCAAAAAGCACACCTCTAAAAGCAAGGAAGGTACTCGGCAGTGAGTCTTTAGGGCTCACTGTTTTTTTATGACAGATAAGAACTTATAAGTTTTTTGGTGGGACAAACATGTCTACATCAGAGGCAGCGCTCTGGTTTAGCAGGGCTGCACTACACCAACTAAGGAAGTCAAGGCTGGCTGAGGAAAAAGGAGAAAAAGCGAAGCTCTTTGGGGCACCAGCCGAAGCGGAATGGAAAAAGAGAAACACGGTCTTAAGCGTCCACCTCTGAGAAACGCCATGGATCGGCTACTTTGGACGCGGTTTCGCTTTTTCCTTGGAGCTGTACAGGGATGCCCCTCAGCAGGGTACCCAAGAAGCTGGAGCATTTTCTCCTTTTTCCTCTCCTCCACCACAGCCTCACCGACCATATAGTCAAAGGACGCGGGCGCACTTCCCGCGTTTTTTCTTGTCAAGAACGGCTGGTACGGACAGAAGGGGTCCTGTTTCGACCGAAAACCTTTCGAAATTTTCTGATAGAGAGCTACTATGAACAAAGTACTATTTCATATTTCTTAGCATAAAGGAGGAGTTCGGCTTGGACAGCAGTCAGTACAAACAAGAATTAAGGCGAACGCTTACGTTTAAGGATCTAGTCATCTACGGCATGGTCTTCATGGCGCCGCTCGCACCGATGCAGGTATACGGAGCAGTTGCCCAGCAGAGCTTTGGGATGGTGCCGCTGGTCTACTGCATCGGGGTCATCGCATTGATGTTCACGGCATTCAGTTACAGCCACATGAGCAAGGAATTTCCGTATGCAGGCTCTGTCTATTCGTATGTGAGCCGCGGGATGAATCCGCATGTCGGCTTTATTGCAGGATGGCTGATCTTGGCCGATTACATTTTGTGTCCAGCGCTATTGTATGCCTTTGCGGGTGTGTGGATGGCAGGGATATTGCCGCAGGTCCCAGCTTTCGTCTGGACGCTCATTTTCGTCGTCTGCAACACGTTGATTAATGTCAGAGGGATCACCATGACTGCCCGTGCCAATCTGATCATGTTCTGGATGCAGATCATTACACTAATCGTATTCTTGGGAATCGCAGTCAAGTTTGTGTTGATCGACGGACATGGAATGGGCGGGTTTAGTCTGGCGCCACTGTATCAAGCAGACCATGTTGACTTTGGCTTTATTGCGACAGCGACATCCATTGCTGTGCTGGGCTTCCTGGGCTTCGATGGCATCAGCACCTTGGCCGAAGAAGCGCGTGACCCGGTGAAAACCGTCGGGAAGGCAACCGTTCTGTCCATTTTGTTTAGCGGCTCGCTGTTTTTAATACAGGTATACATGGCTGCGCTGATTCATCCGCAGTATGAGACGCTCAACCCGGACATGGGCTTTTTTGAAATTGCATTAGAAGCAGGCGGACCTTTTTTCTACACGATTTTGATTTTGATCAATGTCATTGCCGTAGGAATTGCGGTCACGCTTAATGTTCAGTCGGCAACGGCACGGGTGCTTTATTCGATGAGCCGGGAAAATCTGCTGCCCTTTGCGCAAGTGCTGGCCAAGATCCATCCGAAATATCAAACACCAGTCAATGCGACGATCTTCTGCGCACTCTTATCCATCGTGGTCACGTTCTGTCTATCGATTGAGACGTTGTACAAGTTCGTTACATTCGGGGCAATCACGGCCTTCATGATGTTGAATGTGACCATCATCGTCTATTTCTACGGGAAGCAGAAACGGCGTGGAGTGAAGGGGTTTCTCACCTATGCGCTGACCCCGTTCATCGGGCTGCTCATCACAGGGTATGTCTGGTCAGGCTTTGACCGGATGACATTCACGGTAGGATTTGCGTGGGTTCTGATTGGAGTCATCGTCGGCTACGTGAAATCCAATGGCTATCGAAAGGTAGCACCGGTTCTCAAAGACATGTGAAACTAGGAGGAAGAACGATGCGTTTACAAAACAAGATTGCGATCGTAACAGGGGCAGCACGGGGAATTGGAGCTGCGATTGCACACAGATATGCGGAAGAGGGAGCACGCGTAGTGGCGACCGATATCAGCGCGGTAGGGGAAGAAGTAGTAGCAGAAATCACCAGCAAAGGTGGAACTGCCGTGTTTTTTCTGGCGGACGTATCCAAAGCGGCGGATGTTCAGGCTCTCATCGCTTTTACCAAAGAAACGTATGGGGTTCCATCGGTCCTGTGCAATAACGCAGCGATCAACATCCCAGGCTCCGTCATCGAACTGGAGGAAGAGGTATGGGATCGTACGATGGAAGTCAATGTGAAATCGATGTTTCTGACCTCCAAATACTGCGTGCCTGAGATGATTGAAGCAGGAGGAGGTTCTGTTGTAAACATGGCCTCCGCGAACAGCTTTGCGGCAGAGCCGAGACTGTCTGCTTATGTGACCTCCAAAGGAGCCATCCACATGCTGACGAAGCAGATGGCACTGGATTTTGCAGCAGACAATGTGCGGGTAAACTGCATTTGCCCAGGATGGGTAGACACGACATTTAATGATGCCCATGCCGATTTGTTTGGCGGACGTGACAACGTCTTGAAAAGCATTAGTGACTTCCAACCGATTGGGCGTACCATTCAACCAGTCGAAATCGCGAATGTAGCTGTTTTCCTGGCAGCAGATGAATCGTCAGCCATGACAGGCAGTGCTGTCGTGGTGGATGGCGGGTTAACAGCCAAATAAGCAGCAGTCCAACTGAATAACGGTATTCCCTGATCGCTTCCCCTCCAGATCAACAAGAAAAAAGGACATCTGATTCGATGACCTTAACTTGTTGAACAGAGGGGATTTTTGTATACGGATGTGCTACTGGCGAAGCTTTAATTTTTTGATATGGTACTGCAAGCTCTGACGGGTCAGCCCCATACATTTCGCCGCTTGGGTAATGTTCCAATCTGATGCTTCCAGCTGGCTTCGTATGTATTCGCGTTCGTAGGAGGAAGTAGCAGATTTGATGGCCCGCTTCATGCCGGTTGGCTTTGCTGGTAACGCAGTTTTTTCGTTGATGATCGTTTGACGCAAATAGACGGGAAGGTTGGCGACATCGAGAAGCCGCTGATCATCGCTTGCCCGAATGATGAGGTTCTCTACGACGTGCTGCAGCTCTCGTATGTTACCAGGCCATTTGTAATCGAGCAGGATCTCCATGAGCGTATCGGAGAGGCCGTGAATTTGCTTGTTGGTTGCTTTACTAAAGCGGTTGATAAAATGATGGAGCAAAAAGAGGATGTCGTCCTTGCGTTCTCTCAGCGGCGGGATGATCAAGCATGTACGGGCGATTCGGTAATACAAGTCCATGCGAAGCTTGTGTCTAGCGATCAATTCGTGTGGATCTTCATTCGAAGCACTGATCACGACGCAGCGTACAGGTGTTACTTTTGCTGCGCCAAGCCTCCTGACCACTCTTTCTTCGAGAACGCGGATCAGCTTGGACTGCAAGGATAGCGGCATGGAGTTGATTTCATCGAGAAAGAGAGTTCCATCCTGGGCGTACTCAAACAAGCCTGTCTGGTCGGTGGCACCCGTGAAAGCTCCCTTTACGGAACCGAACAAGGTGCTTTCGAGCAGCGTCTCGGGAATGGCGGCACAATTTACGGCAACGAATGGACTCTTGGCTCGTTTGCTGTGATTGTGGATGCTCTGCGCGAACAATTCTTTTCCCGTACCTGTTTCACCGACGATTAACAGATCCGTATTGTGAACAGCTACATTTTGGGCTTCGCTGACCAGGTTGGTGAGGACGCTGCTGTTTCCTTTGATGTGATCAAACGTGTAGGTCGTTCCGTTGCCATGGAATTCTCTATGAACTTTGTCCGAAGCAAGCATCTTTCGTTTCAGTTCGATCGTCTCGTAAAGGAGGTCTTTTAGCTTGGTTTCGTTGGTGCTTACCGAAAAAACCGCGATTATCTGACCATCCTGCTCAATGGGATAAGTACTGTAGGTGACGTATTGAGGAATCCCGTTAATGTGGGAGTGAGCTCGATACTGACCAATAATAGGAGTTCCTGATTGAAATACGCGCCGGTGCTCGGACAGCTCAGGATTGTAGTTGTATGCCTCCCACAAATAATTCCCAACGACTTTTTCCTGCCGCAGACCTTCCAATTTCTCCTGCGCTTTGTTATAGAGCGTGATTCGACCCTCTGAATCGCTCATCATGACCCCTTCATCGAGAGAGTTCACGATGGCTTCCAGGCAGGCTAGTCTGGCGTCCTTGTTGGACAATGGATCAGAGATTTCCTCCATCAGCACGATGAGGTAGGAGCGTTCGGTCATGGCAAAAGGCTTGAAACGAAGAAGGATCTTTTTGTTCGAGTGGGTGGTAATGAGGATCTGCTCGTCGGAAAGGGGGCGTTTGTCAGGTGGAAGCAAATCTGTGAAGCGTTCCCCTTCGCCGAGATTGCAAAAGTCGTAGGTCTTCCCACCGAACCACAATATTCGCTTGTCTTCATCGAGTACCGCAACGGCGGGGACTAGGTCTAAAAATAAAGTGCCGATTGCTTGGGCAGCCATTCGCTATCACACTCCAAACTCCATATTTTTTCCAGTCTGTATCGTAGCATGGATAATTAAAGATCGAATATTTAAACATTTCTAATGTTTAGTACGATCATAACAGACGTGTACCAAATGCAAAAGCAACAATGTGCAAACGCAAAGATCGTCTGCGCTGAAACATTTTGCGCCTGAGAACGACTAACATTTCCCGCAGGCTGCTCTTATCTGAGAGATGCGTATAAAGAGGAGGAGAGAAAACGAACGGCAAGGCTCAGGGAGCAAGTAACCAACGTAAACGTCCGATCCTTTACCGGCAAAATCGGTGGGGAGAGGGCGTTATTTTGATTGGCACGAGATTTGCTCTATCTATCAAGTGCAGGCGCGTCAAAGCACGTAAGAACTCACTCTCGAGGAGGAAAACGACATGTCGATGAATGAAACCCTGAATCCCCAAAAGCCAGAAATTCTGTACTCGGTCAAAGCAGGGCGCGGAACTACCCTTCGCTGCAAAGGCTGGCGGCAGGAAGCGATTTTGCGGTTGCTGGAGAACAATATGGAAAATGCAGAGAAACCGGAGGAGCTGGTGATCTACGGCGGGATCGGGAAGGCTGCCCGAAACTGGGAGTCGTATCACGCGATCGTTCAATCTCTGAAAGAATTGGAAGAAGATGAGACGCTTGTCGTCCAGTCAGGGATGCCGGTGGCGATTTTCAAGACGCATAAATACGCCCCTACAGTAGTCATGGCGACGACCAATATCATGAAGCCTTCCTGGGAGACGTTCTACGATCTCCAAGACAAGAACCTGACGATTTTTGCCCAGTATACGGCAGCACCTTGGGAGTACATCGGGACGCAAGGCGTGATCCAAGGTACATTTGAGACCTTGTCCGCCATCGCACGACTGCATTACGAGGATTCACTCGTCGGTAAAATCTTGCTGACAGCAGGAGCTGGAGGCATGGGAGGCAACCAGACGCGTGCCATGGCCATGCACGGTGGTGTGGGCATTGTCTGTGACGCCAATATCGAAATTATTCGCCGACGCATGAATGTGGGGTACATCGATGTTCTTGCCGAATCACTCGATGAAGCGATTGAGCTTGCCCAGGAGGCAGCACGTGCAAAAAAATCGCTGGGAATAGCGGTTGTCGGCAACTCGGCTGATATTTTCGAAGAAGCGTACGCGAAAGGCTTCATGCCCGATATTTTGACGTCCATGACGCCAGCGCACGATCCCATCTCCTATTTGCCAGCAGGATATACGCCGGAGGAAGCGAATGAATTGCGCCGTCGGGACCGAGACCTCTATCTCGTGAAAGCGCGGGAGACGATGATTCGAGAGCTGCGCGTCACGAACGAGTTTTTTGACAAAGGCGTCCATGCATTTGAATACGGCACCAGCCTACGAAAAGAATGTCGCGACGCGGGAATGCCGGAAGAGGAAGCCATGAAAATCCCCGGCTTTGTAGCGGAATACATTCGGCCTCTCTTTTGCGAAGGGCGCGGTCCTTTCCGCTGGATCTGTCTCTCCGGGGAAGCTTCCGATTTAGCGAAAATTGATGAGATGGTCCTGGAAAAGTTTAAGGACGACTTGCTCGTAACCAGATGGATCAATCTAGCGAAAAAACACATTCCAATCGAAGGACTTCCTGCGCGCATCTGCTACCTCGGCTTTGGGCAGCGCAAGGAATTTGCCCTGGAGATCAATGAAATGGTCAGACGGGGAGAGCTGGCTGGACCTGTCGCATTTTCCAGGGACAATTTGGACTCTGGCTCCATCGTCAACCCTACTTTTGAGTCAGAGAAAATGCTCGATGGCGGAGACCTGATTTCGGATTGGCCAGTGCTGAATGGCCTGCTCAATGCAATCGGCATGTGCGACCTGATCGCGCTCCAAGCCAACTATTCCATGGGAGAGGCTGTCCATACGGGAGTGACGATGATTGCCGATGGAACAGAGGAAGCGGAGATGAGGCTGTCTGTGTGCATGACCGTAGACTCTGGCATCGGGGTTGTCCGCCACGCGCAGGCCGGATACCAAGTCGCAAAAGATGTCGCCAATGGAAAAGGAAATCTGACCAAAGAAGCGATCAAGATTCCATTGTGGTGGACGCCGAAAGCAACTTTTGGACCGAAAAAGACGGAATAATACAACCTTTGTTTTGAGTCCAGCATCAAGCCGGGGAGGAAGGGTAAATCCTTTCCCTCCCGGCATCGACATAAGGGGGTGGAGAGGTGCAGGAAAAACCTAAAGCAGATCTGGTCATAGCAAATGCCAGTCAAGTCGTCACGTGCAACGGAAAAGGACCAGACGGACTAGGAATGTCAGTCGGCGGATGGATCGCAGTGTCAGGAGAGCACATCATCGCGGTAGGTAGTCGTGCAGAAGTAGAGGCGGCGGCTGACATTCAGCAGTCCCTCACCATCGATGCATCTGGCAAAGTGGTTGTCCCAGGCTTTGTCGATTGCCATACACATACTGTGTTTGGTGGTTCCCGTGTAAAGGAGTACGCGGCTCGCATGACAACGGATAGTCCGGAACGATTAAAGAAGATGGGAATTGAGACGGGGATACATGCTTCAGTCGAGATGACCAGAAATGCCAGCGAGGAAGAGTTGTGCCAATCTGCCAGAGAACGGTTACTGCGGATGCTGCGATCCGGGACGACTACCGTAGAAATCAAGAGCGGGTACGGCCTCACCACAAAAGACGAAATCAAGATGCTGCATGTCAGTGCGCGTTTGGCAAAGGAATTACCCGTAGACATCGTCAGTACGTTTTTGGGGGCGCACGGCTGGCCCAGAAATCTTTCAAAAGAGTTGTACATCAGTGTGTTGATCGAAGAGATGATTCCGTGGGTAAGGGAATTGGGACTGGCGCAAGCGTGTGACGTTTGGTGTGATGACGGTCATTTTACAGTGGAGGAGTCAGCCCGTATTCTGGAGGCGGGATTGGCTGCAGGACTGACTGCGAAAATCCATACGGACGCTTACTCCTACATCGGAGGTTCGGATCTAGCTGCGGACATGGGCATGGCTTCCGCGGATCATTTGAACTATACGCCTGAACGGGTCATGCAAAAGCTGGCGCATGCAGGGGTGACAGGAGTCTTAATGCCCGCCCTAGATTTTGCCGTCAAGCACCCTCGACCGTTCAACGCCCGGGCTTTGATCGATTCAGGCATGACTGTCGCGCTTGCTACTAACCTTTGCCCTGGCTGCTGGACAGAGTCCATGCAGTTTGTGATGGTACTCGCGTGTCGCTTGTATCAAATGACACCGGCAGAAGCGCTGATGGCCGCGACGATCGGTGGTGCCAAGGCATTGCGACTGGATCGTGATCGTGGTTCGATCGAATGCGGGAAGCTAGCTGACTTGCAGATCTGGGATGTACCTTCGTATGAGCATGCCATCTATCGTCTCGGTGGAAATGTGGTCGATCAGGTGGTGAAACGCGGACAAGTGGTTGTCAACTTGATGGATACGAGAGGGAGGTGAACCCGAATGAAAATGCGTGCGAAGCTTGGATTGTGGTCATCTGTATTCGTGGTCGCAGCGGCTATCGGGGGATGCGGATCGCCGACTACGCAAGGGGATACCCGTACTTCAGCAGAAGGAACAACAGCGGGAGCGGGGAACAAGATATTGATTGCCACGCAAAGCCCGTTGTCCGGTGCCTCTTCTTCACTCGGTGATGCGATCAAAAGTGGAGCAGAATATGCCCTCATTCAGCAAAAGGACGAATTCAAAAAGCTGGGCTTCGACTTGGAGCTGTTTCCGCAAGACGACCAGGCAGATCCAAAGATTGGCGTGTCCAACGCGGAAATGCTGATTTCCAACCCTGATGTGCTGGGTGTAATCGGTCACCTGAATTCGGGAGTCGCGATCGCTGCCTCCGTCAAATATGAAGAAGGCAAGCTGGTGATGGTCTCTCCGGCGAACACAGCCGTGAAGCTGACGGAAGAAGGCAAACAGACTGTGCACAGGATCGTGGCGCGAGACGATGCGCAAGGACCAAAAGCGGCGGTCTATGCAAAGAAAGCATTGGGTGTAAAGCGAGTCTTTATTATCCATGACAAAACAGCGTACGGACAGGGCCTGACAGGAGAAGTAAAGGCACAGTTTGAAAAAGATGGGGTAGAGGTCGTCGGCTATGAAGGGATTACGGTGGGGGAAAAGGACTACAACGCTGTCGTCAATCAGGTGATGGCAAAAGCCCCTGACATGATTTACTTTGGCGGTCATTATCCGGAAGGGGGAATTCTCGTCAAGCAGGCTCGTCAAAAAAATTTCACGGGCATTTTCATGGGCGGGGATGGACTCGATTCTTCGGATATGGTGAAAATTGCGGGACCCGCCGCACAAGATGTCGTCTTTACCTCCATTTCTGGGGACGTGACTCAGACCGAGGAAGGGAAGAAGTGGGCAGAAGAGTACAAAACGTCGACGAACAAGCCGCTAGAGACACTTTCCGTCTATGGATATGATTCTATGAATCTTCTATTGGATGGCTTGAAGGCAGCGATCGAAGAGAATGGCGGGAAGAGGCCTACGCGTGAACAAGTGTTGGGAGCCGTGCACAAAACAAAAGATTTTTCCGGGCAGTTCACAAAAGTGACGTTCGACGAGAAAGGCGATAACCTGAGCGCCGATGTATTTGTTTTTACGTACGACAAAGACAAGTCCGTCTATGTAGGCAAGATCGAGTAGTCTGCAGCTTTGCTACGAAAGGACATGATGAACCTATGGAAATGATTCAGCAGGGTGAAAGGGTGGAGCTGGACGGATATCGATTGGATCGGGAGCAGCTGCGACTCGTCATCGAACGTAAGGCGACGTGCATTGTTTCTGAGGAAGCATGGTTTCGGGTAGCCGAAAGCCGCAATCGGATTGAAGAACAGGTCGCCCAAGGGAAGATCATCTACGGGGTAAATACTGGATTTGGCAAACTTAGCGATGTTTCCATCAATGCGGAAGATGTCGGTCAGCTGCAATTGAATTTACTGCGTGCCGATGCGGTCGGAGTAGGGGAACCCTTGCCCACTGAGGTCGTCCGAGCGATGCTTGTTCTTCGTGCAAATGCGCTGGCGAAGGGATATTCCGGCGTCCGCGTTGAAACGTTGCAGCTGCTGATCGACTGCATGAATCACGGGATCCATCCCATTGTTCCATCCAAAGGATCGCTCGGAGCGAGCGGCGATTTGGCTCCCTTGGCACATATGGCACTCATCCTGGTCGGAGAAGGTTACGCTGAGTATCAGGGGGAGAAAATGCGAGGGGCCGAAGCGCTGGCACGAGCGGGTCTGCAAGCGGTCCAGCTGGGAGCGAAAGAAGGTCTCGCACTTATCAATGGGACACAGTGTATGACGGGAGTAGGAGTCGTCGCGATCACAGAAGCGGAAAATCTCGGTCGCGCTGCGGATATGGCTGCGTGCCTGACCATGGAAGCCCTGCGCGGCATCATCGACGCATTCGATGCAGATCTGTTGGCGACGCGTCCTCATCCAGAGCTGGAGCAGGTGGCAGGCCGCATTCGTACATGGTTGGCAGGCAGCCGCAGAATCACACAGCAGGGTGAGCTGCGGGTGCAGGACGCGTATTCCATTCGCTGCATTCCCCAGGTGCATGGTGCATCCTGGCAAGCGTGGGGATATGCGGAAGACAAGATTCGCATCGAGATGAATGCCACCACAGACAATCCGATTGTCCTAGAAGACGGGCGTGTCTTATCGGGAGGGCAATTTCATGGTCAGCCTATCGCACTGGCCATGGATCTGCTCAAAATCGCTTCGGCGGAGTGGGCGAATATTTCAGAGCGGCGCATTGAGCGACTGGTTAATCCTCAGCTGAGCGGTCTGTCTCCCTTTTTAGCGACCAACCCTGGCCTCGAATGCGGATTGATGGTCGCCCAATACGCGGCAGCCGCACTCGTTTCGGAAAACAAAGTGCTGGCGCATCCCGCTAGCGTAGACTCGATTCCTTCGTCTGCGAATCAGGAAGACCATGTCAGTATGGGTACGATCGCAGCGCGTCAAGCGAGAGAAATCATCGGCAACGCTGCACGCGTGATTGCCATCGAGATGATCTGCGCCTCGCAAGCTATTTACTTGGAGCAGGCGGAAGCAGATTTGGCTCCACGCACACGCAAGCAGTTGGAGTGGGTGCGAAAAGTGATCCCACCGCTTACTACCGATACGGCAATCAGTGAACAGATCGAGATGCTGGCAAAGGCAATATTGGCTGAGCCGATCGTATAAACCGCCTCGTAAGCTGACATCCTGCGCATGACAGGTGTCAGCTTTATTTGGCGTGCTCGAGCAGTCGTGCTTCTATCTCGCTCTCCATCAACTGATAGATCTGGATCGCTAGGCTGACGTCGAGAAACTGTTTCTGGTTCGTGAGTGAGATCTCTAGTATCTCTTCGATTCGTTTAATCCGATAGATCAGGCTATTCAGGTGAATATTTAAAGCCCCTGCTGTTTCTTTCATCTTGAGACTATGATCGAGATAAGTCGTGAGGGTTTGCAAGAACTCTCTTTTTCTTGATTTTTCATACCGTAAAAGAGGGCCAAGTATTTCGAATACGTAATCCAACAAATCTTCGGTCGCGTTTTGCAGAAGCAAACGTTTGCCTCCTAGTTCTGCATAGCTCAAGTAGGATAGCTCCATTTTGTAGTTTTTCAAGAAGGTGAGGCATCTCATTGCTTCCTCCGAAGATTTGTAGACATCCTTTAAACCACTTTTGACGCCCCCGATTCCGATCGATGCCTTTAGCCCCCACTTCTTCCCTTGGATGCTTGCGGTGAATTTTTGGCATTGCTCTTTGAGGGAACGCTGGATGTCTTTCCAGGCTAGGTTGCTCGCAAAAGAAAGCAATATGACCAAATGATCCTGCTTGGCGACAATCATGCCGAGCGGGTAGGCGTGTAAAAAGCAATCCGTAGCGATCTGGATGAGGTTCCTGCGAGCGGCGAGTAATCGGTTGTAAAAGTCGGGAGAATCGCGAAGGTCGTTCTCAAAATTGATCGTCAACACTTGATAGGAGCGATTCGGATCCATCTGCAAATGTTGGGCTTGTTCGATCAGTCTGGTGCTGATATGACCCGTAAAAAGCTGTTCGATGAACTGGCCTTTCAGGTTTTGCTCGGTTTCGAAGACGGCTTGTTCTTTGACCATTTCAAAGGAAATGACAGTGCATACGTGCTCGAGTGCGGCCATGTCCACTTCGTCCAGTGGCTCGTCCGTGAGCAAGGCCAGATAGCCCAAAAAGTGTGGTCTCGCTCCAATCGGGAACATCATGAAGCCATGGGGTGTCTTTCTAGTGCCAAACATCGGGTACGCCGCCACATGGGTCAGCGTGGACTGGATCACCTGCTGAATGTCCTCCAGCTTGCCTCCGTTCTGAATGGATGACCGTACAGGGGAGGAAGACAGGATTTCGCCCATTTGATCCATGAGGATGATCGGCTTGTCCATGAGCTGGTGGACATAGCGCAGGATCGCAGGGACGCCCTCTCCATGCAGCACTAACTCTGCCAAGCTTTGATGAATTTCCAGGGAGCGATTGAGCAGCCGATTTTGCTGCTTCATTTGCGTATTCATCGCTTCTAGCAGCTGGACGGAGTTTTCTTTATCCCGATATAGATTGGCTTTTTCCAAGGCGATGGCAGCTTGATGGGAAATGGCTTCCAGCAGCTGAATATCCTCCGGTTTGAAGGAAGCGTCGGGACGAAAGCAGTCCAGCGTGATGACTCCGATGCACTCCCCATTGGACATGATGGGAGCGCCAGCAGCTGAGTACGGAAAGATAGGGTCAGCTGCACGCAATCTCTCCTGATTGGGGGTCGACATCGTCCGAGTGGCTCGGTACACACTATCGCGATCGGGAAAATGTGTGCATTTTTTCTGAAGAAAGGTAATGCCTGTCATGGACTCACCGGGCTTGAGACGAACGACAGAGAGCACGTCATTGTTACGCAAGAAAATGCTTTTCGCGACTAGATAATCATCCAGAGGGTCATACAGGAATAAATACCCTTCGTCAGCCGCTTCGATGACAGAGAGCGTCTCTTTCATGATGGTATTGAATACAACGTCCAGATCGAGTGTGGAATTAATGGCGTTGGACACTTGAATCAACATCTGCAATTGTCCGTGACTCAGCTCACTTTTCATGGGGCCACCTTTACGGGAAAAGGATGTGTGAAGCATGTTTACATGGTAGTTACACCCATCTTCTATTATAAGAGAACAGGGAGGATACTCTCTTGTTTTTCGTGTAATCATACAAGTTTTGCAAACGAAATTCATAGAAACATACGTAGAAAGAAAAACTCTCTTTGATAAAATTTAATGTATTCAGAAAATTTAGTTACAACTGATAAGAGGGGGATTGAAATGTTACGGAAGAATCATGCACTCCTGTACCTGTTTTTGCTGGTAGCCGTATTGCTAGCAGCATGCACACCTGAAACAGCGGGTACGGCTCCGAGTAACCCGCCGACTCAGAACCAACCGAGCGGCACGAACGAAACCCCCTCAGCCCCGCCCAAGCAAGATTTGGTCATTGGCTTTGAGGCAGATGCCGCAACCATGCTGGCGAATACCGATGTGAATTACGTGACAGATATCCAAATTCGCAATATCTACGACCCTCTCATTGATCGAGACAAAAATGGTGCGCTCATTCCTGTATTGGCAACCGAATGGAAGAATCTCGATCCGCTCACCTGGGAGTTCAAGCTGCGTCAGGGAGTCAAATTCACCAATGGAGAGCCTTTCAATGCAGAGGCCGTGAAATACAACATCGATTACATTTTGGATGAAAAGAACAACTCGTTCTATCGTTCGAGGTGGAAGGACATCAAAGAAGTGAAGATCATCGATGAAAATACGGTGCAGATCATCACTGTTCAGCCGTTCCCGACGCTGCTGCTCCGAATCGCTGACGACTTGCTGATCATGGCACCCAAGCATACCCAAGAGGTGGGACTGGAAAAAGCGGCGACTAATCCAGTAGGGACGGGTGCTTACAAATTTGAAAAGTGGACCAGGGATGAGTCGCTGCAGCTGGCGGCCAATGAAGAGTACTGGCAGGGAGCCCCCGCCATCAAAAAGCTGACGTTTAAAATCATTCCGGAATTCAGCGCACGTCTGTCTGCCTTCTTGAGTGGAGAAATCCACTTGTTTAAAAACGTTCCTGTAGATTCGGTGGAACGCGTGAAAAGCAGTGACAATGGCAAGATCGAGATGGTCGGCTCGTCGAGGATCAATTACGTGGCGCTGAATACGTTTTACGATGGTCCGCTAAAAGACAAGCGAGTGCGCCAGGCGATCAACTACGCCATTGATGTGGATGAACTGCTGAAGTCGGTATTAAACGGGAACGGAACCAAAATGACAGGTCCGCTGTCCAAGGTGAATGTCGATTACACGGAGACAAAAGATTACGGCTACGATCCAGACAAGGCGATTGCTTTGCTAAAAGAAGCAAACATTGATCCGAAAAGCTTGAAGCTGCAGCTGGATACGCCAAACGGTCGATATCCCATGGATACGCATGTCGCCCAAGCGATTGCTTCACAGCTGCAAAAGATCGGGATCACGGTCACCGTGCAAGCAAATGAATGGGGCAATCACCTCGCCAAGATCCGCCAGCATGAAATGAAGGACATGTTTATCCTCGGATGGGGCCCTGCTTTTGATGCGCAAGGCACGATTGAGAATCTTTTTACGGAAAAAGCGCCATACAGCGGTTTCTACGATAAAGAAGTGGAAGCGATGATTCAAAAAGCGTTACCGGTGTTTGATCCTGCAGAACGCAAAAAAGGATTCGACGAGCTGCAGAATCGATTGGTGGAAGAAGCAGCTTGGGTACCACTCTGGCAGCAGGGCGACTTGTACGCTGTAGACAAGAATCTGGAGTTTACCCCGCGTGCGGATGAAAAGTTCTCTGTGTTTGAAATGAAGTGGGCGAAGTAGGCATACGAAAAGACGACGTAGCCAGGAGGATTGGAGGATTGTATGCTGGACTATCTCATCAAACGGACAGTGCAAGTGCTGGTCGTACTCTTCTTGGCTCTGACAACTGTCTTTTTCATTATCCGGCTGTCTGGAGATCCGACTGCTCTCTTTTTGCCGCCAGATGCACCCCGTGAACAATTGGAGGAATTTCGCAAAGCACTTGGTTTTGATCGGCCGTTGTTCGTGCAATATGCCGAATTTATCACGAATGCCGTTCAAGGTGATTTCGGAGACTCCTTGCGCACGAGGGAGGATGCGCTGCAGACGGTACTCAGCCGGATTCCAGCGACTTTTCAGCTGGCATTTACCGCCTTGGGACTTTCCTTGCTGATTGCGATTCCCATCGGCATCAATTCGGCTTACAAGCGCAACACCCTCTTTGACCAGACAGGAGTGGCATTCACGGTATTAGGTCAAGCCTTACCCAGCTTTTGGCTCGGACTGATACTGATCTATGTGTTTGCGGTCCAGTTCAAATGGCTGCCTACAGGGGGAGGCGGGTCTTTCGTTCATCTCATCTTGCCTGCCCTGACATTAGCGGCCTACAGCGTCGCGAGGTTTGCCCGTTTCACACGTTCGACGATGCTGGACGTTCTGCGAAAAGACTATATCCGCACAGCCAAGGCATCTGGGATACCGATGTACAAAATTCTTTCGGTGTATGCCTTGAAGAATACGCTCATCCCGATCATTACCCTCGTCGCTCTCGATTTGGGGGTCCTGCTCGGCGGTGCGGTCATTGTGGAGGTTGTCTTTGCCTGGCCGGGACTAGGACGACTCTTGATGCAGTCTTTGCTCAATCGTGATTTTCCCGTAGTCATGGCAGGAGTGTTTTTGATTGCCTTCATCTATTCCGTGATTAACTTTGTGGTGGATGTGCTCTATGCCTACGTCAATCCACAAATTCGATTCAAGTAGGAGGGCCGCCGCATGAATCAAACAACGATAACGGAAACCGGGGTCAATCCGAGCCCTCGCCGAAACGCCAAAAAAAGTCATATGAAGTGGGGCTTCTACTATCGGCAGCTGAAGAAAAGTCCATCAGGGCTGGCAGGATTTCTCATTATTTTGGTCGTCCTGTTTCTCGGGGTATTCGGCTCGTGGGTAGCGCCCTATGACCCCAATCTAGCGGAGTTCAGCAAAAAGCTTCTTCCCCCGATGACGGAGGGACATTTGCTCGGAACCGATCAGTTGGGGCGGGACATCTTTTCCAGACTGATTCACGGTACGAGCGTCTCGTTGATTATTGGATGTTGTGCCGTCGTAGTTGCAGGAATGGTTGGTACAGCATTAGGAGTGATCGCGGGCTATTTTCGCGGGTGGGTCGATATCATCATCATGCGAATCGTAGACGTCGTGCTCAGCTTTCCCTTTATCCTGCTCGTTCTCGTCATCAATGCGGTCATCGGGACGGGGCTGAAGAATATCATCATCTCATTGGCTGTGGCAGGCTGGGTCGTCTATGCGCGGGTCGTGCGCAGCGAGGTGCTGGCATTGCGGGAAAAAGAATTCATCCTCTCCTGCGTGGCTACAGGGGTACCCAGGTGGGAGATCATTCTCAAGCATATCGTACCGAATTTATTTACGCCCATTATCGTGCTGTCGTCCTTACAGATTGCGACGTATATCATCGCAGAAGCTTCGATCAGCTTTCTTGGCTTTGGTGTTCAACCTCCTCAGCCAGCGTGGGGAAACATGCTCAGTGAAGGAAAAGACTACATTTTCAGTGCCTGGTGGTTGATTACGTTTCCCGGAATCGCGATCGTGATTACCGCTTTAGGTGTCAATTTGTTTGGGGATTGGCTGCGCGATGTGCTCGATCCTG
>JARDZO010000316.1 GCA_029240815.1 Brevibacillus sp.
CACGACCGCTTTTTCTCAGTTGTACATACTCTCCTACAACGTCTACGATGTCGACAGCGGCACGCACTTGGTTTACAAACTCATCAGAAGTGGGACCAGCCATCTCTATCCACCTTTTCAGGAGAATCGAACGACGAGATTATTTAGTTCGTCAAAATTCGTCAATTTCCTTCTTGGGATCGCACTTCTTTTCTTCTTTTTCTCTTTTCTACTTTTCCACATTTCCGTTAGCAATAAACGCTCATCGCTACCCAGATCGTGATTCCTGCCCTACTCGTTTTCTACAAAAAACGCCAAATTCCTTCTTTTGACCTATTTCTTTTCATTTCGCAGGTTATTTTTGCGAATCATTTCCAGGATAATGTTGGCGGTTTCTTCCACTGCCTTTCTCGAAACATCAATAACCGGGCAGCCCAATCGTTCGATAATCTTGTTGGAATACGCCAGCTCTTCCGCAATCCGATCCAGATTTGCGTAGTTAGCCTGCGCTGTCAAACCCAGCGCTTTTAAGCGTTCTGTACGAATGCCATTCAGCTGCTCAGGAGTGATCGTCAAGCCAATACAGCGCTCTGGAGGCAATTGAAACAATTCCTCGGGCGGCTCCACTTCAGGAACCAGCGGCACATTGGCTACTTTGAGGCGCTTGTTTGCCAAATACATGGACAAAGGAGTCTTCGAAGTGCGAGATACCCCGATCAATACCACGTCCGCACGAAGCAGTCCACGCGGGTCGCGCCCGTCATCGTACTTGACGGCAAATTCTATTGCGTCCACTTTACGGAAATACTCTTCATCCAAACGACGAACCAAGCCCGGCTTGCCGGTTGGAGGCTCTTGCAGCATGTTTTGCAGCGTTTGCATGAGCGGTCCCATAACATCGATGGCCGGAATGCCATGTAAGGCAGCCTGCTGCGTGATGTATGAATTCAATTCCGGAATGACCAGCGTAAAAACGATCATTGCCTTGGATTCTTTTGCTGAAGCAATGATCTCGTCAATGGATTCTTTGTCTTCTATGTAGGGGTACTTCTGAACGTCAATCAAAAACCGGTCAAACTGACTAGCTCCAGCGCGAACAACAAGCTCGGCTGTTTCGCCGATGGAGTCCGAGACCACGTAGATGAGCTGTCCTTGTTGATTTCCTTGCATCGCTTCTCCTCCTACACTTTCGGTTCGCTGCCCAATTCTACAAACGCTTTGGCGATCGTTGTCTTCGTTACTCTTCCAGTCAGCTCCATGTACTTGGGATCATCCTCGCTGGGACGAACCACCGGCAAGGAGTCGATCTGGAAGTCAATCAGCTTTTTGGCTGCCGCATACAGCGATTCCTCAGGAGCGCACGTAATGATATTGGGCATTCGTGACATGATGATGCTGACAGGAACATCCTCCAGCGTCTTGTTGCCGAGCGAGGCGCGCAGCAGGTCTTTTCGTGAAATGACTCCAGCCAAGTAGCCTTTCTGATTCACGACGAACAATGTCCCTACATCCTCCAAAAACAGGGTCACTATCGCGTCGTAAGCAGAGGCTGATTCAGATACAACGATGGGAACCGCCTTGTAGTCATTGACGAGAAGCTTGTGAAGCCGTTCACTTATAACCGAACTGGCGGGTCTGCCAGCATAAAAATACCCGACCCGAGGTCTGGCTTCTAAATAACCTGACATCGTGAGGATGGAAAGATCGGGGCGCAATGTCGCGCGGGTCAAATTCAAACGATCCGCGATATGCTCTCCTGTAATCGGCCCTTCATCCTTCACTATCTGTAAGATTTGCTCTTGTCGTTTGGTAAGCTCGATGACCAATCACCCCGGTTCTGTCTGTTACCTCTTCCTAGTATTACTCTATTCGACCGGATATTCCTTCTTTCGCACGGAAAAAAGGTGCCCCCGCCAGGATATGGACGGAGGCAACCGATTATTATTATGCAAAAACGAGCTTGGAAAAATCAGCGTAAGCAAAGATGAGACGAGAGAGACGGAGCAACAGACCGAGTCTGTTTGCCCTTACAGCCTGATCTTCAGCCATGACCATCACTTGATCGAAGAAAGATTTGATCGGCTCACGCAGGGTAGCTAGAGTTGCCAGAGCTTTCTCCTGGTCATCCATGCCTTCAACTTCCTGTTGTACGGACAAGTATGCCTGATACAGCGAGCGTTCTACTTCTTCGACGAATAGCGCCTCGTCTACACGGTCGGCTTCTGCTTTTTGTGCCAGGTTGTTTACCCGGGTGAATTGTTCCACGATCAGTTTGAAGTCTTCGTCGCCAACCGCAGTCATCAAAGCTTTTGCTTTTGCCATTATTTCCGGCACGTAAGACATTTCAGCTGTCAATACGGCATCTACCACATCGTAGCGTACGCCATTTTCCTGCAGGACGTTTTTCAGGCGTAGGGCGAAGAAATCAACCAGATCTTTTTTCACTTCTTCGACTGTCCGCTTGTTTACACCTTGTGCCGTGTACGTCTCGAGCGTTGCATCCCATAGCTGTTCGAGAGAAAGCTGCCAGTTGCGCTCCAGCAAAATCGTAACGATACCGGCAGCCATACGACGCAGGCCATATGGGTCCTGAGAACCAGTCGGAACGATACCGATGGAGAAGATTCCCACAATCGTATCCAGCTTATCTGCCAGACTCGCGATCGCTCCCTGTGCTGACTTAGGTGTCTGGTCACCGGCAAAGCGCGGCAGGTAGTGTTCGAATACCCCGCTCGCAACGATGTCGTTCTCTCCTGCCTTGCGAGCGTAGTCTTCCCCCATGATCCCTTGCAGTTCTGGGAATTCTCCGACCATATTCGTCACCAGATCGAATTTGGCAATCTCTGTGATCCGGTCAGCTTGTTTTGCTTCTTCCTGACTCACCCCTAGCTTTTCAGCAATCTGGGCAGCCGTCTTGCGTACCCGGCGCACCTTGTCCCCGATCGTTCCCAATTCTTCATGGAAAACGATGGTCTCCAGACGCTTGAGGCAGCTGTCGATCGACAGCTTTTGGTCTTCCACATAGAAGAAGCGAGCGTCAGAGAGACGGGCACGCAGTACTTTTTCATTTCCTTTTGCAACGTTTTCCAGCGCGCGTGCATCGCCATTACGTACGGTTACAAAATGATTGAGCAGTTGACCTTGCTCGTTTTCTACCGGGAAGTAACGCTGATGCTCACGCATGGATGTCACCAGCACCTCACGCGGAATGGTCAGGAATTCTTCTTCAAACGTACCGTACAGTGCGGTTGGATATTCCACCAGATGCACGACCTCGTCTAACAGCCCTTCGTCCATTGGAATTTTCCAGCCATTTTCCTGTTCCATCCGGCGAATTTGTTCCACGATGGTGGCACGACGTTCATCCGGATTAACCATCACATGCTGCTCGGCCAGCTTGCTTGCATATTCGGCTGGGTGATTGATTTCCACTTCTGTACCGAGGAAACGGTGCCCGCGGGTGATTCGTCCACTTTTTACACCCGCGATTTCGAGGTCGATCAGTTCTTCACCAAAGAGCGCGACCATCCAGCGAATCGGACGAACGTATTTCAGATCGTTTGCGCCCCAACGCATGTTTTTCGGGAAGTTCATTCCCGCGATTGTCTCAGCGAGCTGTGGAAGCAGATCCTTGGTAGCTTTTCCTGCTTCTGATTTGCGTGCATGCACGTATTCCACGCCGTTGACATCTTTAAAATACAATTGCTCTGGTTCCACGCCATTGCTGCGGGCAAATCCGAGCGCTGCCTTCGACCAATTTCCTGTTTCGTCCTGAGCAATCTTGCGTGCAGGGCCTTTTGCCTCGTCATTGCGGTCTGGTTGCTTTTCGGCAAGTCCATTGATCAATACAGCAAAACGTCGCGGTGATTCCATGGAGGTGATTTGCTCGAACGGAATACGCTCTGCTGCCAGCCACTTTTCCACTTTTTCTTTCAACTGCGCTGCTGCCGATGCGACAAAGCGAGCAGGCATTTCTTCGAGACCAACTTCCAAAAGCAGATCGCGCTTACTCATTCGAACCCTCTCCTTTCTCGACAACCGCACCAGCATCTGAAGCTGCGTTTCCTTTTTGCAAGAGCGGGAAGCCCAGTCGTTCGCGTTCCGCGTAGTAGGTTTGTGCGACTTCACGAGACAGATTGCGTACGCGTGCGATATAACCGGCACGTTCTGTCACGCTGATCACGCCGCGCGCATCCAGCAGGTTGAAGGTGTGCGAGCATTTCAGTACGTAATCGTATGCAGGGTAGACGAGGCGTTCCTTCATCAGGCGCTTCGCTTCTGCTTCGTAGGTGTTGTACAGGTTGAACAGCATGTCCACATCAGACAGCTCAAACGTATATTTGGAATGCTCGTACTCAGGCTGGAGGAATACGTCACCATAGGTGTAGCCGTTTACCCACTCCAAGTCGAACACGTTTTCCTTTTCTTGAATGTAGGAAGCGAGACGCTCCAGACCGTAAGTCAGCTCCACTGCGACTGGTTTACACTCCAGACCGCCAACTTGCTGGAAGTACGTGAACTGGGTAATCTCCATACCGTCGAGCCATACTTCCCAGCCGAGACCCCATGCACCGAGACCTGGATGCTCCCAGTTGTCTTCTACAAAACGAATGTCGTGCTCAAGTGGTTCGATGCCCAGTTGGCGCAAGCTTTCCAGGTACAGCTCCTGAATGTTGTCCGGCGATGGCTTCATGATCACTTGGAACTGGTGATGCTGATACAGACGGTTCGGGTTTTCTCCGTAACGACCGTCCGCTGGGCGACGGGAAGGCTCTACGTAAGCGACGTTCCATGGCTCAGGGCCGATGGAGCGAAGAAAAGTCATCGGGTTTAGTGTACCTGCCCCTTTTTCCACGTCATATGGCTGCACAATCAGGCAATTTTGTTTTGCCCAAAAGTTTTGCAGCGTCAAAATGATGTCTTGAAAAGTCATTTTCATGCTTGTTTCCTCCTTAAAAAAATAAAACCTCTCGCCGCCTACACCGTCTACATGAGACAGTATAGGGACGAGAGGATTCTCGCGGTTCCACCCTACTTGGCGAATAGAAGCTTCGCCCACCTTGGATCATAAATTGCTCCAGAACGCCCTTCATCTGCTTGGTGACCAGGCTCCCACTCTCCCCGGTTCGCTATGACAGCCAGTGGCCGACTACTCTTTTCCTTCATGGCAACATTCAGTATCAAGTTTGGTTCTTATCATAACGAAAAGAAAAACGGATGTCAATTACTCGCTCTCCGGCATTGGCATTCGTTCTAATTGTTCCAGAAACGAGCGACTTTTCAGCCGAAGGTCCAGATGCTCATCCATGAAGCTACGCAGCACATGTTTGAGTTGATTGCGCGTCGCCGGCTTCACTTCAATCTCTCCTAGTCGCTCCAAATCAAATACCTGGAACAGCCTGAGCAGCTTCCAGGTGGATGGAGTCACCGCAATCGCATAGGGATCGCTAGGCAGGCAAACAGGGCACAAAAGTCCGCCTTGCGATACGCTGATCGCGTAAGGCTCCCTCTCTGCACCACAGTTTGCGCACGCGGATAATTGAGGCGAAATTCCTGCAACCATGAGCATCTTCGTTTCAAAGATACGGCAAAGAATCTCCGCATCCCGTCCTTCATCCAAATACCGAAACGTATGGAGAAGCAACTGAAACAAATACGGGTTTGGCTCCCGCTCATGCGTCAATCGGTCCAATAGCTCAGCTATGTATGCGGCATAAGCCGTCATATTCAGGCTTTGCCGCAACTCCCGGAACGATTCCATGATATCTCCTTGTGAGAGATCAGGCATACCAGTACCGGGCCCTGCCTTGCATAGAT
>JARDZO010000317.1 GCA_029240815.1 Brevibacillus sp.
TTACTGGTTGGTCCTCCAGGCTCAGGAAAAACTCTCCTAGCCACTTGCTTGCCTGGCATCATGCCGCAAATGTCTATGGATGAATCCTACGAAGTTACGAAAATATACAGCATCGCTGGACAATTGACGCGAACCAGCGGGCTGATCCGCGAAAGACCTTTTCGCTCCCCGCATCATACGATTACCTCGACTGCCTTGATTGGAGGAGGAGCACAAATCCCACGCCCTGGGGAGTGCAGTCTGTCTCACGGAGGGATCCTGTTCCTAGATGAGATGCCAGAGTTCTCGCGACATGTGCTGGAAGTTCTTCGACAGCCGCTAGAAGGGGGAGTCGTGACCATTGGCAGAGCCAAACAAGTGTTTACATTCCCAGCTCGATTCTTACTCATTGGATCGTGCAATCCTTGCCCGTGTGGCTTCTTTGGCTCCAGAGACCAACAAGCCTGTACCTGCACGCACCAACAAATCCAGAAATACCGCTCCAAGCTGTCCGGACCCTTACTAGATCGCATCGATCTACATCTGGAAGTACCGAGAGTGCCTGTCCAACTATTGAATAAACGAACGATAGAAGAATCGTCCGCAGACATTCGAAGCAGGGTGGAACAAGCCAGAAAAATTCAGGGCGAGAGGTATGGCCATCGCCAAGGATCTCCTTTTAACCGTGCGATGAACGGAAACGAGCTTCGACGGTTTGCTTCCCTTGACAAAGAGAGTCAGGATCTGCTGCAGCTTGCCTTTGAGACACTTGGATTGAGTGCAAGGGCCTATGACCGGATTGTAAAAGTCGCACGTACGATTGCAGATTTAGCTGGCTCCGTTCGAGTTGAGTCTACACATGTAGCAGAAGCCATACGATACCGGGCTTTGGACAGGGGAATATCTTTGTAGTCTGCTTGCAGTCAGCTGAGTCCTGCCTTTTACCTTTACGTAATCTGGACAATCGTGAAAGCAAAAGTCGCACAATCTCCCTCATCCCATGGACGGCAATATTTCATAGCAATAGAGGTAATTCCTGGTCTCAATGCGTGAAAGGTCAAGACTTGATGGCCACTTTGTCCGACACGAGAAGGGGAGGCAGGTGGGACGAACTCATTGGAGACCAAGGATAGATATCGGCTGTCTAAAGGGTTGGATAAAAACCATTGATAGCCAGTCGTCGGATTAGCATTAAATGTAAGGGCAAACGAATGTCCGGACATGACACGGATCGAATGAGTAGTCGAATCTGCCACTGGTTTCATCCTTTCTTACTAAGATACTATCCCGAACAGTATATGTACCTGCTCAAATTGGGTGTTTACCTTCCAACGAAACCAAATAGCAACCAATTATATTTACAAATTAGTGACAAAATGGAAAAGTCCTCATTTTTTTATAGGCAATTAGAATGATTTGGAAAGGAATTTGCAATATATTGGCGAATAAATAGGGATAAAGACATAAAATGTCGAACGAAAACACGACCCGCATACTCAATATTTCCTATCAACTGAAATGGTAAGCAGACAACAAGGGCGTTTCGGACGAATGTTACCATGTCGCGACTATTTGTTTTTCGTATATTGACTACTTCCCGGCACTTCCAAAAGAGCAGGTTTTTCGATGGCGCTCCTCTCTAATGGGAGAAGCTTTTTCTTTGTACTTTCAGATCGTTTAATTTCGCTGAGCGATAAAGGGTGAAAGGAAAAGTGAAACTAAGGCTCCGCCAGAAAGGCTTGGCGCAGTCTAGTTTTCTAATGTTCATCTTTTGCTAGAAATGGGAAAGGGAAAGGAAAACTGATGGAAAGCATTGCGAAGTTATTTGAAAAAGAGGAATACTACCATGCATTTCAGCCGATATGCAACCTTCCTGGTAAAAATCGATTAGGATATGAAGCACTGCTTCGAAGCAAGAAGGCAGTCCATCCAGAAGCGATGTTCCAAACAGCCAAAGAGAAAAACAATTTGCTAGAGTTGGATACTCGTTCCTTGTATTACGCTCTCTTGTCTTTCTTTCATTCACCAGATCGATGCGAGGATGAGCTGTTGTTTGTCAATATTTTCCCTTCGACAATTGTGGAAGACTCATTTCCAGATTTCATTCTGGAGGTCACACGTGATTTTGAACCATACCTGAACCAGATTGTGCTGGAAATCAACGAGTCTATTATGGAAGGGAAAATATGGAACGAACCAATTTTTTTACAAAGAATTGCTGTATTACGTAAAATCGGGTTTTTGATTGCGTTGGATGATGTAGGGGAAGGAACAACAACTTTCCGGAAAATACTCGAGATTGCACCAGATTTCATTAAGATTGATCGTTTCTTTTCACAAAATCTCTCAGATTCTCTAGAGAAACAAAAGGTTGTTAAGTTATTCGTAGAGTTTTGTCGGGATGACTCACAGCTGATTCTAGAGGGAGTGGAAGAAGAAGAGGACTTCGTTTGCGCGACTTTGATCGGAGTCGCGATTGGGCAAGGGTATTTGTTCGGAAAGCCTGGGGGCTTATTAGGTGAGTAGGAAAGATGCCCGGATGGAATGGAGGTATACATATGATTGGTGAGAACAATGTTTCGTCTAGAAAAGCAACCTTAACGTTGAGAATATCTGAATTTGAAGTTCCTCCGATGCAGGATATGCTTATCATTGGAAGGAAAGCACCCATAGGACCAGAAGCGGTGAGGCGAATGGCAGAAGCTCTGTCGCCCGAGCAATTCACCCTGATAAAAATGGATCATCCGAAGATCGAAGCAGTCCTTCTTCGCAATTCATTATTACAGATGATCGATGAAAAATTATTGATGAATATTATATTGGAAGAGGCAGAACGAATGATCAGTGATTCGATGGTTCTGCGTTCCGAATTGAAAATAGCCATGTCTGTTCAACGAGAGGTAGACTTGTTATGAAAATCTCCGAATTCATGACAACGGCGGTGTGCACCATTACCTCTGACAAAAGTGTCTCATACGCGGCAGAGCAGATGATTGAATGCAGCACTAACTACCTAGTTGTCGTGGACCACGGAGAGTTGACGGGAATCGTGACTTCCCGCCATATAGGTTCTGCACACCCCAATCGAATTGTTGCAGATGCGATGGATGCACCGCCGAGTCGCATTTCTCCTGAGCACAATGTATGGGATGCTCGTAGTCTCTTGCAAGATAGCGACAAAGATCTATTGCTTGTTATGGATCAGGAGGAACTGGTTGGCGTAGTGACCAAGGAAGCGACCCAGATCAAACTTGCGGAATATCTCGATCCGTTAACGGGTCTTTACCGAGCTCCGTATATCCATTACATCGGCGAAAAATTGCTCATTGAGAACAAACCCTTTCACCTGCTGTTTATTGATGTTAACGATTTTGGACTGATCAATAAACAGTACGGTCATCCTTTTGGGGATGATGTCATTCGCGGTTTTTCATCTCTTCTCACTTCGCTTATGGAGCAGGGGGATCATCTGTGCAGGTACGCGGGTGATGAATTTATCCTAATTACGTCCGGATCTGATAAACATGTACAACAGTGCTTACAGACCATTGTCAGACCTACAGAGATATATCATGTAACCGTCTCGGCAGCTGTAGGGTATATTGACGGATATCGCGATCTTCAATTCTTTGCTCAGCCTTTGCGTGAGCTAATAGCGAAAGCAAGTCTTTTATCTACCGAGGCAAAAAAAAACAAGTCAGTTTCGATACGCATGTCCTAAAGAGAGTGCAGGTTATATGGGAATAGTAGCGTGGGTACAAGCATACACTCTTTGATGAAAAGAACAAAACGCTCATTTGGAAAAATGTAACTTGTAAGGTCTTCAATCGTAAAAGGAAGAGAAGTATACAATAGTAGATACAGGAGGCATGCATCATGATTGTATCGACCACAAGTACCTTGCAAGGAAAAGAAATCGAAGCATACTTGGACATCGTCAGTGGTGAAGTGATTATGGGGGCAAACGTCGTTCGGGATTTCCTAGCCGGGATTACGGACATCATTGGTGGAAGAAGCGGAACGTATGAAAACAAGCTGGCAGAAGGTCGAGAAGTCGCCATTCGCGAGATGAAGGAAAAGGCGAGATCCCTTGGTGCGAATGCAGTCATCGGTGTCGATCTCGACTTTGAAACACTGCGCGAAGGTATGATGATGGTCATTGCGACCGGAACTGCCGTCCGTGTGAAGTGAGCCGGAATCTCCGGCTTTTCTTTTTTCTTTGCTCGAAGGAACGCTGAATTTTTTAGAATAGTAGGAACCTTACAAGTGCAAGAAAGAGAGTGAATCTTATGACTGTGGAACAAACTTTGACGGCTTTAGCTGAAAAAATAAATGCCAATCCTCACGCAATCAACGGATTTCACGCCGTTTATCATTTTTTGTTGAACGGTGAGGATGGCGGGAATTACCAGGTGACTTTCGCCGGAAACCATGCTTCTCATTTGAAAGGAACGCCAGATGAAGCAAAATGTATTTTGGAGCTTTCAGATGCCGATTTCATAAAATTATTGAAAGGGAAGTTGAATCCGACGGCTGCTTTCGTGATGGGGAAGCTGAAAGTAAAAGGAGATTTAGGCTATTCCTTAAAGCTGCAGACGATTCTGAACGCCTATCAATCGTAGAAAATGACTAGTCAACCTTCCAAAGGTTACTGTAAAATATGACCAACGAACGAAGGGTTGCTAATTCAAAAGAACGAGGGGTACCATGCGCCATAATTGTTCATTTGTAGCGGTCGTAGCCAGAGTTGAAGAACAAATTGTACACTTTGATTTTTACCAGGATACAAGAAGGGTAAAAGCAGGACGAGAACTTCTCAAGCAACATGTATCGCTGCCGAGGCATTATTTCGATTATTTGCTTCACTCCGGGGTGATGGAGGTGGAGTGCGATCCACCTTATTGCCCTACTGTGACCCAACCCGCTGCTATTGGGATGAACATCCGTTCACTAGGAAGTTCTGTATTGTTTGACATGTGTTTCTCTCCACAAACGTATAAATTGTGGCAGAACACTGATGCAGTTTTGGAAGACCTCACCCTCTCTGCCGATATCTTTGAAGAATATGTATATCGCTTGGGGGCGATCAGTAGGTTTCGCTATCTGGGACGAGTCGATGACCCTTCCGTGGCTACACAGCTTGGTGAAAATGACATGATTGAATTCAAACGCGACTTTTTGTTATCGAAAAGCGGCATAATCAAGACGATTGTGGCGTTTGCCAATTCAAACAACGGGAATTTATTCCTTGGAATCACTGACGAAGGTACGATAATAGGTGTAAATCACGAAATTGAACAGTACGGCGATCCGGATAAATACCTTCTTGCGATCACTCAATACATTCAGGATAAAACGGTGCCTTTGCAATCACCATTCCCTAAAATTTCTTTGAAAAAAGTACAGGATCAATATGTGGTCGCCATTTTTGTGGAAGTTTCGTCCGAATTGATTTGTGGATTGGACAAAAATGGAGAAAAGTATGTAGTCATTCGAACAAATAACCGCTCAGTCATAGTGAAAGACCCGCATCAGATTGGAGAAATTTACGTAAAAAGAAAGCTCGGCAGTGAAATCAGCCGTCGATTAGGACTTCTGTAGCAAGATCTGACAGATTGCATACATGAAGGAGGATTGCTGCATGAAATCGTCTTTACGTACCTATCTGTTATCCATTGTAGTGGCATGCACGGTCATGACTGGTTGTGCGCAGGATACAAAAGTAACAGAAGCAGACATGAGGGATCGAATCGGAACAGAACTGGGAACTGTGGAAAAAGTGACGGTCATGTCGACAGATGGTCAAGAGGTGTTAC
>JARDZO010000070.1 GCA_029240815.1 Brevibacillus sp.
AAGCTCTCTTCTTAAAGGAGGCTTGTCCCCATTCAAATAGAGAAGAGAAGAAAGGGGAGAGTCATGTCACCGACTCCCGGCTCCAATATCCGCATTGAAAGTTATAAACATGACCATTCGTTGCACCGCATATGGGACAAATCGACGCTGATTCATACCAGTGATGCGGTGGTGATTGGGGGAAACGATCGGGTTAAGGTGACAGAGGCAGACGGGCGGGAGTGGCGTACGCGCGAGCCGGCCATTTGCACATTTGGTCGAGGTCAGTGGTTTAATACCATTGCGATGATTCGTGATGACGGCATTTACTATTACTGCAATATTGGTTCGCCATTCAGCCTGAAGGGGCAACTGCTGAGTTACATAGACTACGATCTGGACGTGAAGGTTTATCCTGATATGACGTATTCCATCCTCGATGAAGAGGAGTTTCTGTTGCACAGCAAACAGATGAACTACCCACCTGTTGTTGTGGAACAAGTACAAACTGCTTTGCGGGAAGTGCTTGATTGGGTGCGTGCACGTCGCGGACCGTTTCAAAATGGTTTCGTTCAACGTTGGTACGAGCGTTATCTTCTAGTACGAGATGATGAGGAATAATCCCTTTCCCGTTTAGCCGGGGGAGGGATTTCCTTGTTTGCAAAGAAAGGGGCGTATTTCTATTGAGCATAAGGCGTTATTTTTCCTATGTCTTGCCCTATTGGAAACAAATAGCGGGCACGATTTTGATCGGGATCATCAAGTTTGCCATTCCTCTGTCATTGCCGCTCTTGGTCAAATACGTCATTGACGATCTGCTGCCAAGTCCTATTCCTCAAGCAGAAAAGCTGACGCAGTTATTTTGGCTGATGCTGGGAGCCTTCCTGTTGTTTACCGTCGTTCGCGCACCTGTAGAGTACATCCGTCAATATTACGCACAGTGGGTATCCAGCAGGATCTTGTTTGACATCCGCAATCAATTGTTCACCCATTTGCAGCGGCTCTCTATGCGCTATTACAACAACACCAAAACGGGCGAAGTCATTTCCCGTGTGATCAATGACGTCGAGTCGACCAAGAGTTTTGTGGAAACAGGACTCATGAATCTGTGGCTGGACTTGATCACGATTGCCCTTACGTTGGCAATCATGTTCTACATGGATCTCGAGCTGACCATTGTGGCAATCATCGTATTTCCGCTGTACAGCATCTCCGTCAAGTATTTCTACAAGCGCTTGCGGCAACTAACAAAGGATCGGTCGGCTGCATTGGCTCGTCTGCAAGGACATCTGTATGAGCGGGTAAACGGAATGTCGCTCATTCGCAGCTTTGCCATGGAAGAGCATGAGAGCAAACAGTTTGCCAAGGAAAACGAGAACTTTTTGAAAAAGGCGTTGGCCCAAACCCGTTGGAATGCGAATACCTTTGCTGTCATCAATACCGTGACGGACATCGCACCACTCCTGGTGATTGCTTATGCCGGATATCAGGTCATCGGTGGAGCAATGAGCGTAGGGACATTGGTCGCCTTCTATGCTTACTTGGATCGACTTTACACACCACTGAGGAGGTTGGTGAATTCCTCTACGGTGTTGACGCAGGCGCTTGCCTCTATGGATCGGATGTTTGAATTTATCGACGAATCCTATGACATCGTCGATCGACCGGATGCGAGGGAAATGCCGGTCGATCCGTCCACGAAACGAGTTCGAGGGGAAGTCCGGTTTGAAAATGTATCGTTTCGTTATCGCGATGAAGGACCACTCGTGCTGGACCATATCAATCTGACCATTGAGCCGGGAGAAACTGTCGCGATCGTCGGGATGTCGGGAGGCGGGAAATCCTCGTTGATCAGTTTGTTGCCTCGTTTTTGGGATGTGACGGAGGGACGGATCACGGTCGATGGCATCGATGTGAGAGATGTCAAACAGCGGAGTCTGCGCCACCACATCGGGATGGTTCAACAGGATAACATCCTCTTTAGCGAGTCGGCGAAAGTGAACATCTTGATGGGGAATCCCGATGCGGACGATAAGGCAGTCGTTCATGCAGCGCAGGCAGCTAATGCCCACGAGTTTCTCTCTGATCTGCCAAATGGTTACGACACTGAGTTGGGAGAGCGAGGCGTCAAGCTGTCTGGAGGCCAAAAGCAGAGAGTCGCCATTGCGCGCGTGTTTCTTCGCGATCCGGGCATTTTGATTCTAGACGAAGCCACGTCGGCACTTGATTTGGAGTCAGAGCACATGATTCAGGAATCATTGGCTCATTTGACCAAAGACAGAACAACGATCATCGTCGCCCATCGACTGTCCACGATCACGCATGCGGACAAAATTGTCGTGATGAAAGAGGGGCAGATTGTCGAGCAGGGGAAACACGAAGAATTGCTGGAAAAAAGAGGGGTTTACCACAGCCTGTGGAGTGTGCAGGATTTGGGAACACTCCAAGAGGGATGATACAGAGAAAAGAGACCGGATCGCTTCTGCACGTTCTCAGGAATCATGGGGACTCGTAGAAGGGAAGGGAGGCGCGTCCGATGGAGACATGGCGGCGTAACTTATACGTGTTGTGTGGTTCATTGTTTGTTGTCATGATGGCGATGAGCATGATCATGCCGTTTTTACCGCTGTATATTCAGCAGGATTTTGGTATTGAAGATGAGCATCAGGTAACTGCCTGGGCAGGGATCATTTTTGGGGCCAACTTTTTGACGGCCGGTCTGGTTTCACCGATCTGGGGGAATCTGGCAGATAAGCACGGGCGCAAGATCATGATTTTGCGCTCCGGATACTTCATGTCGATCACTGTAGCGTTGACCGGTTTTGCCGGGAGCCTGTGGCAATTATTGGCCCTGCGTTTGATCAATGGATTGGTGGGTGGCATCATTCCCGCCAGTACCGCACTTGTCGCGTCTTCTGTCCCTCGGGAACGAATTGGCTGGGCGCAAGGGATGCTCCAGTCGTGCGTCACGGCGGGCACGATCATGGGTCCGCTGTTTGGCGGGTTTTTGGCTGGACGTATTGGTTTTCGAATGATCTTCGTCATTACGGGCTGTTTGTTGTTGCTGGCGACATTGGTCATTACGCTTACGGTGAAAGAGAACTTTGTTCCGCCTGAAAAAGAAGACCGGTCCAATCTTCGGGAAGATTTTCGCATGATTTTCTCGTCAAAGGAATTGCCGGCGCTCTTTTTTGTAACCGTGATGATCCAGTTTGCTTTGTTTAGCATCGTACCTGTACTGCCCATTTACATCTCTCAACTATTGGGCTCGGAAGGAAGCAAAGTGGCCCTGTGGGCAGGGATTGTCCAAGCGGCGATGGGGGTGGCAAACGTATTTGCCGCACCGCGATTGGGTATGCTGGGTGATCGATTCGGTTCACAAAAAGTGCTTTTGTTTGCCCTGTTGGCATCGTCCATCGTCTTTATCCCGCAAGGACTGGTCGCTACTGTCTGGCAGCTGGTCGTCCTGCGTTTCCTGCTGGGACTTTCACTGGGGGGATTGCTGCCGTCCGTCAACGCATTGTTGCGCAGAGCGACTCCCACACATATGGTCAGTCGAGTCTACGGCTACAACCAGAGCTTTGTCAGCATCGGCAGTATGCTCGGGCCGATGATCGGCGGTTTTATGGCTGGCTATGTCAGCATCGAAGGCGTCTTTTTCATGACCAGCGCGTTTTTGCTGATTAATGCAGGATGGGTGTACTATACTTTCTTCTATCGCAACAAACCTTTACAGGGAACAGGTGCCTAATCTATAATAGAGAAAATTTTCTGAAACGGGGTGTACCTCCATTGTGATCCTATGTCGGTTTGGAATGAACGAAAAATGTTCATGAGGATATCGCGGATATTCGGAACCGACAGGGAGGTACCTTTCATGTGGAATAGAAGGTTTATTTGTCTCTGGGGTGGTCAGACACTGGCCAACCTGGGGGACGTTTTTTATATTGTCGCGTTTATTTCAGCCATTTACTCTGCGACTGCATCTGTGATGTATACGGCATTGGTTCCGGTAGTCATCTTGACTGCACAATCCTTGGGAGGGCTGACGGCGCCTCTCCTTTTTCAAAAAATGACTCTGCCGCAAATGCTTGTTCGATCCCAAGCGGTAAAAACAATCCTTCTAGCGGCTGCAGCGTTCGCTGTGCCGATGGCTACCGAAGCTGGGAAAGAGATGGTTTGGGTTCTTTTTAGTCTGGGATGGGCGATCGCCTTTATGGATGGGTGGGCCAATCCGGCGAGGAACGCACTTGTTCCCCAATTGGTGACAGGCACTGAGCTGATGCGAGCCAATGGACTATTGGCTGCGTCTGATCAAACGGTTTACTTTGCGGGCTGGGCAGCAGGGGGCTTGCTCGTTGCTGCGTTTGGGGATGGTGTGGTTTTATGGGGAACCGTCTTGGCGTACGCGGTGGCGACCATAGCAATGCTAGGTGTTAGTCCGCGCATGGACATGGAGAGGCTGGAGCCTGTGCAAGCTATGCCTGACCATGCAAAAAAGGATTGGCTAACAGGCTGGATGCTCATCCGCGATACGCCACTCGTGCGCTCGGTGGTTGCGATGGATGTACTGATCGGCTTGTCCAGTGCTGTCTGGATCGCAGCGATCATGCTGCCATTTGTTCTCGATGAGCTGGGAAGAGGGGAAGAGTGGTGGGGCTACTTAAACGCGAGCTACATGCTCGGCTCCATCGCAGGGGGCGCATTGCTCTTGGCGAATACACAAAGACTACGCCATCAGCTGCCACGCTGGATCGTCATCGGGACGATCGGCTCGGGTGTGGTCACCCTTTGCTTTGGCAGTAGTACGAATCCTCTCCTCGCCTTGTTCTTTTCTTTTGCCTTGGGCCCGATGTACCAAATGCAGATGATCTCCAAGCAGACCCTGCTGCAGCAAGTAACAGCAATAGACAGACTTCCTTATGTCCTATCAGCAAAGGGAACGATTGATTCACTGGTCTTTGGTATTTCTGCCCTGATCATGGGAGCAGTTGCAGAATGGTTGGGGACTCGGGCTGTTTACTTTCTATCGGCAGGTATTCTGGGGGTAGCCGTTCTATTCGCATGGCGGTTGCGCCAGCACTCTCCCATGATGATTGAAGAAACGGAGGGAAAAGCATGAACGTCCTCGTATTGTACGGCAGCTCGAGAGATAACGGGAATACAGAGCAATTGACACAGCTCGTATTGGAAGGTGTGCCGCATACCAGTATCCGTTTGCGGGACAAAGACATTCAGTCCATACACGATCAGCGGCATGATCCCGAAGGCTTTTCATCGGTAGCTGATGACTACGATGAGGTGATCAATGCTGTACTGGACCATGACGTACTCATTTTTGCCACTCCGATCTATTGGTACGGAATGTCAGGGCATATGAAAAACTTCGTCGATCGCTGGTCGCAGAGTCTGCGCGACAATCGTTACAACTTCAAGCAGTCGATGGCGCTAAAGCAGGCCTATGTAATGGCGACAGGTGGCGATGAACCGCGGGTGAAGGGGCTGCCTCTCATCCAGCAATTTCAATATATTTTCGGCTTCGTCAACATGCCGTTTGAAGGCTACATCATCGGGGAAGGCAACAAACCGGGTGATGTGCTGGAGGATAAGCGGGCTATTGCGGACGCAAAGATTTTGAACGGGCTGCTAAAAGCAAAACAATAGGCAACTAGACATTCACGTAAAAGGACCGGAAGATAGATTCCGGTCCTTTTACGTGTTGAGAAATTCCATCTTTAGGGGTTCTATTTGTTGTGTACTTTTTGGCATTAAAGATCGTTGAGTCGAACCAGATCTTTTACAACAGCTAATTGCTACTTCCCTTCCAATTCCTTGATGATCGCCATCAGGTCCAAATCACCCAAACCGTTTTCCAGAGCGTGGCGGTAGCTGGCGTATGCGGATTCGGCCAACGGGGTGGACACGCCTGCCTCGCTCGCCAGACGCAGATCTTTCGCCATATGCTTCAGGGCAAATGCGGCTGGATAGTCATCAGCCAGAATAGAGGCAGCTTTTCCGCGGATGAGAGGTGTTCCCACGGCACTTTCATCAATGATGTTCAGCATTTTCTCGGTGCCAATTCCAAGGGAGCGGGCGAACAGCAAGGTTTCCGACACACCTTGTACCGTAATGCCAAGCAACAGATTGATCGCCAGCTTAGCGGACGTTCCAGCTCCATTTGGTCCCAGATGCAGCGTCGCCTTGCCCAGCTTGTCCAGCATCGGTTTGGCCTCTTCAAAATCAGACTGCTCTCCGCCAACCATGATGACCAGCTTGCCTTCTTTGGCAGGTCCGACACTTCCGGAAACAGGTGCATCCATAAATCGCAATCCTGCTTGTTTTGATTGTTCTGCCAGAAAACGGGAAGTATCTGGCGAAATGGTGCTCATGTCAACGGCCAGTTTGCCTTTTACAGCAGCAGCAAGCAATCCCGCAGGTCCGGTATAGACAGCCTTTACAGCATCGTCATCACTTACCATGCTAAACAGGATGTCGCACTCGTCTACCAAATCCGAGAGCGTATCGGCGAACTTTGCTCCCAGTGCAAGCAGCGATGCCGCCTTATCCGCAGTGCGGTTCCATACACGCAGCTCATAGCCCGCTGCGAGCAGGTTGCTTGCCATCGGAATGCCCATGTTTCCTAAACCAATCCACCCGATTTTCATTTCTCTTTCTCCTTCTATCACTCATCGTTTGTGAAAAATGCACCGAATATCAGCGTACCATAATGAAATTTTTGTGTAAAACGAACATGGCTTGAAATTTCCGAAAAATATACATTTAATGTAACGGGACGAAAGGAAAGCAGGTGAAAAAAGCATGCGTTATCGCTCCAATAAGGTTGCGCAGATTCCGCCTTATATGTTCGCAGAGTTGAACAGGAAAAAAGAAGCGATGAAAAAGGCAGGTATTGATGTTATCGATCTGGGGATCGGCGACCCTGACTTGCCGACGCCGATGCACATTGTCGAGAAACTGATCGAAGAAGCGCGCCGTCCGGAAAATGGAAAATACCCCAGTTTTAACGGGTGCGCCGAATTTCGGCATGCCGTTGCCGACTTTTATAAGCGTCAGTTTGAGGTAGAGCTTGATCCCGATACCGAAGTGCTTGCCTTAATCGGTTCCAAAGAAGGAATTGCCCATTTGATACCTACCATGATTGATCCCGGCGAGGTTGTCTTGCTTCCAGACCCTTGCTATCCTCCGTGCCGCATAGCAACGCATCTGGCCAACGGCGAAAGCTATGACATGCCGCTCACAAGGGAGAACAACTTTGAACCCCGATTTAATGACATACCGGAGCAAATCTTGAATCGGGCAAGACTCATGATTTTAAACTATCCGGGCAATCCGACGACGGCGACTGTCAATCTTGAATTTTTCCAGCGGGCTGTTGATTTCGGCCGTACGCATGACATTCCCATCGCTCACGATTCCGCCTATAACATGATTACGTTTGACGGCTATCGGGCACCCAGCATCCTGCAGGCGGACGGGGCCAAAGAGCTGGCCGTGGAATTCGGCTCACTCTCCAAAACGTACAATATGACAGGGTGGCGGATCGGCTATGTGGTAGGCAATAAGGAGATCATCCGGTCACTGGCCGTTTACAAAAGCAATACGGATACAGGGCAGTTTACCCCGATCCAGAAAGCAGCTGCCTTTGCATTGAATGGCGACCAGAGCTGCATAGCCGCCAATAACCGCATCTATCAAGAGCGGATGATGGCGATGATCGACGGGCTGAGATCCATCGGTGTGGAAGTGGAGCCGCCAAAAGGCAGTTTTTTCATCTGGGCGCCTGTGCCACATGGTTTTTCATCCGACGAGTTCGTGACGAGCGTGCTGGAGCAGACCGGCGTCATTCTTACGCCTGGAAACGCGTTTGGACCGTCAGGCGAAGGATACTTCAGAGTCTCCCTGTCCGTGCCGAACGACCGGCTGCATGAAGCAGTGGAACGAATCAAGAAAAAAGTACGGATTCCTGCCAAATAGCATGAACATAACTTAGACACGAAGGAGAGAAATAGTATGAAACGATATTTGAACTATATCAATGGAGAATGGGTCGAATCTGCATCCGGAAAGTTTGCCGTAAACACAAACCCGGCTACGGGCGAAGTGCTTGGGGAGGTAGCGCAGTCGACGCAAGAGGACGTCGAGCGTGCCGTACAGGCTGCGAAACAGGCGCAAAAATCATGGCGTCTCGTGCCTGCACCTGAGCGGGCTGAAGTACTCTATCGTGTCGGGCAGCTGCTGAAGGAACGGAAAGAAGAACTGGCGCGGACGATCACTCAAGAGATGGGTAAAGTGATCGCGGAGGCGAGAGGCGAAGTGCAGGAAGCGATCGACATGGCTTATTACATGGCCGGAGAAGGACGCCGCCTGTTTGGGGAAACAGTCCCGTCTGAGCTTCGCGACAAGTTTGCGATGAGCGTGCGCGTACCTGTAGGGATCGCCGGATTCATCACGCCGTGGAATTTCCCGATCGCCATCGCTTCGTGGAAGTCTTTGCCCGCGCTTGTAGCTGGAAACGCGATCGTCTGGAAGCCGGCATCGGAAACGCCATTTACCGCTGCTGAATTCGTCCGGGTCTACGAAGATGCAGGATTACCAAAGGGACTGATCAATCTGGTATTCGGTTCCGGAGGCGTGGTCGGAAACGCGCTGGTGGATCACTCGGAGATTGACCTCATCTCTTTTACCGGCTCCAATGAAGTGGGCAGACAGATCAACGAACGGGCGGGAGGCATGCTGAAGCGGACCTCGCTCGAAATGGGCGGAAAAAACGCAGTGACGGTACTGGAAGACGCCGACCTCGACCTGGCCGTGGACGGAATCATCTGGAGCGCTTACGGAACCAGCGGTCAGAGATGCACAGCCTGCAGCCGGATCATCGTCCATGAAGCAGTTAAGGAAGAGCTGGAGAGAAAAATGCTGGATCGCATCGCCCAATTGAAGCTGGGGGACGGATTGGACGAGTCGGTGAACGTGGGTCCGGTAATCAACCGCTCCTCGTTGGAAAAAATCGACGAGTTCGTCAAAATCGGGAAAGAAGAAGGAGCGAGACTCCTCACAGGCGGTCAGATCACCTCGGAAAACGGCCTGGACAAGGGGAACTTCTATGCGCCGACACTCTTTACGGACGTAAAATCTGACATGCGCATCGCACAAGAAGAGATTTTTGGTCCAGTGGCGTCGATCATTCCGGTGAAAAGCCTGGAAGAGGCGATCGAAGTGAACAACAGCGTGGCATTCGGCTTGTCTAGCTCGATCTTCACCCAGGATATCAACAAGGCATTTTCAGCCATGCGCGATCTGGATACCGGCATTGTCTACGTGAATGCGGGAACGACCGGTGCGGAAATCCATCTGCCGTTCGGCGGAACCAAAGGAACCGGAAACGGACATCGCGACTCCGGCGTAGCCGCTCTGGACGTATTCACCGAGTGGAAGTCCATCTATGTGGATTACAGCGGCAAGCTGCAACGAGCCCAAATCGACAATAATTAATAAGCAGCGTTGAGAGCCGAATCAACAGTCGTTGGTTCGGCTTCTTCATGCCCAGACAAGAAGGTAACACCTATACAGCCGGGTAGCCTTCATCTAGTTCGGCAAAAGCGTTGTTTTCAGAAATATCTGGATGTCCTTTTTAATCTCTAGCGCATGTTCAAACCGGGTGGTACACTCGTTTTATTACGCACTCCCGGGAGAGGGCGAGGCGTAATCTTTGAAAAAACAAGGGATGGCGTTAGCGCATGAGGAGCTGTGAGAATGCATGGAAAAAAAGTGATCGTACTTTTGATTATGGTTTGGTTTCTTACGTCGGGTTTCGCGGCCTCCCAAAATAGATATGATGAAATCTATGAAAAATACAGTGTCGTTGCAGACTCCTTTTCCAGAGAATCGATTCCATTCACAGAGGAAGAAATAGAGTACCTGAAAGAAATCAGAAAAAAAGAGTTGAAAGTGCCTCGTGATCTTGATTTCATGGGGGGATTCTATGAATTTAACGATAATGGCAAGGAATATGGGATCAATGCATTCTTCTACTCCTGCCTGGAAAAAGTATTAGAGTTAAAGCTATCTTATGTTTCAGTAAGCAGTTCAGAGGATGTATTCCATAAAATATCAAATGGCTCTTTGGATTTGTCACCCATGATTCAAAGGCGTGCAATGAACGATCCTGATATTCTGTTTAGTTCACCCATTAGCATCAATATGAATTACATATTTTATTCGAATGACAAAAAAATAAATTATGACACACTTGGATACACACTTGCTGGGAAAAGAATCGGTATTCTAAACATGTTGGAGGAAAACAGTCAACCACTGAATCATGTAGGCGATATCAAATACTATCCATACAAAGATATTTCGGTTGCTTATGCTGCATTAAAGGAAAATAAGATCGATTTTATTTACTCGAATACTCAGAATTACAGAAGTCTTATTAAACGTGGTCTCTTGGCGATTCCTGTCCCTAATCCTGGGAACGATGAAACCTATCGTACCATTACTAGCAGCTCCAACCCGCTATTACTATCTATCATAAACAAAGCTGCTTCCAGTCTGTTAGGTCAACTCGTGACAGAATATGAGAAGGAAATACGAAAAGCATATATGTATCATCACTTCTTTATGACGGAGAAGGAAAAGGAATTTATACGTTCAATTGGAGAAATTCGAGTTATGGTGGATGACAACTTTTCTCCCCTGTCCTTTTATGATAAAGCAAAAGGGAAATATGCAGGCGCTAGCGTCGAACTTTTTGAAAACATGGCAGACATGATCGGATTACAATATACCTTTATACGTGATGGAGAACTCAGTTGGTCAGATAAGGTTGATAGAGTGAAGAATAAAGATATAGACCTCCTGTTTCCACTAAGCATTACACCACCCAGACAAAAGTTTGGTCACTTTTCTAAACCTTATTATTCCACGAATTATTCTGTGATTGCGAAAGCTGATAACTATAAAAAGATCAATTACGCGCAAGAACTGCTTCATGAAAAAGTAGGAATCGTGAAGGGCACATCAATCACCGAATTTATTGAAACAATCATCCCTAATGAACAAATCACATATTTTGATAGTGATAAAAAGATGTATCGCGGATTGAAAAATGGCGATGTTGACTATATATTCCAAAATGAGCATGTGTTTTTGGAAGATTATTATGAAAATGAGCTGTTTGATTTGACTACTGTTTATCGAATTGTAGAGTCCCCTAAAGATTACTCCTATTTTTTTCGAAAATCGGATGAGATGGAAGCCTTAATAAGCATTATGGATCGGGCCATGAATTATTTTGATATCAATGAACTGGTAACGAAGTATAAGGTTGGTGAGGTTGATCTTAGGAACAGGTATATTGCGCAAAAGAGAAATCGTAATCTGATCGCTTTCATTTTACTGATAGCATTGATCGTTTTATCGCTAGTGGTATTTGGTTTTGTTAGAACCAAAAAGTTCTCGAAAAAGCTTGAAAAAGAAGTAGCAATAAACGAAATGGCCTATTTGCAGTCACAAATAAAACCTCACTTTTTATACAATGCTTTAAGTGCGATTATGGCCTTTTGCTATACCGATCCAGAAAAAGCAGGAGAATTATTAAACAGTCTCAGCAAATACCTAAGAATCGTATTTAATACGGATAACCGGGGGGAGCTGGTGACAGTGCAGCGGGAAATAGAACTGGTGCAATCCTATGTGGATATCGAGCAAGCCAGATATGGAAAACGACTCCAAACCATTTTTGAAATTGATGAAACCTGTTTACAGCATGAGATCATGCCATTGATGATACAGCCTTTAGTGGAGAATGCAATCCGGCACGGGGTTGTGAAAAAAGCGCAGGGTGGCACGGTAAGGCTTTCCGTCCAAACAAAAGGGGAATTGATTGAAGTCACTGTGAAAGACGATGGTGTCGGGATGTCAGAACAAAAAATCAAAGAAATTTTGTCCCGAAAGAAGGCCGTTTTAGGGGTAGGTCTCGCCAACATCAATCAAAGGCTGGGGCATTTTGCGGACAAGAAACTCACCATCGAAAGCAAAGAAGAACAAGGAACAATTGTCACCTTTTATTTACCGCTCACTGAATCACCTACCTCAATAACCAGAGGACGAACGCTGCCTTCATAGATCAAGGGGGATATGCCTATGCTGCGTGCTATAACCATAGATGACGAGTGGCCAAACCATATTCTTCTAAAGCGAGCCATTGAACAAAATGGTCAATTGGAAGTGGTTCAGCAGTTTACCCATCCTGAAATGGCTCTTGAAAGAATACATGAGATAAATCCAGATGTTGCGTTTTTGGATATTGAAATGCCGGACATGAATGGATTGGAGTTGGCAGAAAAGATCCTGGCAATTTACGGGCAAATACAAATCGTATTTGTCACAGCTTACAGTCAGTATGCCATAGAAGCTTTTAAAGTTAACGCCTTGGATTATATTTTGAAGCCGGTTGATGGACAGGAACTGAATCGAGTTGTTCGAAAAATAGTAAACCGTACGAGCCAAAAAAGTCCTGAATCAGCCAAAGAGGCTCACGGGTTCATGCCTAAGGGAAAAATTCTTTGTCTGGGGGATTTTGAAGTCTACGGGAAAAACTCTACTCAAAAGGTACAATGGATGACAGCAAAGGTTGAGGAGCTATTAGCCTACCTTATCATCCATCTAGGGAAACCCGTAGATAAGTGGGAGCTCTGTGATTTGCTTTGGCCCCACCTAGACCCTGAGAAGGCAATAACCAATCTCCATACCTCTATTTACCGGTTAAAGAAATCAATTTCTAATGAACTGGTGCCACTGCAGATAAAAAGCAGCAGTAATGGCTACTGGGTGGAATTAGAGGAATGTCTTATCGATTATCAGGAATTTGAAAGACTATCCTTGGATTTGTTAAGGAGTAATCAACAGCCAACTGGCGAAAAAGCAATGACGATGTTTATGAAAGCTGAAAAATACTATCGTGGAGAGCTATTTGGAAATAAAGCTTATCTTTGGAGCGCTGCTCGCGGTGAAGGCATCAACCAGATGTATATTCGGCTGGTATATCGGATGGCAGAATATTTTCATGAGAATCATCTCATCGAGCAAGAGTTGGAACTCCTTAAAAAGGTATTGCGGTTTTTTCCCTATGAGGAAAAGGCATGTATTTTGATTATGGACATTTACGAAAAACGGAAAGATAAACCAGCACTCATGAGGCTATATCAGCAGTACAGTCAATATCATTTGAAAGAAATGGGCTGTAAACCCTCTCTAAAAATGGAACAGCACTACGAGAAACTACTCAAAACCCTATAAAGCATGAAAAGCGATTTGAAAAGGAGCTGCTTCCGATTCAGGTCGCTTTTTTATTTTCGATTATCTAATTTTCTTAATTATTCCTAATGTCAGAATCATGTCAGAATCACCACCTAAAATAGGATTCATGAACAGTATGGGGGTAGAGGAAATGAAAAAAAGAAGGTCATGGGTAACAAAAGCACTCATTGTGGGTTTGCTTGTCAGTAGTGTCCTTGCCGGGTGCGCTGGGCAAAAGGAAAGCGGCCAAGCAGAAGCGTCCAAACAGAACAAAAAGCTGGTAATGGCGACCTCGGCAGATTATCCGCCATACGAGTTTCACGATACCTCGGGGGGAAAAGACGAAATTGTAGGGCTTGACGTCGACATTGCCAAGTACATCGCGAAGGAAATGGGAGTAGAGCTAGAAATCAAGGACATGGATTTTAACGGACTTTTGCCTGCCCTTCAGGCTAATCGTGCAGACTTTGTCATGGCTGGCATGACACCGACAGAGGAACGGAAAAAGAGTGTGGCTTTTACGGAAACCTACTATGAAGCGAAGAACACGATTGTTGCGAAAACGGGAAGCAATTTGACGAAGATGGAGGATCTGGCAGGCAAGAAGGTTGTTGTCCAGTTGGGTTCTACACAACAGAACGCTGTTGAAGAGGCGGCAAAAACTATCAAGGGTATTGAGGTAACTCAACTCAATAAGATTGGAGACCTGATTCAGGAATTAAAATCGGGTCGTGCGCAGGCAGCGATTATTGAGGATACCGTTGCCAAGGGGTATGTGGAGTCGAACAAGGATCTGGAAATGAACGCAATTCCGGACAATGGAGAAAATGCGTACGCGGTCGCGCTGCCTATCGGTTCCGCCCATGTAGAAAAGTTCAATCAGGCAATCAAAAAGCTGAAGGAAAGCGGTGAGTTGGATAAGCTGACGAAAAAATGGTTTGACAAATAAGCTAGGAGGGGCGTAACAGACCGTGGACCTTGATTTTTCACTAATCAGCGACAAGCTGGATTATATTTTACTAGGGGTTATCGACACAGTTCAATTTACCTTGCTTTCCGCGCTTGTCGGATTTCTGGGAGGCGCTCTGCTTGCATTAATCAAAATCTCAGACAATAAACCGCTTAAGGGATTCGCTGTCTTCTATACATCGATTTTCAGAGGCACACCGTTGATCTTACAATTGACGCTTATCTATTTCTCCATACCACAGTTGACGGGATATGATATTTCCCCGTTAGCGGCTGGGGTGATCGCCTTTGGATTAAACTCGGCTGCCTATACTTCGGAAACAATTCGCGCAGGAATTCTTGCTGTTGATAAAGGGCAACGCGAAGCAGCTATCGCCTTGGGGATTCCGTACCGAAAGATGATGATCGACATCATTTTTCCGCAAGCGCTAAAAAACATTCTGCCCGCCTTGGTAAATGAAAGCATCAACTTGCTAAAGGATTCTGCGTTGGTTTCCGTAATCGGGGTGACGGATGTGCTGCGGCGTGCCAATATCGTAGCGGCTGAAACATTTGTTTATTTTGAACCATTGCTGCTAGCCGGTCTGCTCTATTATGTCATGGTAATCGGATTCACCGCCGTAGCCCGCCGCTTTGAGAGGAGGTTGAGACGCAGTGATTAAAATGGAGCAAGTATCCAAATCGTTTGGGAATCTTCACGTTCTGTATGAAATTTCAACGGAAATAAAAAAGGGAGAGGTTGTTGCCATCATCGGCCCGTCCGGTTCGGGAAAATCAACGCTTTTGCGATGTATCAACCAACTCGAGACACCAACAAATGGCCAGATATTTATCGATGGAGCAGAGATCGCCAACACGAAAACAAATGTTAGGCAAGTCCGTCAGAAGATCGGGATGGTGTTTCAACATTTTCACCTGTTTCCCCACATGACGGTACTGGAGAATATCACGTATGCGCCGATTCAGGTAAAAGGCATCTCAAAAGAGGAAGCTGCAAGAAAGGCGATGGAGCTGCTTTCACGGGTGGGATTGGCGGACAAGGTTAACACCTATCCGTCTCGATTATCAGGTGGTCAAAAGCAGCGTGTGGCGATCGCCCGCTCGTTGGCAATGGAGCCGGAAGTGATGCTTTTTGACGAGCCGACCTCTGCGCTTGATCCTGAAATGGTCAAGGAGGTATTGGAGGTCATGAAGTCGCTTGCCCATACTGGAATGACCATGGCCATTGTGACGCATGAAATGGGATTTGCGCGGGAAGTTGCAGACCGGATCTTGTTTCTGGATGGTGGCCGCCTGGCTGAGGATGCTCCACCCAATCAGTTTTTCACCACGCCCAAAAGTGAACGGGCTCAACTATTTTTGCAAAAAGTACTATGACTCCAATTATCGTATTTTCTGCTATAAAAAAGAGGAGGATTTTAGAATGAAAAGACACCTTACAATGATGCTGGCCAGTATTGTTGCACTTAGTACAATAGCAAGTTCTGCGTCAGCAGTATCCAATCAGTCTTCCACACAGGTGCAGGGGGGAGCGGTACAGCAAGATAAAGCAACAAACGTAAAAGGGCCCACAGGAGATGGGCTGAACAACATTCTGACGATGGCTGTTGCGTGGAAGCAGACCGCGGCAGAGTATAAGGCGCTATATCACCAAGCCTATAATATGGCCCGATTGCAAGTTGATCTTGCTCTTGCCTACCACAGACCAGGCGATAAACCGTTAGCGATTATCACAGATATTGATGACACGATTATTCTCCCAATCAACTATTGGGGATATCTTATCAACAATAATAAAGACTTCTTCGACGATGCCATCTGGGACAAGTGGATTCCGCAGTACAAAATGGTCGCCTCTCCGGGGGCGCTGGAGTTCCTTCAATACTGCAAGGAAAAAGGGGTGGAGGTTTTCTATGTCTCCAACCGTGACCAGGGACCAAACACTTACGAATACGCAATGACACAACTGAACAAACTCCATTTTCCCTATATCGACAATGCTCATCTGACAGTTAACAGAGAAACATCAAACAAGGAGATCCGCCAAAATGAGATTGCACAAAAATATAATGTGATTTCGTACCTTGGTGATAACCTGAACGATTTCCGTCGAGTTTATTACGTGAAGGACGTTGATGAACGTACCAAACTGATGGAACAGGATAAGGATCTCTATGGAAGCAAGTTTATACTCATGCCGAATCCGACTGACGGACATTGGATACGCGCCATCTTCGGAGAGTCAGAACCTCCAGCTGCCGATCAAAACCGGGCAATATGGAAGAAGGCCGCTGCTCGTTCAGCTTGGGAACAGAAGTAAAAGAAGGGTTTGTTTCATTACATGACCGCGGGTGTATTCCCAGCGGTTTTTCTTACTGAATCAGAAAGTATAAACTTCTCGGACTATCTGCCTGATTCAGCAAGAATAACCATCCGCTAAACCGCGGTCGCTCATCCTTGAGTAGGCCTCGGTAGAGGTTTTCTTAACGTCTAAGTGATTCACCGCGCGCTCACTGAAGGAACCTGATCCTTAATTAGCAGCATGGCGGCATGGTAGAAATGATCAGCTTTATACATAGATTTTTTCATGTAGGCCATCATGATGGCGCCACTATGGAGGATTTCCAATTGGGAGGCAAGTGCTTCAGGGTCTCGGGCCCCTGCTTCCGTCGCCATTTGCTTGACGTGGCACCATAGAATGTGACGGCTCTCAACAGCCTTCGCATGGGCAGGATGCTCGATGTCGGGAAATTCCACTGCGGTATTCATATAGGGGCATCCTCGAAAACCGGGTTCCTTCATGCGATCCGATATTGATTGAAAAAGAAAGCGTAATTGTTCGATTGGTTGATTTGGAAAACGCAGTCGCGCTTCCTCGATCCGCTCCAAACTTCTGGGAAGACGCTGCTCCAAAAAAGCCACGATCAGATCGTCCTTCGTAGCAAAATTACGGTAAAAGCTGGCTTTTGCCACCCCGGATTCCGCGATAATGCGATCGATGCCGACAGCACGTATCCCTTCTTGATAAAACAATTCAGAAGCAACCTGCAAAATCCGTTCTTTGGCGGACTCCTTTTTATCCATATCGATGAATCGCTCCTTCATGAATAGTAGAAAACGCCCCGAACATTACCAAAAAATCCAAAAACCTGATTGACATGAGACAGATCTGTCTGTATCATTTGGTTATCAACGAGACAGACAGATCTGTCTACTTCTATTTTAGTCAAGTTTCTCTTCTTCTGTCAATTGACATTCCTTCCTTTTGGATGCGAAAAACTTGGGTGAAAGGGTGTTATCGGATGTCCACAGCGGCAAAATCTATTTCCTCGGATCAGATGGTCACGAGGGCAGAGGCCAAATCGAGGGTAAATGTGATGCTGGCCGTCATGCTTCTCTCGGTATTTATGACAGTGGCCAATATTTTTATCGTAAATGTGGCGACACCATCGCTGCAGCGAGGTCTCCATTCTAGCTTTTCCGGCGTGCAATTTGTGATCACAGGTTATACCTTGGCCTATGCGGTCGCTCTCATTATCGGGGGGCGCTTGGGAGATCGGTTTGGCCGGAAAAGGATGCTGGCCTACGGAGTAGCGGGCTTTACGATTACGTCTTTATTGAGCGGATTTTCCTCCGGGGTGAATATGCTTATTCTGTTTCGCATTTTGCAAGGCCTTTGTGCTGCGATGATTGCCCCACAAGTGCTTGCCTTAATCCAGATCAATTACGTTCCTGAAAAACGGGGTGCCGTGTTCGGGTTATATGGTGCAGCACAGGGACTGGCGGCATCGACAGGGCAGATCATCGGTGGCTTGCTGTTGCATTGGAATCCACTGGGGCTTGAATGGAGGACGGTATTTTTCTTTAGCGTGCCTTTCGGAATCATCATCCTGGCTATGCTCCCTTTTATCTCAGAATCCAAGAGTGCTGTGAAAGCAAAGCTGGATTGGATAGGTGCATTGAGTGTGGCGATCGGCTTGCTTATGATGGTATTTCCGCTCGTGCAGGGACAGAAGGAAGGTTGGCCGCTATGGCTTGATGTATGCTTGATCTTGTCAATACCGGTGCTAGCGGTCTTCGTCTGGCATGAACGAAGGGTAGCACAGGGTGGCGGTATTCCTTTTATGAACGTGGACTTGTTCAAACAGAAAGTGTTTACCGTAGGCATGCTCATCGTGTTTTTGCTGCTATGCTCACAGGCAGCCTTCTTTCTGGTAGCGGCTTATTTTCTCCAGATGGGAATCGGCTTTACCGCACTCCAGGCGGGATTGGTTATCCTGCCGATGGGCATGGGATATTTTCTGGCCTCGCTCTTCTCTTCCAAAGCGGTCGCCAAATATGGTGCACATGTTCTTACTTTTGGAGCGGTTCTGAGCGTAATCGGCTTTTTGTCCCTCGCGATCACTGTTCACGCGACAGGGGTTGCCTTTCAAGGATACGAATCGATTCCCGCCTTACTGATTCTGGGGATCGGTCAGGGGGCGATCGCAGCTCCTTTGACCAATACGGTGCTTGCTAAAATCCGCAGCAGCGATATTGGCTCTGCTTCGGGTATCCTGACGACAGGTATGCAAGTCGCCTTTGCATTGGGGATTGCCCTGATCGGTGTGATATTTCTGAATACGATGAGATATCATGCGGACACGGTAAGTGGTGAGGTCGCGCAACAGCTTCGTCAACATCTATCCGTGATTTCACAAGTAGACGCTCAAAACGAGATGATGGTGCAGCAATTCCGCAGCTGCTATGCGGATTTCGTAAAGACGAACGATCCTTCCGTATTGCCTGCAAGCTGCAAGATCAACTCAGAGCTGCCAGAGATCCAAAGCGCATTCAAGTCAAGTATCAAAGCTGCAAACGCACAAAATTACACGGATGCTTTTCAGCTATGCCTCTATTTGCTCGCGGTGATTAGCGCAGGTCTGTTGCTGCTGGTGCTGGCTTTGGCAAAAGGAAATCGGTCGACTGAACCGAATGGGGAAACAGGGTGATAAGCATTTTGGAAAAATATGTGCCTACAAGATACAATGAAACGGCTGTGCTTCCTTAGGGGGCACAGCTTATTTGCGAGATAGGAATTCATAAAAATATAGGGGTATACGCAGGGCTTGAGTTGGGGAGAAAGTCCGATTGGTTATTTATTCCAATGGGATATGCTCTTATAAGACTGAATTTTGTGAAAATTGCACATGGCGCGGGTAATCCGAAGTCATTACAGTAATAGGTAGGGTATTCCAGTTTGTCCAAGCGAAAGGTGGGGGTCACTTGAACATGCAGGCAGATATCATCATTATCGGCGGAGGAGTCATCGGTTCCAGTATTGCCTATCATCTGCTGAAAGACGGGTATCACGGGAAAATGATCGTGTTTGAGCGAGACAAGGTTTACGAGTACGCCTCAACACCGCGAAGTGCCGGTGGCATCCGTCAATTGTTTACAACCGATATCAATATACAGCTAAGCCGATTCAGCTTGCAGGCATACAAAACCTTTCCCCAGACGATGGCCGTGGATGGAGAGCCGGCGGAAATTGACTTCAAACAGCGGGGATATCTGTTTCTGGCAAGCGAAGAGATGCTGCCCCGTTTGGAAACCCACATGAACATTCAACATAAATACGGTGTTCCGTCCCAACTTCTGCAAAAACATGAGTTGCTCGATATCATCCCTGAATTGAATGTCGGTGATTTGGCAGGCGGATTGTACTGCGCGGAGGATGGGTATCTGGACCCGTATTCGGTGATGCAGGGATATATTCGCTGTGCCAAAAAATTGGGAGCGGAGTACATTTACGATGATGTGGACATGATCCTGAGCGATCAGGATGCCATAACAGGTGTCCGCCTTCGGGATGGGCGTGAATACCGGGCAAAGGTCGTGGTCAATTGCGCAGGAGCATGGGCTCCCGTATTGAGCGAACAAATGGGTCTTCCATTACCTGTGGTTCCTCTGCCCAGGCAGGTTTTTCAGTTTAACATCGTGCAGCCCCTGCAAAAATACCTTCCCCTGACCATTGATCCGACAGGAGTGTACTTCCGGCATGAGGGCGAAAAATTGATTGCGGGTTATTCGGAAGAGAGGGAGCCGGGATATGACTTTACGTGGAGACGATCCTATTTCGTGGAAGAACTGTGGCCCATTCTCGCCAGACGCATTCCCAATTTCGAGCAGGCAAAAATTGAACGGGGGTGGGCTGGGTTATACGATTTTAACATCGCGGATCATAATGCGATCATCGGCGGATACCCAGGGATGAAAGGATACTACGTCGCATTCGGTTTCAGTGGACACGGCATGCAGCAGGCACCGGCTGTCGGGAAGGGACTCTCCGAACTGATTCGGACGGGAACATACGAATCGATTGACCTGTCGCCTTTGCGAGTGGAACGGTTTGCGGAAAACGATTTAATAATCGAAGATGCGGTTGTCTGAGGAGGGTTGTCGGTTGAAGAAGATTCCATTGGGGTTGCTTAGCGCACTTTTGACGGTCGGGATGGCA
>JARDZO010000318.1 GCA_029240815.1 Brevibacillus sp.
CCATTCGAAGAGCAAGCCTGCAGCAATACGACCGCCAGTAAAAAAATAGCAACGATTCGGAAATATCTCGTGTGATTCATGGCGCCCACCTTTTCCAGCCAGTTTGTACATCGCTATCTTACCGTACCCTCTGGCAAGGATCAAGAAGCAGCCTATTCCCTAGGTCCTGTCACTTTTCTGCGCGGACGGTTCGGAGGCTGATTGTGGTTTACGGATTGCTTGAACCCTTCAACGATCTTTAAAACCGAAGCAAAAAACGGCGATCCAAAAACGGCAACAATTCCCCAAAGCCACGTCCCTAACTCCCAGGAGTGCTCAACGTAAACAATATCTGCCCCTGTAAGAATAAGAGCCGGATCCAAGCCCATCACGCCGAAAATCACCCCCGCGGCAATCACTGAGATAAGCAAATTAAAAAAACGCTTGTAGTGATTCAGGCGAGCCGCATGGTTGTGGTCCTCCCAACAATCCTCCTTGGGCTCGTAATCCGTCGACAGAAATGGAATCACGGACTTGCATGCCTCTGTCACGCCCGCTGCTGCACTGGAAACAGCTGTTACATAAATGAGAAAAGCGATAGATGAATCCAAATTGACCATGCGATTCCCCCCTCATACCTATTTGTATGGAGGAATGCGGACAACTTGCAAAATAATCATTGCTGAAACCGTTTTCCTTTGCCCATTTTTAAGGTAACATGAATGCATACCACCAAATTACGGAAAGGGGTTTTTTCTATGTCAAACAGTACTTTCATCTGGGATACTTACGACTTGGTACGCAACCTCACTCTTGGTGCACTGAACAGTACTTCTGAAGAAATAGCAGACATTATACCCGAAGGTTTACGCAATAACATTCGTTGGAATCTGGGACACATTCTGTTCACTCAGGACTTCTTTATGTACGGCCCGAGCTGTCCTCACTTGCCATCATCCTACCCAGCCCTCTTTGCGCCGGGAACCAATCCCGTAAACTGGGAAGGGGACATTCCTTCACTGGCAACTCTCGCTGCACAATTGGAGGAGCAAAGGGCTCGCATCAAAGAAACGTTTGGTGAGCGTTTGGACGAAAAGCTTCCTCAGCCGTTCCAACTTGGAAAAAAAGGCACGATGAACACCATTGGCGAACTGTTCGCGTTTTCCTTGTTCCATGAAGGAATGCATGCCAATGCATTTGCAACATTGAACAAAACCATTTCTGCTGCAAAGTAAACAGAACGTAAGGTAATGCCAAGAAAAAAGCCCGGTGGCCTACTACCGGGCTATTTAATCATGCAACGCAAAACCGCCCCCAAAAAGGGAGCGGTCGTTGTCGAGCCCAATTGCTTATGGGGTTTTACCGATTATTCTCTTTGGCACTTCAACCTCCATGATAGAGCAAAGTTACCTAAAGAATCTGGGTTCCGCCAATCCGACTTTCGCCGACTGCTTGATCATGATTATCCACGGATCTTCGCCTCCTGCAAGGCTTTGCGCCGTCTTAACATGAATCATCGGGCTCGACAAAAGTTATTATGTTCCGTCACCCCAAACGGTATACACCACTTTATAAAATATCTGCTGCAAGCTGCGCCAGCACACTTCGCTCCCCTTTTTCCAATTTGATATGCCCTGCCAGCTTTTGATCTTTGAACATCTCCACTACATACGTCAAACCGTTGTTGCTCTCGTCCAGATACGGATGGTCAATTTGTTCCGGATCACCCATCAGCACGATTTTGGATCCATCCCCTACTCGGGTCAAGATCGTTTTTACTTCGTGCTTGGTGAGATTCTGTGCTTCATCGATGATAATAAACTGGCCAGGAATGGAACGCCCACGAATATAGGTCAAGGCCTCCACCTGCAAGCTCCCCATACCAGCCAAAATTTTGTCCAAATCTCCAGGCCTTTTTGTGTTGAATAAATATTCCAGATTATCGTAAATCGGCTGCATCCACGGCCTCAGTTTTTCTTCCTTTTCGCCGGGTAAATAGCCGATGTCTTTTCCTAATGGAACAATAGGTCTCGCCACCAATAGCTTTTTATATTTTTGTTGATCTTCAATTTGTAAAAGTCCTGCTGCGAGTGCCAGCAGGGTTTTTCCCGTTCCGGCTTTGCCAGTCATGGTGACCAGCGGGATATCGTCGCGAAGCAATAACTCTGTCGCCATCCGCTGTTGAACGTTCCGTGCCCGTATCCCCCACATCGGGTCATCGTCCGATATAAGCATCTCTAATGTTTTTCCATCGGGATCGATCTTTCCGATCGCTGATATCGACGGATTGATCTCATCTTTCAACACAAGGAATTGATGAGGGTAAAATCGGTACTTAGGAAAACAGGAGGTCAAATGCAACTTCCGCGTCGCGTAGTACGACTTGATGATTTCAGAAGCGACCATCATTTTCTGATAGCCTGTGTATATGCTGGAGAATTCACCAACCACACGATCGGAAAGAAAGTCTTCCGCTGTCAGATTCAGCGCATCTGCTTTCACACGCATCAGGGCATCTTTACTGACCAGAATGACTGGTCGAGGCTGCTCGGACAGATTTTCTTCTTCTTGTAGATTGAGGGCGACTGCCAGAATGCGGTTGTCATTTGTCATTTCCGTAAATTGCTTTTGCAACTGATGCAGCGAAGAATGGTTCAGCTCTACCCGGAACAAACCACCTGTTTCCAACGTGATTCCTGTGTGCAAATGCCCCAGCTCTCGGAAGCTGTCAAATAGTCGCGATACGTACCTTGCGTTGCGACCGATTTCATCCATGTACCGCTTTTTGGAATCAATTTCTTCCAACACCACTGCGGGTATGACAATTTCGTTGTCGGCGAACGAAAACATCGCCCGTGGATCTTGCAGGAGTACGTTGGTGTCCAGTACGTAGATTTTCTTCAAAATCTCGCCTCCTATTACCCTTCTTATATACCCTATGCATTTTTTGGAGGGATGCTCTGGTGCGGCGACGTGATGTACTACAGTCTATGTTGAGCTGGACACAGATAGACGGACCTTTCCCAGAATGAAAACAAGCTCACAGGACAAAATACTCGTAACCGCTGGGAAAGGAAGAATGCCTGTGAAACGGACCGTTACCTTCTACCTTGGTATTTGCTTATTGCTCACTGCATGCATGTCAGGTAATAAACCGCCGGCCAATCAGGCTGCGCCACAGCCCAATCAACAAGTCCCTCATACGCAACGTGTACAGCAAACTGCCCCGCAGCCAACCTATAATCAATCTTCGCAGGCTACAGCAGACCGTCTCGTCCAGCTGGCAACTCGCGTGAAAAAGGTAAATGGAGCCACTGCGGTGGTAATCGGCAAATATGCTGTTGTCGGTATTGATGTCGATGCCAAACTGGATCGGCCTGAAGTGGGAGTCATCAAATACACAGTTGCCGAAGCGTTAAAGGAAGATCCGCAGGGAGCAGCTGCCGTCGTAACAGCTGATCCTGATATTGTGCAACGTCTACGAGAAATGACCGCTGATATTCGGAGAGGCCATCCCGTTTCCGGATTTGCAGAAGAGCTCGCGGATATCGTAGGACGAATCATTCCACAGATTCCGCGTGACGTTCGACACCGGGAAGAAACCCCTTCTCAAGAAAATGAGCAGCGAATGAATAAGAGTAACAAATCTACTCCGCGTGGAAACCAGAACATTAACGTCAATCGAACGGGTGCTCCGTAAAGCGGAACAGACGAAAGAAAAAGGCATTCGCCCAGGACCTACGCCCGGGAGAATGCCTCTTTTGTATGTTGGACCGCTACCTCATGTGATGGCAAGGCGTCCAATGCTTGTTGCAAATCTTGAATCAAATCATCGACATCTTCCAGCCCTGCCGAAAGACGAATCAGACCATCCGTAATACCGCGAACTTCTCTTTCAGAAGCCGGCATAGACGCATGTGACATCGTCGCTGGATAGGAGAGGATCGTTTCAACAGCACCGAGACTTACCGCAACGATCGGCAGCTTCACTCGGTCAAACAGCGCTTTGGCACGTTCCCGACTCCCAACATCAAAGGATAGAACGGCGCCATGGCCACTCGCTTGTGCTTCCTGGATATCGTGTCCAGGGTGATCAGCCAATCCCGTGTAATACACACGACTGACAGCAGGGTGCGCATTCAGCCAATGAGCGATTTTATCTGCTGTCCGTGTGCTGACATCGAGTCTTGCCTTCAGTGTCTTCAGGCCTCGCATCACCAGCCAGCAGTCTTGCACTCCTAAGATGGCACCCATCCCGTTTTGAATAAAGTAGAGTTGTTCTCCCAATTTTACGTCTCGTGTAACCGCTAGCCCCGCCACTACGTCACTGTGTCCACCGATAAACTTCGTAGCGCTATGGATCACGATATCTGCACCCAACTCCAACGGCCGCTGGTAATACGGTGTCAAAAACGTATTGTCCACGATTACCAGCAAATCACGCTCTTTTCCAATCCGACAGACAGCAGCGAGATCCGTGACCTTTAGAGTAGGATTGGATGGCGTCTCCAGATAAATGCCTTTGGTAGTCGTCTTGATTGCTGCTCTCACTTCTTCCGTCTGGGTAGCGTCTACAAACGTCACAGTGATACCCATTCGCGACAACACTTTGGTCAAAAAGCGGAAAGTCCCTCCATACACATCTTCCGCCACGATCACATGGTCACCCGCGGAAAATAGCATGAACACGCTGGAAATCGCGGCCATGCCCGAAGCAAAGGCAAAACCACGCTCGCCACCCTCCAGACCTGCTATGGCATCCTCCAAGGCCTGGCGAGTAGGATTGCCTGACCTGGCGTAATCAAACGCACCAGGACGATCCAGATCAGCTTGATGAAATGTGGAAGCCTGATAAATCGGTACCGACGACGCGCCAGTGACCGGATCAAAGCACGATGTACCATGCAGCACTTTAGTAGCAAAATTCATCGTACGCTCCCTCCTACAACCAGACTCGCGTCCAATGCCTCGCACAAATCGGCAATCAGGTCATCTGGATGCTCAATGCCTACGGAGAGTCGGAGCAATCGGTCACATACCCCCACATACTCCCGAATCTCAATCGGGATATCTGCGTGCGTCTGCGTCGCCGGGTATGTACACAGCGACTCAACACCGCCCAAGCTTTCAGCAAACGAAACGATGCTCAAGTTTTTTAGGAATGGCTTTACTTGTTCGGCCGAATGGACACGGAAGGAAACCATTCCGCTAAATCCGCTCGATTGCTTTTGTTGTATATCATGACCAGGGTGCTCTGGCAACCCAGGGTAAAAGACTTCTTTCACTGCCGGATGTTCACGTAGCTTGTTTGCAACGGCAAACGCATTCGTCTGGTGACGTTCCATGCGCAGCGCCAACGTTTTCATCCCGCGCAAGAGGAGCCAGCTATCTTGCGGACCCAACACGGCACCGATTGAATTATGCAAAAACCGGATTTTTTCCGACAACTCTTGCCCTTTTGCCACGATCAGACCGGCAAGCACGTCATTATGTCCGCCCAAATACTTCGTCGCACTGTGCAGGACGATATCCGCTCCCAACTCAAGTGGTCGTTGACAATAAGGGGTCATGAACGTATTGTCTACAATCGTCAGCAGCCCATGACGTTTTGCCAGCTGCGCGACTTCAGTGATATCCGTAATCTGGATCAGCGGGTTGGTCGGCGTCTCCACGAAAACAGCTTTTGTCTTTGGTTTCACTGCCTTTTCCAACGATTCCAGATCACGCAAATCGACATAGCTAAATGTGAGTCCGTACCGGGACAGCACTTGCTCGAAAAGT
>JARDZO010000319.1 GCA_029240815.1 Brevibacillus sp.
CTCCTCGGGCAAGCGTTCCAGAATGCGGCGCGTAGTGGCCAGTTCATGCGTTGCGTCGCCGACGATCAGTTGTTTGACCATAAATTCCTCTCCTCCCTTTTGGTTTAGCATACTATAAATTCCAGTCGAGTGGAAAGCTCTTGTCCAGGTCGTTTGCCGTTCGGTCTTTCGGAATGGTCCGACGGTACGGATGCAGAGCAAACGTACGACCTCCGTTTCACCTGGGATCAGTCGCCCCCGTAAACGGCCGCGGGCTCCGGCAGCGGCGTGAGCGACAAATAACCCCCATCTATCGGCGGGAGCAGGCAGGCTGTTGACACTGAAAACGGCTTTTTCTCGTTTACAGGTATTTCACTGTAATGTCTATAAGTGTCGAAATAGTGAGAAAGATTTCTATTGATCACTCGCCGGCGGCTTTATATAATCACACCACGGAGGTTATACTTCCGTTTTTATATAACGCGAAGTATAAACTTCAAAAAGGAGGAAATTCAAGCTAAGAGTGAATGCAAATAGTCAAGTTGTGTAACGTTTGAAATGGCTGAGTTCTACAGCCATAATCGCTAGGAAGCATTTGCTAGCAATCAACAAATCATAACCAAAACAGGAAGTCAAAAGGGTTTGACTCGCGCATATTTGATAGCGAATCCGAACATTGTTACAAGATAAAATGGCAGGGGGTTTTTTCATGAGTAAAAAGATGGGTCGCTTCGGAAGGTGGGGGATCCCACTCGTATCAGCAGCTTTTCTATTGGCAGCATGCTCGTCCCAAAGCTCAACTACTGGTCAGGAGATGCAGAGTCAGCCAACAAAATCGAGTATAGGCAAACCAGGGGGAGCCTTCACGGTATCCACTGTAATTGAAGTAGATACTGTAGACTTCGAACGCTCTTCCTGGGTGGATATCGCTAACTATGCGATGTATGACCCACTGCTCAATTATGATGATAAAGGAAAGATTATACCCGGTATTGCAGAATCATACAGTATCTCTCCTGATGGAAAGGTTTGGACGTTCCAATTAAAGAAAGGTGTAAAATTTCATTCGGGTGAGCCACTAACAGCGGAGGCAATAAAGCTGTCGATTGAACGTTTCCAATCGATATCCCCAGTGAAAGCGCTGACCGGTCCCATGGAAAAAGTAGAAGCGACTGATCAGGAAACGGTAAAGATCTATTTCACTGAACCGTATGCACCATTCATCACGATGGTAACAAATCCTTTCTTTGGCCCGATGGATCCAACTCGGGTGCAGGAGTTAGGGGACAAATTCGAAAACAACCCATCTTCCACCGGACCCTTCATGTTTGTGAAGCATGACCGTGGAGCTTCCATCTCGTACAAGAAAAACCCGGATTACAATTGGGGTTCACCTTACTTGTCCAATACGGGTGCGCCACATATCGATAAACTCGTTTTCAAGTTCACGAAGGACGATGATACCCGGATTTTGGAATTCAAAAAAGGCGACGTTCAAATGCTACAAGGAGTACCTAACAACTACGTGAAAGAATTGGAGAGCATACCAGGAGTGGTAATCACTAAGCAGCTGGAAGCCGGTATGAAATATCTTGGATTCAATCATAAGAAACCGGAATTCCAGGATGTACGTCTGCGCAAGGCACTGGCAATGGCAGTGGATAGAGATCCGATCATTCAAGTAGCTCTTGCAGGATTCGGTCAGCCGGTGTATAGCCCACTTCCCAAAACCATCTTTGGACACAGCGAAAAGGTAGAAGAGCAAGCCAAACAAATGTACGTCAGAGATGTAAATAAGGCGAAAAGCTTGTTGGCTGAAGCAGGGTGGACGGATTCCAACGGAGATGGCATTGCCGACAAGGCGGGAAAACCGCTATCCATTGAGTTGTTAATGCCACATAATCCGATTCTCGAGAGAAGCGCGCAAATCTTGCAATCCCAATTCAAGGAAATTGGTGTCGATCTCAAGTTGACTGTCAACGATATAGCGACAGTGAAAGACCGGATGAGCAAAGCATTCTTTGATATGTATTTGCTTTACTATGGGTATACCGATCCTGAGATCCTCTACCTGCTTCTGCATTCACAGATGTCCACTCGTCTTCATTATTCCAACCCCAAAATCGATGAGTTGCTAGTCAAGGGTAGACAGACAATGAATCAGGAGGAAAGGGCGAAGATATACGAAGAGGCTCAAGGTATCCTCGTAAACGACGTACCATTAATCCCGCTGTTTTCAGAAGAGACCATTCTTGCCACACGCGATGTGGAAGGGCTCAAAATAAACCCTTTCTCCCAATTGATATTTCTTCAAGACGTGAACTGGAAGTGAACAAGGAAAAGCTACGCTACAAAAAATGATGGGAATAAAAAAACTCGGCACTCATGAAACAGAGTCGAGTTTTTTGTATAACACCAACAACTGGTGGACCTAAAGGGACTAATCATAAATGGATTATTCATGAAGAAATAAAAGATGCAGGCCCAGAACCATTTAAACCAGGAGATGAAGTGGTGGTACAAGCGGATCATATGGAAGGAATGAATAATGCAACTGCTACCATTGATTCTGCACAACAAACTACCGTGTATATGGTTGATTACATGCCAACCACGGGTGGTGAAATGGTAAAGAATCACAAATGGGTGACAGAAAGTGAATTATCTACAAAATGAATTAAAACAACATAAACAGGAGGACGAATCAAGAAGATCGCCTCCTGTTTATGTTTAAATTTTCTCCTAAAGATTATTGTATGACTTCATGATTTTTGCCCTACTTAGTTTAATTGCATTCATGGTTGGTACGCTGTATATAATCATTCGTCAATTAATGAAAAGGAAGAGAATAGAAGATGATCCTTACAAACTGACCAGAAATCAATTTGCTAAAGGTGAATATTAGCGAAGAAGAGTATAAGCAGAATCAAAATGTATTACTGGAGAAATAGGGCATATCCAGATATTTATGTCCATGCAATTTAAGAAATGGAGCAGAGGATGAATGGAAGTTATAATATGGAATTTTATACCTATGCGAGTATATATCGGTAAAATCTCTAAAAAGTCAAAGCATTCCCGCAAACTATATAGGTAACCGTTAAATCTTACAATGATAATATAGGGCCCGATAATGTTTATTATCGGGTTTTATTTTTATTCAACAGTACGATTATGAAAACATTATTGGTCGAGCACTAAATGTTTGAAATGCGAACCCTTACTTATTGGTAACATTAGTTTATCGATCAATCACATTTCACCTCCCTCAGTCTGGTTTATCCCTAGATAAAAGAAGATCTTGTTTTCCTCCCTTTTCACCCCTCTCTCAAAAAACCCATTTACGCCTCATCCTTCAATGTGGTATAACCGTTTCCATGACCATTCTTCCAATAATCTGACAAAAAACAAACGAAGCGAACCAACCTAAGGAGGCCCATCATGTACCTACCAACCGTCCGACTGGACAACCAAGTAGCGATCGTAACTGGAGCAGGAAAAGGAATCGGGAGAGCATTGGCCATTGGACTTGCCGAAGCGGGGGCAAATGTGGCCCTCCTTGCGAGAACGCAGGATGATCTCGAATCCGTGGCTTTCGAAATCGAAAAGCTGGGCCGTACCGCATACCCGATCCAAGTAGACATGACCAAACGAGTCGAGATTGAAAGAGCCGTGCAATTTATTATAGAACATGCAGGTAAAATAGATATTCTCGTAAATAACGCCGGGACGAATATCCGCCGAACCGCCTTGGAAGTGACGGATGAGGAATGGGAAAAGATCATCGACACGAATCTGAAGTCGGCGTACATCATGTCCCAAGTGGTCGCACACCAGATGAAGGAGCGTAGAAGGGGCAAAATTATCAATATCTCTTCCGTTGACGGGCATTTGGCTGCATTGTCAGGAGTTGCCTATGGCGCCACCAAAGCTGCCTTGATTCATATGACCAAGATTCACGCAGTAGAGTGGGCGCAGTATGGCATCCATGTAAACGCGATTGGCCCGTACTTTTTCAAGACACCGCTAACCGAGAAGGTGTTGGCTGATCCCGTCGTACTGGAAGAGATTATCGCAAGGACGCCGATGAGGAGAATCGGTGAGCTGGAAGATCTCGTGGGTCCTACTGTTTTTCTCGCCTCCAACATGTCCAATTACATTACCGGACAGACATTGTTCGTAGATGGCGGGATGACCATTTACGGCAATTAGGAAGATTTACGCTTATCTATGCTGGAAAGGCTGTCTAGGTCTAGATTTCCTGATAGCTGATAAAAAAGAAGATAACCATGCGACTGTCCGAGTATGTGCGCATGGTTTTCGTGATCCCTATTTCTGCTTGCATTTGTCAGTGTATCGTCCACAGACATTTTTCATTGAATAACTCATTTTCCATTCGTATAATGGGTGCAGGGTAAGCGGTTAATCATTTTTAATGATAGGCGCGCGCCTTATCATCCAGACTGCGGAAATGAACGAAACTATTCATAGAAAATCGAGGGAACTGTATGAAACCGACTATTTATGATGTAGCAAAAAAAGCAGGCGTCTCTATCGCAACTGTCTCCAAAGTTATCAACAATACAGGTCGGATCTCGGAGAAGACGAGAAAAAAGATTTTGGCGCTCATGGAGGAGATGGAATATCAGCCGAGTGTGGTGGCATCAGCGCTAACAGGGAAATCGACGTATACGATCGGCTTGCTCATACCCGATTTGGCCAACCCATTTTTCTCGGAGATCGCCAGAAGCATCGAGGATCGCGGGCACAGTCTGGGCTATAACATCGTCATTTGCAGCACGGATTACGACCCGGAAAAAGAGGCGAAGTACACGTCGCTGCTGAAGCAAAAAAGCGTCGACGGGATCATTCTCGCGTCAGGATTTGAGAATCACAAAAGCGCGAAGGAACTTATCCACCAAAACTTCCCGATTGCAGTAGTGGCGAGAGAAATCCCATCGCTTGAAGTGGACACCGTATCGATCGATAATTTCCTCGGCGGATACCAAGCCGCTTCTCACCTGATTGAACTCGGCCACAAACGTATCGCGATCATCGCCCGGGATGTATGGAGCAATCGTGAGCGGATTCGCGGCTACAAGCAAGCGCTGGATGAAGCCAATCTGGAATTCGATCCGCAGATGGAATTCGTAAAGGATTCTGCTGTCGAGAGCGGAAAAGAGCTGGCTGGCAAGCTGCTCGATTCTTCTACGACACCGACCGCGATTTTTGCTTGCAATGATTCGCTCGCCATCGGGGTGATCCAAGCGGCGCGGCAAAGAGGATTGTCCGTACCGAAAAACTTGTCCGTCGTCGGCTTTGACGATACGATCTGGGCAAAAATCAGCGATCCGCCGTTGACGACGATTGCCCAACCGATACGGGAGATGGGGTATGGGGTTATGGATCTGTTGATTCAGGAGATAAAAGGGCAAAAGCATATGAAGCAGCGCTTGATCTTGCTCCCGAAGTTGGTCGAGAGGGAAACGACGATGGCGTACACGGGAAAGTAAATTGCTGCGAATCTAAACTCCTGAGAACCGCGATGCTGTAGCGGACTTGCATGAAGGAGATTTTTCATGCAGGAATGCCGCCGCGTGAACGTTTCAAAGATGTATCATTTCGTCATGATAATAAAGCGCTTAACCTTTTGACTTACACGAGTCTCTATCTCATGTAGTCTTTTTTCGGAAAATATGTTTGTTCTGAAGCTATATGCACGAAATATAAGTGAAGTTTTGGTTAGAATAGTTCGAATT
>JARDZO010000320.1 GCA_029240815.1 Brevibacillus sp.
CGAGAAATATTTTGAAACACCACAGCCTACCGATGCGCAAGTAACTATGCGCGTTCATCGGGGAGAGGGCACGATCGAGGTAACGATCCCACTTGGCGGGGTTATTATCCGGGCAGAGGAAACCCATGAGGACATGTACGCTGCTATCGATCTAGTGGTAGAAAAACTGGAGCGTCAAATACGCAAGCACAAAACGAAACTGATGCGAAAATTGAGAATCGATTCTACTAGTAAGGTCGCTGGACGTGATAGTCAACCAGTCGCAGTAGTACTTGCTGAAGAGAGCGATGAGGAAGATGTGGATATCGACATCGTCCGAACCAAACGATTTGACTTAAAACCAATGGATACTCACGAAGCCGTCATGCAAATGGATATGCTGGGACACAACTTCTTTGTCTTCCAAAATACCGACACGAACGATGTGAGTGTGGTGTACCGTCGCAATGATGGTCGCTATGGTTTGATTGAACCCAAATAACGAAACTTTATAGCCTATCACTCGTATAAGACTAGGGAGTTGCTATTGGCAACTCCCTTTACTTGTGTAGATGTGAAGTCATTTGTTAAAATAGATTTTTAGAGAGAGTTTATTTTCGGAGAATCTGTATCCCTAATTTGGGATATGTGGAGCACTCGCACGAAGGGGCGGAGTACCGTCTTTTCTTGGGAGCATATGGAAGGGGTGTCCTCATGTTAGGACTCGTAAAAAAGATTTTTGGCGATAGCAATGAGCGCGAAGTCAAAAAAATGTTTAAGCGCGTAGAAGCAATCAATGCGCTGGAAACAGGCATAGCGGCACTCTCCGATGAGCAACTGCGGGAGAAGACTGAAGAATTCAAAGCCCGCCTGCAAAAGGGAGAAGATCTGGACAAAATTATGAATGAAGCGTTTGCCGTCGTTCGGGAAGCATCCAAGCGGGTTCTCGGTATGAGGCATTTTGACGTTCAGCTCATCGGTGGTATGGTCCTGCAAGAAGGACGTATCTCCGAGATGAAGACTGGTGAAGGTAAGACGCTGGTAGCAACCTTGGCCACCTATCTCAACGCTTTGCAGGGAAAAGGTGTTCACGTTGTTACTGTGAACGAATACTTGGCGGAGCGCGACTCGACTATCATGGGTCAGCTCTACAACTTCTTGGGACTCACAGTTGGGCTGAACAAGAACGGATTAAACGCAGAAGAAAAACGCGAAGCATACGCGTGCGACATTACTTACGGAACCAACAACGAATTTGGTTTCGACTACCTGCGTGACAACATGGTGTTGTACAAGGAACAAATGGTACAGCGTCCACTTTTCTACGCGATCATTGACGAAGTGGACAGTATCTTGATCGACGAAGCGCGTACGCCGTTGATCATTTCTGGTTCTGCGAATAAATCGACTGAGCTGTATTACATCTGCTCCCACTTTGTAAAACGTTTGGAGCAGGAAAAAGATTTCACCATTGATGAAAAGCTGAAGATTGTTTCCTTGTCGGATGAAGGTGTCAGCAAGGTAGAACAAGCTTTTAACATCGATAACTTGTACGATACAGCGCATATGACGCTAAATCATCACATTACGGCGGCTTTGAAAGCACAAGTCCTGTTCAAGCTTGATGTGGACTATGTGGTTCAGGAAGGCGAGGTTGTGATCGTCGACGAATTTACGGGCCGTCTGATGGTGGGGCGTCGTTACAGCGATGGTTTGCACCAGGCGATTGAAGCCAAGGAAGGTCTGCGCGTTCAGAGCGAGAGCATGACGCTGGCTACGATTACACTGCAAAACTACTTCCGTATGTACCAAAAATTGTCCGGTATGACCGGTACGGCGAAAACGGAAGAAGAAGAATTTAAAAAGATTTACGGACTCGATGTTGTCGTGATTCCTACGAACAAGCCAGTCGCGCGTATGGACTTGCCAGACTTGGTGTTCAAAACTGAAGCGGCCAAGTATCGCGCGGTTGTAAACGACATTGTGGAGCGTCACAAAAAAGGTCAACCGATTCTGGTTGGTACCATTTCGATTGAAAACTCCGAGCGTCTGTCTCAAATGCTGAAGCAAAAAGGCGTTCCGCACAACGTCCTGAATGCGAAGCAGCATGCGCGTGAGGCCGATATCGTTGCGCGTGCCGGTCAATATGGAGCCGTCACGATTGCGACGAACATGGCGGGTCGTGGTACGGACATCCAGTTGGGTGAAGGCGTAGCGGATCTTGGCGGTTTGCACATCATCGGTACAGAGCGTCACGAGAGCCGTCGGATTGACAATCAGCTGCGCGGTCGTTCCGGTCGTCAAGGTGACCCTGGTTCTTCCCAGTTCTTCCTCTCCATGCAGGATGAGCTGATGCGCCGCTTCGGTGCTGACAATATTATGAACATGATGGACCGTCTCGGCATGGAAGAAGATATGCCGATCGAGAGCCGTCTCGTTACACGTGCTGTCGAATCTGCTCAGAAACGGGTGGAGGGCTCCAACTTCGATGCGCGTAAAGGCGTACTCCAGTACGACGATGTCATGAACCAGCAGCGTCTGGTTATCTACAAGCAGCGCCGCGACATCCTGGAGCAGGAAGACCTGAGCGCGATCGCACTAAGCATGCTAAACAGCGTGTTGGAGCGCAACGTCGAGCTACATTGTCCAAAAGAAGAGGTACCAGAGGATTGGGACCTGCAAGCTCTGGCGGATGCAGCCAACAATATGTTCCTGCATGAAGAAACCATTACCGCGAAAATGCTGAAAGGCAAAGAAGCGGAAGAAATTATGGAACTGCTGAAAAACGAAGTCTCCAAGCAGTACGCACAGCGTGAAGCAGAGATCGGCGATATGGTTCGCGAGTTTGAAAAAGTGGTTATCCTGCGTGCTGTCGACAGCAAGTGGATGGATCACATCGATGCGATGGATCAGCTGCGCCAAGGTATTCACCTGCGCGCCTACGGTCAAAACGATCCGTTGCGTGAGTACCAGTTTGAGGGCTACGAAATGTTCCAGACCATGGTTGCTTCTGTTGAAGAAGAAGTGGCTATGTACATCATGAAAGCGGAAGTCAGCCAGAACCTGGAGCGTCAGGATGTGATCCGCGGTCAAGGTATGGATCCAGATCAGTTGCAGACCTCTGGACCTTCCGAGCGCCCTGACAAAGACACTTCCGGTGATGCAGATCCGAAAAACCGTGCGCAGCGCCGTGCCGAAGAGCAGGAGCGCCGTCGTAACAACAAACGAAATGAATAGCGAATCATGTGCCAAACATCCTTTCCAAACGGCTAGAGCTGCAGGAAGGGATGTTTTTTCGTGTTTTTTGTCAATTTACTGGAGAAACTCACGAACGATTCTCCTAGAGTACATGAGGAAAAATTCTTACAATGAAAAAAGAATTTACTAATTTCTCATGGGGGAATGTAGATTGAAAAAACCACTTAAGCAAGTTCTTTTAAATTCCACACTGGTGTTTGGGCTGGTGGCCTCCGTACTTTCTGTCGTACAAGCTCCTGTTCTGGGGAAGAGCAAGGAGACTTCTTACCTAATCGCGTATAACAACGACGATTTGCCAGATGATTTTGAAGAAGTGATTGAGGAAGCAGGCGGAAACGTAGAGACGGTGGTCGAGGAAATTGGCATCGTGTCGGCCAGCTCCGATAATCCTGACTTTTTGGACAAGCTGACCGAATCAAAGGATGTTCTGGCTGCGGAAGAAGAGCTGGAAATCTTTTTGGACGAAGAGGAGCCCGAAGCTGCAGATGGCCAACCAATTACGGACATTCCCCAGCCTGATTGGGATGATCCTGATCAAAACTACCATGATTTGCAGTGGGATGTGAAACGGGTTACCAATGATTTTGCTTCCCATGAAATAAGCAAAGGAGATTCTGACACGGTAGTAGGTATCATAGACACCGGTTTGGATTTTGACCATCCCGATCTGCGAAAGAATGCGGACGAGGAAGGGAGCAAGACGTTTGTTCCAGGTACTGATGACGCCTGGGATGAAAATGGCCATGGTACCCATGTGGCGGGTTCCATTGCTGCAGATGGCAAAGTATTGGGGATCGGGCCCGAGCTGACTGTACGTGCCTACCGCGTCTTTGGAGCGACAGGAGGAGCACAGCAATCGTGGATCACTAGTGCCTTAGTGGCTGCGGCAAACGATAGAGTGGATGTCGTAAACATGTCTCTGGGCGGTTGGCGGTGGATGGCTCAGAATTATGGGGAAAAAGGTGATTCCGCTTCGATCGTGGCCTACCATCGAGCTGTTCAATACGCGGTCAAAATGGGAGTAACGGTTGTCGTCGCGGCAGGTAACGATTCGAGGAATCTGGGCAGTCTGCACGACATGCAGGAATATTGGAAGGATACATACGGCTTGGACATCAAGGGTCCTTCCCGGGTTGTACCGGCTCAGCTCCCAGGAGTGATTACGGTATCTTCATCCAACGAATGGTCAGAGGATGAAATCGCGTTTTATTCCAATTACGGCAATCCGATCGACATCGCTGCACCAGGCGGAGACAACGGTCCAGAATACGACGCGCTTTATCGGGAAGACCCCAAAGGTGACTATCTCGATAAACGGGACTTCCGCTATCGCACCTTGTCGACATGGCCTACGTACTTGCCCTCGTATTTCACATCCAATTTGAAGGGCTATGCTTATTTGCACGGAACATCGATGGCAGCTCCGAAAGTAGCCGGAATTGCTGCGGTCATTAAATCGGAGCACCCGAATTACAGTCCGGAGCAGGTGGCAGCATTGATCCAAAAAACGGCAGTAGACTATGGGAAAAAGGGGCAAGACAAGTACTTTGGTGCTGGTGAGGCAAATATTTTTAAGGCACTTGAAGAGTAAGGATACTGTCAACCTCTGAGGTTTCATGCTCAGAGGTTTTTTTCTGCTTCATTCCTTCCTGCTAGACAGCGTTCGTCCCTTTCCTGTTTTCCTCGTCGGCATAGGCCCGTCGAATTGTCTAACACTGGAAAATGCCATCGAACGATTCTAGTGGAAATCATTTGAAAAACACATAGAATCGTAAGTACAACACTTTTTCCAAATACACGATGACGGGGGAATGAATGATGAAGTCGACAGTCAACGTGATGGGCATACAAGCAGTGAGCATCCTGGAGCGAATCGCAGTAACTTTGAAAGCAGTGCTGCGAGTCGGAAAAGAAAATAGATCCGTTCAAATTATCAACGGAGATAAAGAAAAATCAAAAGAGATCCAATTGGAGGTATTCACTGCGCGAGACCCGGTCTTTCCGGAAGAAAGACTCGTCTCGGAAATACCGCAGCCACTCTGGATGAACGCGTTTATCGTTGATCCCAAGCCATTGATTGATAAGGGGCATAAAGAAGGAACAGCAGAGATGAATAATAAATTCAAGAGAGTGAATAAAAATACAAAAGATCGAAAGCGCAATACAGAATCACGAGGTACGCATCTCACACTCGTCAAGGCTGCCCAGATTGAAAGAACACCCTCTCGCGAAATCCGAGACTTCAGATCCTCACCCTCACCACCAAATCTGACCCAATGTTGAAAGGGCCAGCATAATAAATCGGTCACCTTCCCCCAGCTTGACACTCTGTCTGGTTGCGGATCTGGCAAATTACGATACAATAAACATAGCTTACAGAAGAGAAGGTGATTCGCAACATGGCATTAATCGATATTGCGGACATCAAACAAGAGATGTCCAGTATGGCTAAGCGTTTAGCAGATATCAGGGGGTCTCTTTGACCTCCC
>JARDZO010000071.1 GCA_029240815.1 Brevibacillus sp.
GCCAACTCATGCAAGTGAATCAATTGAATACAGATCGATTGGCTATTGGTCAGACGCTTACCTTGGCAGGGGTCGGCATTCCTGACAAATCTATTGGAGCTCCTCCAGACCTGGCTTCTACTTCGGGTGCAAAGCATGAGGAAGATTCTAGCCCAGCTGATGTGAAACCGGAATCATCCGATCACAAAGCCCGTATTACTGGTGACGTCGTCAATGTCCGCAGAACGCCTTCTCTGAAAGGAAAGATTCTCGGCAAGCTGCACTACGGAGACACTGTTGAAGTGGTCGATTCTAGAGACGAGTGGACAAAAATCAAATACGAGGACGATAAACATGCATATGTATCCTCTACCTATTTGAGTTCCACTTCACTTCCTGATCTCCCTGAATTCTCTGGAGATGTGGATACGGCGAGCTTGCGTCGTCTAGAATCCGTTTTTCAGCCATTACTGAACACTCCTTATGTACTCGGTGGAACGACAACAAGCGGATTTGACTGCAGCGGATTTACCTCGTACGTCTTTAATAAGCTAGGCGTTACTCTCCCGCGCACTTCCGAAGAGCAATTTGGCGGAGGCAAGAAAATATCGTTGGATGAGGCACAACCTGGCGATCTCCTCTTTTATGATGCGCTTGGAAAAGGTCACGTATCCCACGTTGCCATTTATTTGGGCGATGGAGTGATCGTCCATGCTAACGGAGACGATGTCCGTTATGGCAAAGTCGAGTACATGCACAAGCTTTATCCGTTTTACGGAGTCAAGCGCTACCTGGACTTTCAGTAACAGTTCATACGTTGAAAAGCAGCTTACGTTTCTGTTTTCGCAGATCGTAAGCTGCTTTTCTTTTTGTTAATGAGTCCCTTGAACTTGAGATGATGCTTGCGCTGAATCTTGATTCGTGCTGATCTCCAAGTTTCCTAGTGCCTTTTTCATTTTGTCCAGTTGAAGCTGATAGTCTCTGACGACTACAGTCAACACGCTCACTGTCTCCTTGAAATCCGGTTCGCTGCTCACCTTGTCAATGGCTCTATGTAAATGCAGCATCTTGTTCTCCGTCTCCCGTAGGAGGTCCAGCAACTGCAATCCGTTCACCACGTGATCACCTCATTTGTTTTTCTTACTTTCTCCTAGCAGGTTCTTTGCTATGCGCAAAAAAACGCCCAGATGTCGATCGGGCGTATTTTTTACAGTGGTACTTTTATTTCCGGGTGGCAGCCAGCTCCACAAAGGTCTCGATGTCATTGCCGATCAACGACAGGGAATTGCGCCAGAAGTCAACCGAGCGAACATCCACATCCATGATTGCAGCGACGTCAGCAATACCCATTTTACCGGTCACCGAAAGTAATTGATCGTATTGTTCTACGAACGCGTCTCCGCGTTCGAGGTAAACAGCGTACAGTCCTTTTGCAAACAGCAGACCGAATGCGTATGGGAAGTTGTAATAATTGTAATCAGCACTGTAATAATGCGGTTTGCATACCCACATGTACGGGTGCAGGATATCTGGATCCAAGCCATCTCCATAGGCGGCTTTTTGTGACTGCAGCATCAGTTCCTTTAGCTCATTGACGGACAGAGAGCCGTTTTCACGGCGCTCAAACAATGCGGACTCAAAAAGGAAACGGCTGTAAATATCCACGATGACTTGGCCAGACCCAGAGATGTCGTTCTCCAGGATGGCAAAGGCTTCTTCAGGCGAAGCTTGCTGCAATGCTGCATTGGCGATGATGGTCTCGCACAAAATAGACGCTGTTTCTGCGATCGGCATCGGGTAGTCACTGTTATAGAATGCTTCATTCACCAGGCAGTCTCCATGATAACCATGTCCCAGCTCATGGGCCAACGTGCTTACATCATTATAGCTGCCTGTATAATTTGCCATGATTCGGCTTTCCCCGACGACGTGCAGATTCGCGCAGAATGCTCCGCCCCTCTTGCCCTCGCGAGTCTCGGCGTCGATCCACTGGTTGTCAAAAGCACGCGCCGCGTAATTTGCCAGCTTTTCACTGAAGCTGCCGAAGTGCTTGACGATAAAGTCACGCGCTTCCTTGTAAGTGAACCGCATATCGGCATTGCCCACGGGAGCAAACATGTCGTAAAACGGCAGTTTGCCAGTTGCATGTCCGAGCAATTCCGCTTTCTTACTGTAATATTTGTGGAACGTTGGCAGGCTCTCACGGATGGCAGTCAGCATGGCGTCGAGGGTTTCTTTGTCCATTCGGGAATCTTTCAATGTTTTGTCCAATGCAGATTCGTAGCCGCGCAATTTGGCAACGGTAATCACTTCGCCTTTGATTCCGTTCAGGCTTGCAGCGGAAGATTCCTCAATCTTTTTGTATGCAGCCAGTTCTGCTTCATACGCCTGTTTGCGCAGCTCAGCATTCTTCTCATACGCCATGTTGCGAACAACTGGTAAAGGTAGCTGTTTCTTCTCACCATCCACCGTCAAATCCACCAGCAACGTCGAGCTGATCATCTCCTGCAGCTTGGTCCAAGCATTGGAGCCCGTATTTTTCATTTTGGCGAGAATGATCTCCTCTTTTTCACCGAGCATATACTTGCTCTTCTCAGACATTTCAGTCAGCATGTAGCGATGAACTCCCAACAGCTCTGACTGGCTGATCAACGTACCCAGATTGTTGATCTCACCCAGCCACTTTTGAAATTGCACGTCTGGCTCGACTAGTTCAACCGCCTGATTTTGAATCCGCTCCACTAATTGCAGGGCCTTTTCATTTTTCGCATCGACGCTGGCAGTGAGCTCCGCATAGCTGTACAAGCGAGTTTGCGTTTGCAAAATGGAGGTCATTTTTGTGATGTACGTTTCCATCTTTGCAATCGCATCTTCTTGTGTTTGAAGCTGCTTCGCGGCCCAGCTTTTTACTTCTTCCATCTCCAGGCATAATTTATCCCAATCTTGCAGACATTCTGGCGAATCAAAAGACGTGTACAGAACATCCAAATCCCAGCGCATTTTCACAGGCGCGTGCCCCCTTCATCTGTTTCCATTCATGTTTATGTAGATATGGTGGAGACAAATCTCCTGCTAGTATAAAAAAAATTGGATAGATTAAGCAAGTTATTGGTAAGACAACTTGGCTTGCCATGCTATTTGATGAAGCCAGCTGCGTTTTTAGAAAGGACAAAAAATACCCCGCCGTTCATCTGGCAGGGTATCTCCCTCATTTTACGCACGTACTGGCTGTGTCAAAAACGTCAGTGCGGACAAAGCAAACAGTTGGGTAGATTCCACTAATTGATCAATGTCGACATACTCGTCCGCATGGTGCGGAATGTGGCGATCTCCAGCGCCAGTGGTAAGGATCGGAATGCCAGCCTTGTGTAAAAACGTGCCGTCGGTGGCTCCAGGAACTCCATTGTATACTGGTTCTTTTTTGGTGATCTCACGGTACGAATTGGCCACTGCCAGTACGACCTCTTCCTCCATCCCTGTCAGAGTCCATGGACGCTCCTCAATCACTTCTAGAGTCGCCTTGAACTTGTCGTCTTCACGGCCCAGCGCCTCGAGAATGGCAGACATTTCTCGATGCAGCACATCATGATCCTGTCCAGGAACCGTGCGAATATCCAGAGTCGTCATGCACTGATCTGGCACAACATTGATCTGGGCATCTCCTTTTACCGGGGCTTGCAGAATCGTTGGCGTGATACTAGGCCAGCCAAGCATCGGGTGCTGTCCCAGACGAGCCATTTCTTTTCGCTCGAGCTCTTCCAGGGCAACAATCGCTCTCGCCATCCGTGTATTGGGGTTGATCCCGGTCAAAGGCATGGCACCATGCGCCATTTTCCCATACGTGCGCAAGATAGCCCGCATCGCTCCTTTTTGCGTGATGCACAGTTGATTTTCCTCAGGCTCGCAAATAATTGCCGCATCGACATTGTTGGCCCAGCCGCGACGGATAAAATCTTTGATTCCAATCATCATGCCTTCCTCGTCACAAGGGATGCACAAAAGAATCTTGCCCGTGAACTCTTGCTTAGAGCGCTGGATCGCCTTGACCGCGCAGATAGCTGCCGCGAGATTGCCTTTGGTATCGCAGGAACCTCTTCCGTAGATGCGCCCACCGGAAATCGCCGCGCCAAACGGGTCATAGCTCCAGGCATCCCGATCACCTTCTGTCACCACATCCGTGTGGGCTTCAAACAAGAGTGTTTTTCCCGGCCTGCCCGAATCATAAAACGCGATCACATTTGGCCGCCCCGGCACGACTTCCTCATAAAACACCTGCATCCCCATCTTGCGTAGATAGTCGGCTACAAAGAGGGCTACGCGCTCTTCATTGGCTCCTGGTTGTTCAGGACGGTACACACTGTCAATGCGCACCAGCTCCTGGGTCAGGCGTACTACCTCCTGCTCATCAACAAAGGAAACTACTTGGTTCATCTGACAATCACTCCTCTGCATCCATTTGTGTGAAAGCTAGCGTGCACCTTATTTGGATAGACTGCTGTAGGAAGGAAGTCCCCCAGCGGATTCTGCATGCTCTACCGCGCGTATCACTGCAGCAGCTAGCACATCTGCCGAGAGAGAACCAATCAGGTCAACGGTTGCTTTGATTTCGCCCGTAGCTACGGCAAAAATGGTATCTCCGTCATTCATTGTGTGAATGGGTCGAATGGTCCTGGCCAGCCCGTCATGAGCCATTTGGGCTACTTTTTTTGCTTCCGATTTGGTTAACGCCGCATTGCTTGCCACTACCGCTATGGTCGTATTGGTTCCGGGTGGAATCGGTGAAAACGTGTGCGTCTGCATCACCTCAACACTGTCCAGGAGATTTCCCTGCTCATCGCGGGGACCCGCCAGGATTTTACCGGACTGAGGATCAAACACATGACCAACTGCATTTACGGCAACGAGAGCTCCGATTACCAAACCGTTTGCCAGCGTGATAGATGCAGTTCCCAGACCGCCTTTCATCGCGTTGGAAAAGCCATTCAGCTTTCCTACCGATGCTCCTGTTCCCGCTCCTACATTACCTTGCGCGACGGGGTCTTTGCTCGCTTTGGCTGCAGCCTCATATCCCATTTGTCGATCGGGACGAATCTTATGATTACCGATAGCCAAATCGAACAGCACGGCGCCTGGTACGATTGGCACGACGCCAAATATAACGTCTAGCCCAATTCCATTTTCCTCCAGATATTGCATCACCCCTGTCGCCGCATCCAGACCGTAGGCACTCCCTCCGGACAAGCAGATGGCATGGACCACACTCACCATATTCATCGGGTCCAAGAGATCCGTCTCGCGGGTGCCCGGGGCAGAACCCCGGACATCCACGCCGCACACGGACGGTTGCTCCAGCAAGATGACACTGCATCCTGTCAACGCTTCGTTGTTTTGCGCATTCCCGACTTTTACGCCGGGCACATCCGTGATTGTTCCTGCCATCTTTTACAAATCTCCAGAAATTTTAGATTTTTGCTTGCCAGAAGAGCCCAGCTTTTTCCACGCAGCTACGACAGCCAATGTCACGATGACAGATACAATCGCTTCAGGCAAGCCGCTGGTAATCGCCACTGTCGCAGCTACTCCAGCCGCCATGTAACCGCGGATAACTGCCATCCCGAGAACGAGCAACGTATTGGTCATAGAGCCCACGAATCCTGCTACCCCAATCGCAACGTATTGATTGACGTTTTTCAACCCCACGTATGTCAGGTATGCCGTCACCCCGATAAAGAGACGAGGCAAGATGGCGACGAGCGGGTCTTTGAACAAGGGAACGGTGGCGTTTAAGAAAGATGAGACTCCAAAAATGAGACCGATGATCATGCCAACGCCCCAGCCTTCCATGATTCCGCCAATGACGGCCGGGATGTGCAAGATGGTTGCATTCCCTGCCGCTGTCGGTACCGGGATGTAGCCCAAGCGCGTGACTCCGAGCAAGATGGCAATCGCTCCTAATACACCTGCAATGACGATCCTGCGCACTGTCAAGCCTTTTTCCATGCGTATTCCTCCTTTATTTCTGTTTCTCTATGGAAATCCCGTATCGGGAGACTTCCCGGACCTACTACCATGGTATTGCGAGCATGATGACGGAAATGACAATACTCAGCGCGACAGCCACATAATCCTTGCCGGTTGCTTTGTAATGAGCAAATCTCGTACGTGCAGCCCCAGGAATATAACAACGGGCCTCCATCGCCAATATCAAGTCTTCTGCACGGGCTAGTGCCACGTTAAAAAGCGGGATGATGATCGGAAACATGTCTTTCGTGCGCTGGACGATTCTCCACCATTCTCCTGTGCCAAAGTCAGCGCCTCTGGATGCCTGCGCTTTCATCATCTTTTCCATCTCCATCGCAAAGGTAGGAACGAAACGGATGGCAATGGTAATGATCAATGCAAAAGCGTGGACGGGAAACTTCACTTTTTCCAATGGCCCCAGAAGTCGTTCCATGCCATGTGTCAGCTCCGTTGTGGAAGTACTGAGTGTCAGGACACTGGACAGGAAGATTACTTCGACAAAGCGCATAGCGGATACCAGCACCAGACGGATACTTTCGCTGGTGATTTTGACAAAGCCATATTCGAAATAAACGGCTCCACCGTTTGCAATCCCACCGTAAAAGAGGAGTTGCAAAATGGCCAGGATGATAATAAACGGAATGGCAGGCTTAATTCCGGAAATGCCGTAATGAATGGGGATTTTGGAAGCTTGAAACAGCCACGTGCACATCAGGATGGCAAACACGTTGCCAAGGTACGTGTTGCATATGGCGATCGCGAGAATCAGGATGACAAAAGCAGCCAATTTAAATCGCGGGTCTAGGCGGTGTACGATGGAGCCTGTCGGTAAATACTGGCCAATGGTTATATTGCGCGTCAATTCGAATTCTGCTGACATCTAGCTCCCTCCTTAGCGCTTGAGCAGTTTCAAGATTTCGTAGGCCGCCTCTTCCGGTAAAAACGCTTCTGGATTAATTCCATAGCCTTCCTCGCGCAGCCTATATAAAATGTCGACAGATTCTGGCGTCCCGATGTGATGCTGACGCAGCAGTTCCTCGTTTCCAAAGATCTGACGCGGAGTACCATCGCAAACGGCCTTCCCGTTCGCCATGACATAGACCCTGTCAGCCAGCTGTGCCACCTCTTCCATGTTGTGAGAGACAAAAATGACCGTCAAATTTTCTTCTCGATTGAGATGTCGAATTCGTTCCAAAAGTTCTTTGCGTGAAAGGGGGTCCAGCCCAGCCGTCGGTTCGTCTAGCACGAGTACTTTTGGCTGAAGGGCAAGAACGCCTGCGAGTGCGACCTTCCTTTTTTGCCCCCCGCTCAGTGCGAATGTGGGACGATCCCTCATATCTTTGAAAGACAGTCCTACTAGCTCCATCGCCCAGTGCACGCGGCGGCGCACTTCTTCTAAGGGCAGCCCCATTTTAAAAGGGCCGTACGCAACATCGTCACCTACCAGCTTTTCAAACAGCTGGTCTTCGGGGTTTTGAAAGACCAACCCAACCTGACGACGGAGGCTTTTGATATCGACTTTGGGCAGAGAGACGTCCAGACCGCTAATGACCACTTTGCCAGACTGCGGACGAATCAAACCGTTGAAATGCTGAATCAATGTGGATTTCCCTGAGCCGGTATGACCGATGATAGCCATGCATTCACCCTGCTCTACCTGCAGGGAGACGCCATCCAGTGCGCGATGCTCGAGCGGTGTGCCTTGCATGTAAATATGAGACAAGTTTTGGATGTCTACCATCAGTTGTGTCATGAACCGCTCGCCTCCGCTTCTCGGACATTCACACGATTGACCTCAGCCACGACCTCTTCGTTATGGATCAAATCCGGAGAGAACGTCGGGAATTCAGAATGCACCAACTGAGCAATACGGCTCGCATCCGGTACATCGAGGTGAAGCTCGCGCAGCTTTTCCTGATGAGAAAACACTTCACGCGGTGTACCTTGCAACACGATTTTGCCACCTTCCATGACGACCACCCGATCCGCTTCCGCTACCTCTGACATGTGGTGCGTGACGGTTACGATCGTCATTCCCTCGCTATGCAGCTTGCGAACTACGGCTAAAATGTCTTGCCTTCCATAACTGTCCAGCATGCTCGTCGCTTCATCCAAAACGAGGCATTGAGGCTTCATGGCCAGGATGCCTGCGATCGCGATGCGTTGTTTTTGCCCCCCGGAAAGGTGATGGGGCGGGCGATGACGAAAAGCACTCATTCCCACAGCCTCCAGAGCAAAATCAATGCGCTCCTTCATTTCCTCCGCTGAAACACCGATATTCTCCAAACCGAATGCAACGTCATCCTCCACAATGGTCGCCACAATCTGGTTGTCAGGATGCTGGAAGACCATACCCACTCTGCTTCTCACTTCATGGATACGCTCTTTATCTCGCGTGTTAACTCCGTTCACCAAGACATTTCCTTCGCGTGGAGTGAGAATACCATTGAGATGCTTGGAAAGTGTCGACTTGCCCGAACCGTTGTGGCCGATGATTGCCAGATACTCTCCGGGAAAGACTTCGAGGGAGACGTTCTGGAGCACGGTAATTTGCTGATCCTGGTTTACCTGATAGGCAAACGAGACGTCTTCGACACGAATAATAGGTTGGTTCGACATGCGCTCCCCTCACTTTGTGTGTGATTTTCCGTAGCTATAGAATGAACAAGCAACTCCCATGCCAAATCAGTATGTTTAAAATTTTCAGTTAATTATACGTATGAATCCGATTCAGCTTGTTGCGGGATGCACCATAGATGTTGCAATCGCAACAACAACGATCGTTGCACATGCAACAATACGTTCACTCGCCTTCTCCATAGCGTCATCCGGTCCATACCCAAAATCTTCGCCGCTTCCACTCGATTTCCCTTTGTATCTGCCAAAACCTTCCTGAATAACCTCACCACGCGAATAAGTCGATTGCCTCGCTCGGCCATCTCTGTGATAATCGACGCAACGAGGAGCGGGATGCATACAGGATGACTTGGAAATGGACGTTGTCATTGGTCATTTGCCCGGCTCACCACCTTCAGCCCGATCGAGCATCGTTGTCACTTCGACCGGCGGTTTGCGCGGACGGCGCTTGGTCTTGCGCTTCTTTTTTCGCAGGACGAATATGGCAGTCATCAGTAAAGCCAGGGTCGCGAGTTGAATCGGCTGTGCCATAGTTGAAACGACCCATCCGCTCATTCCCAGCAGATGAAAAATGACTGCCAGGTACAAGAGAATCGTCGCCACATTTTGAGCATTCACTACAGCCACTCCTTTCTGGAAGGTGTTTGGAATAAAAAACTCCTATGAAGCTCATTGAATAGCTCCACAGGAGTCGGTTCTTCGGTGAGGTTCGTTTAGATCGGCAAAAGTTCCACCGATTCTTTTCCAGACAAGCCCTCTACCATATCCAGCCAAGCCTGTGGCTTTTGCGGTAGTACGGAGTAGTAACGCTTGAGGAAAGTAACGATCAGGTCAGCTTCCAATGTCGTTTGCTCTTCGTTGGTTGGCATGAAGCCCAAATCCAGACCCGTTACAGCTTCCCCGTCATTTTGCCAGGAAGGGTGGACATATGCAATATTTGTTCGCTTGTAGCCCAGATGGGACAGAACCTCACGGCGTACAAACGGGTCCATCGGCTTAATGCCGCCAAATGCATGCTCTTCTACACGATAAGGATCGTAGATTTCTGCAAACATGCCGTACAGTTCTTTGCCGTTTGCCTGTGCCAATGCGTTCAAATCCTTTTGACGCTCTCTGGCAAGAAAACGTCCAACACCTAGCCCCTCGCGTCCTACGATGGTAAAGTCCGTCATCGCGACGTTCAAGTCCGAATAGTAACGATATTCGGTGGTCCCTACAACTTCTCCTTCGTGTACGGCTACAAATACTCGGATGCCCGGATCTTCGAGTGGCTCTCTCCACAATTCGTAATCCAGTACTTCCTCGGGAGGAAACACCTCTTGCATCAAGCGGTGCATTTTCGCAAACAGCGGGTTGTCAATATGTTGAATACGTACGAATTCCATGACTGTTAACTCCTCCTCAAAATGATAATCAATTCATTTCAGTGTGAAATCAATGCTCAGACTAGCCGCTCAGAAACGGATTTTTCCATTCCATCAGGGTGGCGTAATTACGTGATTCTTCATCCTCCAGATAGTTGGCGACGACTCGTACGGGAGTTCGGCCGCACCGCATGAGAAAGGTAATGACAGGGTCCTTGACTTCCCCTGTTACGACTCGCTCCACATACTCCTCAGGCGTCCATTCATCTGCATAGCGACCATAGCCTGGCATCCGACCTCCACCAAGCAGTCGCTGCAACCCACGATGCACGACCAATTCATACATGGCCTGCATCATGAGCTGACCAAGTCCGAGCTTGCGATGGCTAGGGCGTATGCAAATGTCAACGATGTACAAGGTATCTCCTTCAGGCTCATGGTTGCGGATGTAGCCATTGTCGGTGATCTCTTCCCATTTGTGCGCAGGATGGGCGGGATCAAATGTGACCAGCAATCCAGTCATAGAGCCTGCCAGCACCCCTTCCACCTCGACGCAGATGGCACCTTCCGGGAACAAAATGACGTGGTTCGTCAGTTGCTCCCGATTCCACCACAGCTCGGATGGGAAGGGTGGTGGAAAGCTTTCTGCCTGAATCTGAATCAACTCGTCAAAGTCCTGCTCTGTGTAGTTGCGTACGACTGCCGCGCGCGGCTTGTCCTTTTCAAACACGTACAGTTCTTTTTGGTACATCCTCGTCCTCCTGCCGAACGACTTTTATTTCCAATCGGTGTACAGGTCAGTACGGCGATCTCGCCAGGTGGTGACTGAGCCTTTTTCCCGCACATCATACAAGAGCTGGATATCCAGGTCAGCCGTGACTAGCATGTCGTTGTTGATTTCCCCTTCAGCCAGTACACCTCGTGGTGGGAAAGGAACGTCGTTGGGTGTCAGGATGGCAGCTTGTCCAAAATTGGCACGCATGAAATCCACGGTTGGCAAAGAACCTACCGTACCAGTCAACACGACGTACACCTGATTTTCGATGGTACGCGCATGGCTGGTGTAACGGACGCGATGGAAAGCATGGCGGTCGTCTGTGCAGGACGGACAGAAGATCACATCAGCTCCGCGTGCCTTGGCAATCCGCACCCATTCAGGAAATTCGATATCGTAGCAAATGATCATCGCTACTTTCCCTTTATCCGTTTCAAAGATTTGGAGGGAGTCCCCTGCTCCCATATTCCAGCCTTTCACTTCCCAAGGCGTGATGTGGATCTTTTTCTGTTGACCTACGCGACCATCAGGATAAAAGAGGAAGGCAGTGTTGTATAGCTTGCCGTTCTCTTCGATAATATGGGTTCCTCCGATGAGGTACATGTCATATTTCGCTGCCAACGAACGAAACAGATCAACATATTGCTCCGTAAAGGAAGGCAAAGCCGTAATGGGCAGAGCATTCCCCTGTTCGTCACCAATAGACATCAATTGTGTAGTGAACAGCTCAGGGAACAACAGGAATTCGGTATCGTACTCCTGTGCGTTTTTCACGTAGTGCTCTACCTGATGGGCAAATTCGTCGAAACTATGTATGGTATGTAGATGATACTGCACAGCGGAAACACGCATTTTCATGGCCACTACACTCCTTCTTTTCTTGTATGACTAAAATATAGCAAAAAGCTACCATAATGTCTCGCTTATGAGTGAACAAAAAATCACCCACCTTTTCGATAAGATGGGTGAAATGCTCTTTGATTATTTCACAGGATTTGTCATACGCAAGACTGTTTTGTACAACAGCTCCGTCCCTAGCGCTACGTCCTCATATGTGGCGAATTCCTGCGGGTTATGGCTGATCCCGTCTTTGCACCGGACAAAAATCATCCCGTAATCACATACGTACGACAAGGCCAATGCATCATGGAAAGGCCCGCTCATCAGTTCGCGAGCGTCGATTCCCATCGCTTTGCTCTCTTCGCGGATGATGTCTTTGATCCATGCTGCACAATAGCGCGGATCACTGTTCGTATCCTCAGTGATCGTGTATTGCAAACCGCCCTCCATCGCCGCCAGTTCGATTACTTCACGCAAAGAATTCTCGCGCTCGTTCCGGCGCTCCAGATCAATATCTCGCAGATCGACCGTGAAACGCACTCGCTCTGGAATGATATTGCGCGAATCCGGAAACACCTCGAGATGTCCAACGGTTCCGACTGTAGGCGCTGCAGGGTCAAGCTTTGCCAGCTCATTGACTGCCATAATCACTTTGGCAGCCCCCAGCAGGGCATCCTGACGCATATTCATGGGAACTGAGCCCGCATGACCTGCAAAGCCTGTCATCTCCACTGTCCACCACAGCGGCCCGGAAATGGCGGATACAATGCCGATCGCTTCACCTGCCCGATCGAGAATAGGCCCTTGTTCGATATGCAGCTCCAGGAATGCGCCAATGCTGCCCTCCGGGTACACGGAAGCTTCTAGACCATCAGGATCACACCCAAACTCGAGCAATGCCTGCCTGCGAGTCACCCCGTTCTTGTCCGTACGCTCCAGCTCCCCTGGTTCCAGGCGATTCAGAATGCCCCGAGAACCAAACAATCCTTTTTGAAAGCGGCAACCTTCCTCATCACAAAACGCGATCACTTCCACACTTTGTTCTGGTATGAGACCTTGTTCCGTCATGGTCTGCAATACCTCAAGTGCGCCCAAGACCCCAATCACGCCATCATACTGCCCGCCGTACGGTTGCGAATCGATATGCGAGCCGACTAATAGGAGTGGCGCATCCAGGTTGCGCCCGTTCATTCTGCCGATCAAATTGCCAAAGTTATCGACACGCGTCTGAAGACCTGCTTCATCCATCCAGCTACGAACCAAATCCACTCCAGACCGATCCTCCGATGACAAAGCCAAGCGACATACTCCTGTCTCACCTATTTTCCCGATCAGCGCCAAGTCCTGAATCCGTTTTTGCAGCCGATCCTGATTTATCGTGAGAGTCCTCGCTTTTACGTTCAAGACTGCATGACCTCCTCGTCTTGTTTTTGATAGACTAGCTCTCCGTCAATCATGGTCAATTCCACATGCAAATCCTTGATTTTGTCTGTCGGCGTATCGAGAATGCATCCATCGAGCACGATCAGATCTGCCAATTTACCGATCTCGATGCTCCCCTTCACCCCTTCCTCAAAACTGGCGTACGCTCCGTTCCAGGTAAACATTCGGATCGCTTCCATGACACTTACCCGTTGATTGATACCGACTTCCTGGCCCGTCTTACTCAAACGGTTGACAGCAGCATGTATTCCGATCAGAGGCTGGAAGTTCGTAACGGGGCTATCAGATGCTCCAGCTGCAATGATGCCGTTGTCGATCTGATCTTTCGCAGGGAACATGTGTCCGACTCGCTTCCCGATGTTTTTGACGTAGGTATCCCCATAATCGTAAATAAACGCGGGGTTGGGAATCGGCACCACTCCAATTTGCGCCATCCGTTCGATCAGATCAGGAGCAGACACACCCGCATGCTCAATCCGATGTCGGTGATTTTCACGAGGATGAGCAGTCAGTGCCGCTTCATAGCAGTTCAGCAGCATCTCAATCGCCCGGTCGCCCTGAGCATGTGCGGTAATCTGGAAGCCCTTTGCATGTGCCTCTCCCAAAATCGTATTCAACTCGTCCTGTTCATAGTAGAGAATTCCGCTGTCATCCGGCCGGCTGTCGAATGGTTCTCTCATCGCCATGGTTGGTGCAATGCTGGCACCGTCCGTAAACACCTTGGCTGGACCTATCCGAAAGCGTTCGTCCCCTGTACCGGTTACGATACCCGCATCGATCATCTTGCGGACGAAATCTTCCGACTGATTGAGCGCGCAAATCATTGCGTATATTCTTACTTTTACATCCCCTTCTTGCACTGCCTTTTGCATCGCCCGATAGTTCTCAGGTCCATAGCCACCTGCGTCATGTACACTCGTGATGCCGTGTGCGACAAAGTCTTCTGATGCCAGACGCAGCCCTTGCTTGTATTCCGCATCGGTAAAGGCAGCGAGTTCAAACATCTTCATATGCGCTGTTTCTACCAGAAACCCTGTCAGCTCACCACTGCCATCTCGATCGATTCTTCCTCCCTGCGGGTCAGGCGTATCCCGGTCATATTTTGCGATCTCCATCGCCACGCTGTTCGCAATCGAATGATGTGCGCATGTCCGCATGACGAATATCGGGTGCTCCGTTGAAACCTCATCCAGTTCTGCGATCGACGGATAGCGTTTCTCCATCATGAGACTTTCGTCAAAGCCGCATGCCCTGACCCACTGACCAGCTGGTGTCTGCTGTACCTGTTCCTTGAGAGCATCGAGCAAGTCGCTGATCGAAGTGATCGACCGCGCTTTGCAATCGATTCCGAGCTTGTTTGTGCCATAGATGGTAATGTGCAAGTGCGCATCGATAAAACCGGGAAGCAGGCTCTTTCCTTGCAAATCAATCACCTTGGTCTGGGCGGTAATCCATTGCTCCACTTCTGCGTTGGTACCTACTCCAACTATACGGTTAGCTTTGACGGCGACTGCCTCTACTACAGAATTGTCTGCATCCACCGTAATAACCTGTCCATTAAGAAACACTGTATCTGCCATGTGATTGCCTCCTTCTTTCCTTTCAAATGTCTGTCGCTTCATTTAAATCGTAGATGATCCCTCTGTATTTGCCGTCTGTCGGCTCGATGCGAGCATGATTCGGGTCACGAAAGTCACTCCAAACATCACGATGATATTCACGAGCAAGGCAACGACTCCGACGTTCAAATCTTTCATTGCGGATGGCCAGTCGGGAAACACGGCAGCAATCGTCACTTTGGAAACCGTGACATACGCAACCATCAGCACACCTGCTAAAATTCCAGCGAAGGCTCCGTATTTATTCACCCACGGCTGTGGCCGGAGACTGAACAGCAAGGCTGGGAATAACTGCGTGACCAAGCTATAGCCCATCAACAGCAACGTAACGAGCGTATCCCCTCCACTCAACGTAAAGTACAACGCGATCAGCGATATGACGGGAACCAGCAATTTGGCCACACGGGCAATACGTCCTTCTGTAGCATCAGGAGCCATCACTTTATAGACGTTCTTTGCCAGAAGGGTAGCCGCTGTCATCAGGAGCATCGAGCCCGGTACGAGTGCAGTCAGCAATCCAGCCGCACCAATAACGCCCACGATCCATGGATCAAACGTTTGTAAGGACAACCGCAGCAAGGAAAGGTCGCCATCCGCCCCTTTCAGTCCTGGGACTTGCAAGATCGCCGTAAAGCCAACGAAGAACACGAACAGGAGCATAATCGTATACAGTGGCAGCATCACCGTGTTTTTACGAAACACATTGGCGTTTTTCGCGGAAAAGACTGAGCCAAAGGTATGCGGCCACATGTAAAAACCAAATACCGTGATCAACACCGTAGAGATGTACCAGGAAACACTCAAGCCTTCATCCGGAAACGTCAGGAACCCCGGATTGGCGGATTCAACTGCTTCAAACATAGGCTGGATCCCGCCGTAATAGTGATACGGCAAATACAGACCCATAAAGACAACGACGATGAAGATCAAAATATCTTTGATGGCAGCGGTCCACGCTGAACCATGAATGCCCGAAATCATGACGTAGATCGTGACAGCGATCACACCCATCCATACGGCTACTGTTGGAGTTATCGAACCATATGATGCTTCGGAGACGATGATGCCAAGGCCTTTAAACTGTAAGACCAGATAGGGAATGATTGCGATGACACCTACTGCCGCAACCAATATACCGAGAATCGGGCTGTTGTATTTACTGACAAAAAAATCGGATTGAGACACGAGTCTATGCTGCTTGGCATAGCGCCAGATCGGCGGCAAGAGCCAGTAGGAAATCACGTAAGCAAGAGCAATATAGGACAGGACGTAATAGGAAGGTGCGCCTTTGGAGTAAGCCCAGCCACTGCCGCCAAGGAACGTAAAGGTGGTGTAAATCTCACCAGCTACGAGCAGAAAAATGAAGATGGAACCAAATCCTCTGCCACCAACGGTCCACTGCTCCATATTCATGTCTTTTCCCTTTTGAGCACGAATGCCTGAGTAAATCGCCAACAGGAGAACGGCAAAAATGATGATCAAGGCTATATTCATCCGTTGTTCTCCTCCTCTCGCGTAGCGGGATCCAATCGGTTCACAATTGCCATGATGACCGAAGTCAGAACGACCCACAGCACGATCCAAAACAGGACAAATGGCATACCAAGCACATACGGCTCTACTTGATTGACGAAAGGTATGCCTCCTAGCATCCCGATGAACGGAAGTACGCCCAGCCAGTCTCTAGCTTTCATGCAAATCCCCCTGTTTTGTTCAATTTGTCCCATTGCAGCCATACCATCAGGACATGTAATCTAAGATTATCGAAAGATTCACTCTTTTCCTTTGTTCGATTTACCAGAAAAGCTGTCTACTCTTTGTCCATTTACGATAAACCGAGAACGAAAAGGGGGCGTCGCATGATCACGGTACGCGAATTAATTGCAGTCGGGGGTTTTGATGAACATGCCGTGCTCGCAGGCGAAGCTTTTTTGGAAAAGGAACTGCAGGGGGTCACCTCATTTGACTCGCCGGATGGACACAGGTGGCTACGACCTGGAGAATTTGTTTTGACAACCGGTTTTCCTTTCATCGCCCAAAAGGAACCGAACGAAGCCGGATTGATTCGACTCATCGACTCCTTGTACGAAGCAGGAACACCCGGCCTCTCGATCAAGCTGGGGCGTTACATCGAATCGCTACCGGACGCCGTCATCGATCACGCCGTCCGAAAGCAAATGCCCATCCTCTCTTTTCCCATGGAAAAAGCCTGGTCGGATGTGATCGTCCCTGTCGTTCGATACATTAATGACAAACAGAGAACCGAGCTCGACAAGACCCATTCAATCTACGAGCGGTTTCATCAGCATTTGACGTCAGGTGCGCCAGTGAGCGAGCTTGCTCGTCTGCTTCAGGAGATTCTTCAGGCACCGGTTTCCATCTCCGCGCCTTCGCTTCGCTGGAAATGGGCTTCCCCGACTGCATCTCCCTGTCCCGATCTCGAGTGGATAGAAAAGCAGTGTGGACAGAAGTCTCCCCTTTCCTTGTTAAAACAGCCTCTCGTGCCACTCGAGAATGGCTCGTATGTCCGTTGGCTCCATCTGGGGCAGCACATACAAGGCGGAATCCTGCTCAAGGAATTGCATCGTGACCTGCATGTATGGGAGAAGGTCGCCATCGAACAAAGCGCTGCTCTCCTATCGCTCGAAATGGAACGCCAGCGAACGGTAAGCGAAACGTATCAGCGCTTTCGCAATGACTTTTTGCAATGGCTAGTAAGCGGACATGCTGGTCCTGAGGACGTTCTTTCACGCAGGGCAGAAGAAGTTGGGTGGGAAATCCATGATCACTATGTCGCTGTCGCAATCAGCGCCAATGTGAAGGACCTGACGAGCATGACCTCATGGAAGGAGAATCACAAGCTACTGGAAATAATCAACGGTGCCCTTTCCAAAACCTCGATGAGTATTCTATCCGGGCTCGATCGTGACAATCACATTTTGTTGCTCGTCCCTGCTGAGTCCCAAGAGTCTGCTACTGTCGAGGAACGGATTTCCCGGCTGATGAGAGTCCTCTCGTCGTACAGGACTTATCCCGTTTCAATTGGTGTCGGACGATGTCATCTCAGTTGGACTGGCCTCCCACATAGCTATCGAGAAGCACAAATCAGCTTGCGTGCCTCTCTGCAAGCACATCGCTACTCACACTTTGCTCCGGGCAATTCCTCCTTGCATATCCAGCATTATCGCGAGCTTGCTCTCGAACGGATTCTTTTTGCCGAACAACCGAGCTCTGAGGCGCAAGTGCTGGCCGAGGAATGTCTGGGTAAAATAACGGAATACGATTCAGAGAAAAACGGACAGCTACTGCAAACGTTACATGTCTTTCTACAAGCGGACGGAAATCACGTAGATGCTGCCACTCGTCTCTTCGTCCACAAAAATACGATTAAATATCGACTGCAGCTCATTCGCGAGTTGACGGGACTGCACCCCGAGAATGGACAGGATCAACTGTTATTTCGCATCGCCCTGACTGTACATACAATTGGGCGTCATGCCCGAGTCTGATATAATGGGAGCACGTAACGAGCAGGAGGAAAGAACGCATGGACGATTGGTTGAACAAACCGGTGAAGACGATCGAACGACCGAAAAAACGTGGCATCGTTGAATATGTAGATGAACAGTACATCGTGGTGTACTTTACGGTCCCAAGAAAAGAACGGCTCATTTTCACGAGCAAAGAAGCGTTTTTACACAAAGTGGAATTCATCGAGGAAACACCATCGACCTAAACATAGAAAAAACATCCTTTGGTTTGGTGGTCGATCCAACTCAGGTGAAGGGAGGAAAAAGGGGAAAACGCTACAGCGATAGGGACACCGCATGGATGATTCAGTGTCCCAAACGCCTCCGCTTTTTTCCGCTTTTTTCCCCTTTTTCCTTGGCCAGCCTTGGTTTTTCTTCTTGCCTTTTTTGGGGGGATTTCCAGAGGGTTTCTTTGAGACAACCCTACTGGGACAATGCCTACTACTTTACCGCTTCCCCGTGAATCGTTGTGGTGCGGACAGTTTATACTCCTGTGCAGGGTGTAGGCTGGAGCGCAGATCGGAATCCTGCTTCTCCCCACCTCTGCTAAGTTGATATACCTAGCTTTTTTATACAAGAAAGCCCTTGACTCACGATACCGTTCATCGTGGCCAAGGGCTTCTTTATGAAGAGCAGGTAGGATTACGCGTAGTGTTCATCGCGAAGACGTTTGATTTCGTCGCTCTCCAAGTATTCATCGTAGGTCATCATTTTGTCGATGATACCTTTTGGTGTGAACTCGATGATTCGGTTTGCGATGGTTTGTACGAACTGATGGTCATGAGACACGAACAGCAGCGTGCCTTCGAAGTCGATCATTCCGTTGTTTAATGCTGTGATTGATTCCAAATCCAAGTGGTTCGTTGGTTCGTCCATAATGAGTACATTGGCACTAGCCAGCATCATTTTGGACAGCATGCAACGAACTTTTTCTCCTCCGGACAAAACGTTCGCTTTTTTCAATGCTTCATCACCAGAGAACAGCATGCGTCCGAGGAAGCCGCGAATAAAGGTCTCGTCCTGTTCTTTGGAGTATTGGCGGAGCCAGTCAACGAGACTAAGCGTTGTATCGAAGTACTCAGCATTGTCTTTAGGGAAGTACGCTTGGGAAGTCGTAACGCCCCACTCGAAAGTACCGCTGTCTGGTTGCACTTCACCCATCAAAACTTGGAAGAACGTGGTTTTTGCCAGCTCGTTTGGTCCAACAAATGCCACCTTATCCCCTTTATTGATCGCAAGGTGCAGCTTTTCAAACAGCTTTTCGCCTTCGACGGTTTTGCTCAAGCCTTCGATTTGCAGCAAATTTTTGCCCGCTTCACGCTCTGGCTTGAAGTTGATGAATGGATATTTACGGCTGGACGGACGAATGTCATCCAGTGTAATTTTCTCCAACAGTTTTTTACGCGAGGTCGCCTGCTTGGACTTGGAAGCATTGGCAGAGAAACGCGCGATAAACTCTTGCAGTTCCTTCATCTTTTCTTCTTTTTTCTTATTCTGATCACGAACCATTTTCAGCGCCAATTGGCTGGACTCGTACCAGAAGTCGTAGTTGCCCACATACATTTGGATCTTACCGAAGTCAATATCGGCGATGTGTGTGCACACTTTGTTCAGGAAGTGACGGTCATGGGAAACAACGATTACCGTATTTTCATAATCCGCCAGGAAGTTTTCCAGCCAACGAATGGATTCGATGTCCAAGTGGTTGGTAGGCTCATCGAGCAAGAGTACGTGTGGATTTCCGAACAGCGCTTGCGCCAAGAGCACGCGTACTTTCTCGGTTCCGGACAAATCCTTCATCAGCTTGTCGTGCAGATCTGTCGTGATGCCCAGACCGATCAACAGGCTCGCAGCATCTGCCTCAGCCATCCAGCCGTTCAGTTCCTCGAACTCCCCTTCCAGCTGGGAAGCACGGTTTCCATCAGCTTCGGAGAAATCTTCTTTCATGTAGAGAGCTGTTTTCTCTTCCATGATTTCATAGAGCCGTTTGTGACCCATGATAACGGTCTTCAATACTTCGAACTCGTCGAACTCAAAGTGGTTTTGTTTCAATACCGCAATCCGCTCGCCTGGTGTCACTGAGACGTTTCCACTTGTCGGATCGATCTCTCCGGAGAGAATCTTGACAAACGTGGACTTCCCTGCACCATTCGCACCGATGAGGCCGTAACAGTTACCAGGGGTAAACTTAATGGATACATCTTCAAACAGTGCGCGTTTGCCGTAGCGCAGCGTCACGTTCTGAGTGCTTATCATCGTCGCAATACCTGCCTTTTTTGAATCGTTCAAACACTTATCTTAAAACACTTATCTTATCAGAGATGGCCTCATAATGCAAAAATCTAAGCCGCTTTTATCAATAGAAGAAAGGAAGTCTGGGAAAGCTAGCACAGAACTTCCATTTCAGCATGTAAGAAAGAGGTAGGGAGTATGTCCAAGAAAAACGGCGTAAAAAATGAAATGGGCAACAAGGAGAATCCTTCCCAGACCCGCTCTTCCACGACAGTCGGAAAAGAAGAAACACGTTCCAAACAACGCGGCGAGTAATGCCGTATCGGACACAAGAAGAACCGGATTGCCAAAAAAGCAGTCCGGTTCCTTCCATTTCATTACATACTGACTCGCAGCGGAACTAGCAAGGGAGCCGGGGTAACCGCAGGCTGCGACTCCACATAGAAGGACACATTGTGCAGCGTAACGTATATCGTTCTGCTCTCTTCTAGCTGCAGTTCCAAAAAGCGTTGGCGTGTCAGCTCAGCCTCAAACACTTCATCGGTATCCAGCCTCTTTAGATCTAGACGCACAATCGGACCGAGCAACGAGATATGCCTGATTTGCGCTTGCACAGACTGGCCCGATTGAGGGATCAGTGAGATTTCGACATCATGCGGTCTCATGTATCCGATCGTAGGATACTCTCCCGCTTTTTGCCCCCACTGCGTGTCATATTCTGCTTCACCCAGCTGTACCTTCCCATCGCGAATTCTTCCGTGAAACAAGTTCACACGTCCAAGAAAGCTGTAGACAAACGGATTGGCGGGACGGTTATAAATCTCTTCAGGAGAGCCTACCTGTTCGACTCTGCCTTCGTTCATGACCACTACCTGATCCGCCAGTTCCATCGCTTCCTCCTGATCGTGCGTGACGAACAAAATAGTCAAGCCGAGCTTGCCATGCAAATGGCGCAGCCACCGCCTCAGCTCCTGTCTGACCTTTGTGTCCAGCGCGCCAAACGGTTCGTCCAGCAGCAAAAACTTGGGCTCTACCGCGAGTGCACGTGCCAAGGCAACGCGTTGACGTTGACCGCCAGACAACTGGGAAGGATAACGATGTGCCAGTCCTTCGAGCTGCACCAGCTTCAAAAGAGAATGCACCCGTTCGTGAATTTCCTGCTTGCTCGGACGGGTCTTGCGTGAGCGTACCGTCAAACCAAAAGCAATGTTGTCAAAGATATTCATGTGCCGAAACAAAGCATAGTGCTGGAACACAAAACCAACGCGCCGCTCCCGCACGTCGCGATCGGTATTGTCTTCCCCATTAAATAGAATACTCCCCTGCTCTGGCTGCTCAAGACCGGCAATCAATCGCAGCAAGGTCGTTTTCCCAGAACCGGACGGGCCCAGCAAAGCTACCAGCTCACCCTCGGGTATTTGCAGGCTGACGTCACTCAACGCCGTAAAGTTTTTGTACGATTTGGTAATGTTTACGACCTCGATGCTCATACGGCTCTCTCTCCTGATCCCTCGTAGTGGTGTTGCTCTTCATCCACGCTGTGCGGTCTCTCCGTTTTCCATTCAATCAAGCTTTTGACGATTAACGTGACGAGCGCCAGTACAGCGAGGAGTGTGGCCACGGCAAAAGCTGCTGCAAACTGGTATTCGTTATACAAGATTTCCACATGCAGCGGCAGCGTGTTGGTCATGCCCCGGATGTGACCGGAGACGACAGATACCGCCCCAAACTCGCCCATCGCTCGTGCGTTACACAAAATAACGCCGTACAGCAGTCCCCATTTCACATTGGGCAGCGTCACACGGAGGAACGTTTTCCAGCCGCTTGCGCCCAGAGATACAGCCGCCTCTTCCTCGTCTTTTCCTTGCGCTTCCATGATCGGAATCAATTCTCGGGCAACGAAAGGAAAAGTGACGAAGGTCGTCGCCAGCACAATGCCTGGAACGGCGAAAATGATTTTGATGTCGGTTGCCGCAAGCCAAGGTCCCAAGATCCCCTGACTCCCGAACAGCAGGACGAAAATGAGTCCGGCGATGACGGGCGATACAGCAAAGGGAAGATCAATAAGCGTCAGCAACACATTTTTACCACGGAAGGAAAATTTGGCGATGGCCCAGGCTGCGGCAATCCCAAACGTTACATTAAGAGGCACGCTGATCGCGGCCACGAACAAGGTCAGTTTCACAGCAGACAACGTCTCAGGCTCTGCGATGGAAGCGGCGAAAACGTGCGCTCCCTGCTTGAATGCTTCCGTAAAGACAGCGATGAGCGGCAAGATCAGAAACAGCGCGAGAAATAACAGAGCAAGGCTGATTAGCAACCAGCGAACATAGCGCGGCTCGGTCAAATGCTTCACGCGTGGCACCTCCTATCGTGCGGCATCAAATTTGTTGATCCTCCATTGCAAGTAGTTGATGATGAGCAACATCACGAAGGAAGCCACCAGCATGACCGTAGCGATTGCAGTTGCTCCTGCGTAATCAAATTGCTCCAGCTTCGTCATGATTAACAGTGGGACAATTTCCGTTTTTAGCGGCATGTTCCCCGATATGAACACGACAGAGCCGTACTCACCAAGCGCACGAGCAAACGCGAGCGCAAATCCAGTGATAATCGCGGGCAGCAAATGAGGCAAAATGACGCGAAAGAAGGTATTCCACCGCGTCGCCCCCAGCGTAGCAGCCGCCTCCTCCATTTGGAGATCCCAGTCTTGTAAGACAGGCTGTACCGTACGAACCACAAACGGTAGACCAATGAACGTCAGAGCGACCCAGATGCCTAACGGGGTATACGCGACCTTGATCCCCCACTCCGCCAAATACTGTCCGAGCCATCCATTCTCGGCATAGATCGAGGTAAGGGCAATCCCTCCGACAGCCGTTGGCAAGGCAAACGGGAGATCTACGATTCCATCAATGATGCGCTTCCCGAAAAACTGGTAGCGGGCCAACACCCACGCCACCAACACTCCAAATACCGCGTTGACGCAGGCAGCAAAGAATGAGGACAAGATGCTAACGCGGATCGAAGCGAGTACCCTGGTATCGAGGATCGTCCCGATGAACTGTTCCCAGCTCATCGTCGATGCCTTTAAAAACAAGACAGACAGAGGGATGAGCACTAGCAGACTGAGGTAAATGATCGTGTAGCCCATGGTCATGCCAAAGCCTGGCAAAAACCCTCTGTTGCGCAATGATTTTCTCATGGAGATAACTCCTCTGATGGTTAAGAGTGGTTATGGCTTGTAGATCTGGTCAAAGATACCTTGATCGGAGAAATGGTCTTTTTGAGCTTTTGTCCATCCACCAAACCATTCGTCAATCGTATACAGCTTGATCTCAGGGAACGCTGGTGTATGGGCTTTGAGCACTTCTTCGTTACGTGGACGGTAGGAATGTTTGGCTGCCAGCTCTTGCCCTTTTTTGCTGTACAAGAACTGCAGGTAGGCATCGGCAACTTCTCTTGTCTTATGCTTATCTGCATATTTGTCTACGATGGTAACTGGCGGCTCTGCCAGGATGCTGAGCGACGGGTTCACGATTTCAAACTTGTCTTTGCCCAGCTCATTGACCGCGAGATAGGCTTCGTTTTCCCACGCGATCAGCACATCCCCAATCCCACGCTCGACAAAGGTCGTGGTCGAACCTCGCGCGCCGGAGTCAAGAACAGGTACATTTTTAAACAGATTGGTCACGAACTCCTTGGCTTTTGCTTCGTCATGATTGTTCTTTTCCAGGGCGTATCCCCACGCAGCCAAGTAATTCCAACGCGCACCGCCAGATGTTTTCGGATTCGGGGTAATGACAGAAATACCAGGCTTGATCAAATCGTCCCAATCTTTAATCTGCTTTGGATTTCCTTTACGCACAAGAAAGACGATCGTGGAGGTGTACGGTGAGCTATTGTCCGGCCGTTTCTTTTGCCAATCGGCGGGAATCAAGCCGCGCTCTGCAATCGCATCGATATCGTACGCCAACGCGAGTGTCACCACATCTGCTTCCAAGCCGTCAATCACAGAACGAGATTGCTTACCTGACCCGCCGTGGGATTGCTTGATCGTAACGGTCTGCCCGGTTTTCTGCTTCCATTCCGCGGCAAATTCATTGTTCACATCCTGGTAAAACTCGCGGGTAGGGTCGTAGGAAACATTCAATAACTCAACAGCGGGTGGAGCGCCTGCTTCCGTTGATTTGCTCTCTCCCCCAGTTGCTGCCGAGCATCCACCGATAGCTGCTGCTAATGCGATGAACCCGACTCGTTTCCATAACGCTTGGATGGTGTTTGTCGTCTTGCTCATGTAAAGTTCTTCACTCCTTTTAATCCTTACTTATTTAATCGGATTACTTTGTTATTAAGAATTATACCTTCCTTTTCCTTCCTGTCAACGATATTCCATCTACACTATGCCCAAAAGGTAGGCTAAGTTCGGGAGTCATTTGCCTATGTTGCAAATTTGGGCACTCAACCAGCACTAAAAAGCCCTCCCCAGACGGAAGAGCCTTGCGCTGTTAGGCTTGGTTACTCATATGCAGTGCGTCCTGTAACTCTCCTATCTCCTTTTCCAAATGAGGAAATCCGCTTATGTCCGGAATCCTTTTCTTCCTAAGTGGTCTTGTTTGTTCTGCTGATTTGGCCATGTTCTCAAATACGAGTAAGAGCTGCGACAGCGTCGCATCGGGTAAAATGGGGCAACGTGAGGATTTCAGGCAAGACTCGAGGAGATATCCGATTTGCTCGATGGAGTATATGACGGGCCACATGTATTCTAGCTTGGTTTTATTACTTGGGATCTCGCCAGTGGCTGTCGTGTACACGATTTTTAAATTACTGAGATTCGTCTGCATTTTTCTTTGTCCCAATGATTGTTTGAGATCCAGGTTCTTTCTTTGGTCAGAGAACAGCGTCAACAAAAATTGCTGTTGGCTGCGGATCGTTTTTGCTGTGAGATGCGGAAGTAGGCTCGATGCCTTGCGTCTTCCAATCAGCAGCGTCCCCACCAGTCCAATTACGCAGCCTATGACGACATCAGTGATTCTCGCAGAAGCAAAGAACGAAATGCTGTGGTTTTGACCCATGCTATCTGCCAGAATAAGTGCGTTTGGTGTAATAAAAAAGGCCGCTAAACCGTAGTTGAGGACAATGGCAAGCTCTGTGAGTGCTGTCAAAAGCATAATGAGAACCGCAATGATCAATCCATGGGGATGTGCTGCCAAAAGGATGGTCGCTACCATAATCCCGACAACAGTTCCGATTGAACGTTGGATCGCCCGGTGAAAAGTGGCGATGATCGTCGCCCCTGACAAGACTGCAGCGCAGGATAAGGTGACCCAGTACGACCGATTTAATTCGAACGAGTAAGCAACAATCGCTGCCACTGCGAGAACCAAGCCATAGCGGATAGAAGTGAGAAATACGATGGAGTTTTTGTCAAAGGAGCCACCGAGAACTGACCAAAGCGACGGTCTCCTTCCATTCTGCGCTGGTTCCATTGACGTAATAGGGTCAGATAAAATATCGATTGCCTTACGTACTTTGGCTTGAAGACGCTGGATGGTTTTGTCCTCCTTTTCCGTCTCCTCCAACCGTATTTGCCATTCCTTCCTTTTACTCTTCTCATTCAAAAATCCGGCAATAGAACGGACCGAACGCCCAATCTGTGGCGGAAGCCTGTCCCCCGTTTTTTCCGAATATTCCAGAACGTCGAGAAAAATCACGTTCGCTTGATCATTTAACAACAGCAACCTTTGATATTGCCCGGAGCTTTGCCACGGTACCTGACCTGCTGACAGGGTCTCTTCTGCCGATTTCAGTACCGGTACGAGCTCTTGCCTTCCCTTTTGAGCTTTCCCGCTTCCCACGGAATCGATATAAGCAGCGAGCTCATGATAAACGCGGCTCACGGCGGTCGTTTCTGGACCATGCGAATTGCTTACCCACCCCATCATACCCAGAATCCAAGCCAGGGCTCCCCCTAATAAAACGAGCCCCGCACGTAAAGGAGCGACAGACGGGTCGAGTGGCATCCCTGTGGACAAGGAAAAAGCAAGGACAAAAAAAATAGCCGCAGGTCCTTGGATTTTATACGCTCCAAAGAGGAACGTGACCAACGCACCGATCAATCCCACGAGGAATGCTGAAGTGAGCGGGTGTGGAGCGACCAATGTGCCCAGTCCTACTGCCAAGGACAACCCGACCATCACAAAGAACAGCTTTTTCGCTCGCTGGGCGTACGAAATATTGGAAACGTACAAATAAGTAAAGCTCCCGATACCAGCAAGCATCCCGTACTGCAAATTTCCTGCGGAGAGCCCTATCAACACCGGGATGCCCGAACAGATGCCAGCAGTGATCGCCTTCTGCCATGGAAGAGGATTCTTCTTCAATTGAAACGCCTGTTGCATTGTCATGAGGAGTGTAGGATACAGAGGTTCGGGGTTCTTCGTCGCTCGTCTCTTCTGCATGCTCTTTTGCAAAGGATCATCCCCCCATCTCCTGTAAAAAGATAGGACTATCTTGACTCATTCCAACTCTTTCTATGCACGGCGTACCTTCGAGCATTCCTAACGAAAAAACCAGCGTAACTCTGGAGAATCCCGAGATACACTGGTTACTCAAAACGATTCGCTCTACTCCCTAACCGTTTTCCACACATTGATGAAGAATAGCACGATACCAAGTCCCAATACTAATGATCCTATAATTGTCCCTACGACGAAAGACTCAGTGCCCGTTAGGATCATTAAGAACAAACAGCCTTGCATGAGCGGCAGACCAATGTTGTGCAGCCAAAAATGCCAAGCAGCCAGCTTGTTCTGGGCTGCTTGTGGATAAGCTCGATAAATGAGTCCGATGATCGCAAGTGTGACCCACCCCGCGAGATTAAGATGTGCATGAACGGAAGCGTACTCAAATGCTTTGGTAATTCCCATTACGATCCCTAAAATAATGGCGAGAACAAAGTAAACAGTGGCAATTTTCAAAAACCTCGAAGCCAATCGTTTCATCTCCTTTCTTTGTCACACTCTAACCATATTTTGAGAACTAGGAACTAAGTACTAAAAAGAAAAACGGTTTGTCACCAATGACAAGCCGCTTTCCAAACGAAATTACATAGGTACGGTGGCATGTTCGGGGCGTTGAAATGAGAAGAGTTCAGCATCTGAATGACTCCCTTTTAGAATCAAATCGGCGACAATCTGTCCTCCGATCGTTGCGTACACAGTTCCATTCCCGCCGTAGCCGAGGGAAAATAAACAGTTCGGATATCCGTTCTGTTCCCCAAAAAAAGGTAACCCGTCATGAGTTCCAGCAAAGGTACCAGACCAGTAGTAGTCTGCCCGAAGTGGAATCTGCGGAAAAAGTTCTTGCACCTCTCTAAGTAGTTGATCGCGTTTCTTCAGTAGGGAAGCCTCTCTCTTTTTCGAGTCAGCATTGGGTTCATCCAATCCGCCCACGATGATGCGCCCTTCCTTGCAGGTCCGTATGTACAAATAAGGTCGGGCCGTTTCCCAGATCAGACAGGTACCTGGCCACCCGAGAAACGCCTCCACCGGATTGGTGACAATAGCAGAGCTGGCGGACAGGATCGCGTTTGGATTTCGTTTCATGGACTGAGTCTCGTATCCCGTTGCAAAGACAACCCTTTTACATCGAATTCGATTTCCCTTCTTAGTGAGGATTATCGTGTCTCCACCCTCAACCTTATAATGCACAATCTCTGTATTCGTAAAGACACGCATACCTTTGCTCGTGGAATCCTCGATGATTCCATTGGCCAACTTGTACGGATTGATTTCTGCATCACCAGTCGAATAAATAGCACCAGGCTTGGAAAAAGAAAAACGCTTTTCTACTTCTGACTGTTCCAAGTAACGGACGGGAAATCCATGCTTTTTCAAGTTCTGATATTCAAGTTTCAACGCTTTCCTATCTTCTGTCTGACTTGCATAGTAGAGGCAGTCTCGTCTCCTATAATCAGGAGACATGCCGATCGACTGCGAGATCACTTCCAGTTGATCCACCGCTTGTTTGCACAATTGGTAAAATCGGACCCCTTTTTCTTCTCCAAAAGAATGAATACATGCAGTCAATGATTTATCGTTGGCAAATTGCAGCAGACCTGTATTGGCACTACTGCTGCCTTGAGCAATCTGGCGCTTATCCACCAGTACGACGTCTACATCATGCTGCATTAAATAATAGGAGCATAACGCCCCTGCTTCACCACCTCCGACAATGACTACATCGCACATGATATCCGTGGAGAGATCAGGATACCGGGTTGGATTTGGCAGCGTTTCTGGCCAATACAACTTCCCTGTCACTAAGTTCATGTCCATGTCCCCTCAACAGTAATCCCCATTAGGATATCCAATGACTGATGCCCCATCCGTTGTCCTATCGCGTCTATTCGCCATTTCGGTTAAGATGAAGGAAGAGGAGTGAGGGACATGATTACCGTATATGTAAAGCGCCCACATGAACCGGCCGTCGCTGCAGAATTGGAAGGAATGGATGATCTGCGGGATTTGGTCGGAGAGGATTATGAGGTAGTGGCAGACGATCATCTCGAGGGAATCTCCCTCATTGTGAACGAGGAGGCCCGTGGTGTAGAAGCAAACAACTTCCCCATCACTTCAGATGGATATTTGGATTGGGTATATGGCACTTGTGTATTTGTAAAAGCAGATGGCCGCTCCCTTTCTGAGGAAGATCGGTCGCGTATCGATCAATTTTTGACAGCAAAAGTATAACTCTCCAAAAATACCCCTTACCCGCCATGAGATCCAAGAAATCGACCATGGGCGTAAGGGGCATTTCGCATTTCATCGCTTCTTATCCTTTTATACCGCTGCTTCCAAAACCACCGGCACCGCGCTCCGTTTCATCCAGCTCATCGACAACTTCAAATTGAGCGATTGGAACAATCGCAATGACTCCTTGCGCAATGCGGTCACCTTTTTTGATCAAATAACTGTTGCTATCGACTTCCTGGTCTACTGTCGTTTCTTTTTCACTCGCATCCAGACAGACATTTTTACGTTCCGCACTAGGAATACGGATGTTGTCTACTAGGACACACACCTCACCGCGATGACCAGCATCGACGGTTCCTGGCGCATTCGAGAGACGCAGTTTTGTTTTGGCGCTAATTCCAGAACGTGGACGAACTTGTAGTTCAAAGCCTTCTGGCAAGGCAAAGGCCAAACCCGTTGGAACTTTAGCAGACTGTCCTGGAGCAATAATGACATCCTCTACCGCCACCAAGTCAAATCCAGCATCCATCGCACGAGCGTACTGAGGGATCACTGCATCTGGATGGAGTTTTTTTATTTTCACCTGAGCGGTTACGCGATCACTTGTCATGTTCATCATTTGTCTCTCCTCTTTTTTACCTATCATCCTTTCATAGTTTACAAGAAGCCCCCCCTTCCAGCAAGGAACAAAACGGTCACATCCACACTCATGAAAAACAGTCGTTTTTTCATAAAAAACTCACAAATCCCTTTCATTTTCTACGCATCACCGCTTTCAATATGTTATAATCACCGTTGCACGAAAAAATCAATATAAGTTAAAGAAAGGGTGGATTGTACATTGCAAGTACAAAAACCATATCGCATTCTGTTGTATTACAAGTATACTCCCATTGAAAATTACGAAGAGTATGCAGCGGAGCATTTGCAATATTGTAAGGATAACGGATTAAAGGGACGGATTGTCGTCGCTCCAGAAGGTATAAACGGAACGGTATCCGGTACCATCGAACAGACAGACGCTTACATGGAATACGTACGCAAAGACCCGCGTTTCGCGGATATGTGGTTTAAAATAGATGAGTCGGATGAGCACGCGTTTAAAAAGATCTTTGTTCGCCCGAAAAAAGAGCTCGTCACGTGGCGCTTGGAAAACGATGTAGATCCGAATGAGAAAACGGGTCAATATCTGAATCCAAAAGAGTTTTACGAATTGATGCAGCAAGAAGACGTCGTGATCCTGGACGGACGCAACTACTACGAGTACGACCTCGGTCATTTCCGCGGCGCGATTCGCCCTGAAGTGGACTCCTCCCGCGAGTTTCCTGAATGGATTCGCGATAACATGAGCCAGTTCAAAGATAAGAAAGTACTCACTTACTGCACAGGCGGAATTCGTTGCGAGAAACTGACAGGTGTTCTCCTCGACCAAGGCTTTGAGAACGTGTACCAGCTGCATGGTGGAATCGTCACCTACGGAAAAGATCCGGAAGTACAAGGTCGCTTGTGGGACGGCAAATGCTATGTTTTTGACGAGCGTATCTCTGTACCGATCAACCACACCGAGGAAGATGTCGTCATCGGTCGTTGCCACTATTGTGGGAAAATAGAAGACCGCTATGTAAACTGCGCGAACCCATTCTGCAACAAACAGCACTTCTGCTGCACAGAATGTGAACAAACATTTAAGCGCTCCTGCTCGGACGAATGCCGTGAGCATCCTCGCAATCGGTTCGTAGAAGCAGAAGAAAAAGCAAAACTGCAGGCTGCAGCTAACAACGCCTAAGAAATGACCAAGCTGATTCCATCCAGGAGTCAGCTTTTTTTTGCTGGTGGTTCATTGTTTGTTTTGAAGTTTCTACCGTTACAATGTCCCTACTATTTAGTAAAATAGAAACTATCGAAACTGAATGAAAAAGGCGGGATACAATAGACCTCAACCATGAATCGACGATACGTGAATGGCAACATGCAATGGAACAAGGCACCACTACGTCGAGAGAGTT
>JARDZO010000321.1 GCA_029240815.1 Brevibacillus sp.
ATTCTTTTTGGAAAGCCTCAGGTATATGCAGGCTGGACAGCATTAGGCGTAACTGGTTTGACAGACGAACTGATCGGTGACCGATTGGAGGAGTACGCTGCCATTTTGGTCAAACGCATTTCCTGAAGATCAAGACCAGTCCGGTACCAAGGAGTGGTCTTTGTCATTTGTAAAGGCTCACAACCTGTGGGAGTTGTGGTAAAGTGGAAATATTCCAGCAATAGGACAAGGCAGTACGTACCAAAAGGAGGCATGAAAGGCATGCAGCACGCGGAACCACTCCACTTGGGGAATCGCATTCATCTGATCGACGGTTTTGACATGGGATGGCCAGAGCGCACAGGCACTTATGTCATCGAAGAACAGGAATTGACCTTGATTGAAACGGGACCGAGTCCTTCCGTTCCATATATCCGAGAGGGATTAGCCAAGTTGGGCTATACGACAGATCAAGTCAAATACATCATCGTGACGCACATCCATTTGGACCACGCAGGTGGTGCAGGGTTGTTTCTGCGGGAATGTCCCAATGCAACGATCGTCGTTCATCCAAAAGGAGCGCGTCATCTCGTCGACCCAAGCCGTCTCCTCGATGGTGCGCGAGCCGTTTATGGGGAACAGTTTGAATCGCTGTTCGACCCGATTGTGCCCGTTCCAGAGGATCGGTTGATTACAAAAGCTGACGGTGAGACACTGCAGATTGGACCGGATTGCGCTTTGGAGTTTATGGATTCTCCAGGGCACGCCAAGCATCATTTCAGTATTTACGACCCTGTTAGCAACGGCATCTTCACAGGAGATACCGCAGGCGTTCACTACCCGCAGCTGCGTAGGGATGGCATTCATCTCTTCCTGCCGTCTACTTCTCCCAATCAGTTTGATCCAGATGAGATGCTCGGCTCTATTCAGCGATACAGGGAACGAGAGCTGGATCGCATTTACTTTGGACATTTCGGAATGACAGAGCGGATAGATGATGTTTACAGCCAAATTAGCGAATGGCTTCCCGTATTCGTGCAGGAAGGGGAAGAGGCTCTGGCCCAAGGACTTTCCCATGACGCCTTGGCAAAAAGACTTTTGCAGCGAGTGACCAATCGTTTGAGGACGCTCGGTGTTGCGGATGATCATGAAGCGTACGAGGTCATCCAACTGGATCTGTCGGTATGTTCCATGGGAATCGTCGACTACTTGCAAAAGAAAAATCGCTAAACGAAGGATCAGCAGGTGAGAAGAATCGGAGGTACGCAGGCGGGCAAGCACGCATGCGGGCTTTGGTTCTTCTTTTTTTACCGCAGGAATGCTATCATGATTGAGGAGCAAGAGCAGACGGACAATTCCATAACGATATTTGCGAACAGGTGCCTTCGTACCCCTGATGGGTCGAGGTGAAAAGGGAAGTCGGTGCAAGTCCGGCGCGGTCCCGCCACTGTAAAACGGGTGTAGAATGGTACGCCCGTAAGCCAGGAGACCTGCCTGTTTGCTTGTGTGCTGTGTTCCTTCGCGGAAAGGATCGGCCGGATCGAATGTCTAGGGCAAATGGGCTTCATGTTCGTACGCCATTTGGGACCTGAAAACCGACCCTTCGCTTCTGTAGTGGGAGCGAAGGGTTTTTGTATACAGATAAGCGTTTATTAGATTGTCTTCAAATGGGCGTACAATAAAAGAAAGGAAGAAGTACCGATGAAAATGAAACGATTTTGGAAGCTAGCCATTCCTGTTTTGGCAACCTTGAGTTTGATTGGGTGTAGCAATAATCAACCCGCGCAACCTGCACAGCCCGGTGTTCAACAAGAAGTTGCCAAAGACAATTCGGCTCAGGCTTCTTCAAAAGAGACGACTTATCCGTTAACGGTCACGGATGCTACCGGAAAAGAAGTGACCTTCCCGAAAGCTCCTGCACGGATTGTCTCTACCTCGCCAGCAGAGACTGAGATCCTGTTTGCGTTGGGCTTGGATCAACAAATCGTAGGTGTGTCCGATTACGACGATTTTCCCGAGGCAGCAAAATCAAAGCCAAAGGTCGGGGGAGTCGTAAAGCCGAACGAAGAGGCGATCCTGTCCCAGAGCCCGGATCTGGTAATCGGTGGAATATCCATGGAGAAACCTGTGGCAGATAAATTGAAAACATTAGGCATGCCTGTCTATGTGACGCAGCCCAAAAAACTGGATGATATTATGGCGAACATTCTGGTGATGGGGACGATTACGAATCGACAAGAGCAAGCGGAAAAATTGGTTGCACAAATGAAAGTGGACATCGCACGAGTGACTGAGGCGGTGAAAAATGTGAAGCCGGAAGCAAAGAAAAAAGTGTATCTCGAATTTTCTCCGGGCTGGACGGTGGGCAAGGGTGAATTCATGGACGAACTGATCACCCTGGCAGGCGCCACGAACATTGCATCCGATACCGAAGGCTGGAACCCGATCAGTGAAGAAAAAATCGTCAAGGATGATCCGGATGTCATTCTCTACGCTAAAGGTATCACGGATGACAAAACAGGCAAGCAACTGGAAGAGATCATTACAAATCGCAGCGGTTGGGACAAGATGAAAGCGATACGCGACCAGCGAATCATTGGGATGGATCAAAACATATTGTCTCGTCCCGGTCCACGAATCACACAAGGGCTGATTGACGTAGCCAGAGCCATTTATCCCGATTTGGTGAAATAGGATGAAAGGAAGACTACTTGTCTGGGGAGGAGCGGGCTTGCTACTGTTGCTCGCTTCTGTCATCATCAGCATTTCCCTGGGGGCAGCCAATTTGCCGCTTTCACAGGTATGGTTGATCCTGCTGCATCAGGTTCCAGGTTTTACGGGATTCGTTCCTGTGAGCTGGCCGGAGTCAGCAGAGCAGATCGTCATGAAAGTGCGATTTCCGCGCGTTATTCTAGCTATGTTGGTAGGAGCGTGCCTTTCCCTCGCTGGAGCAGGATTTCAGGGGGTCTTGCGCAATTCCCTGGCTGATCCTTATACCATGGGAGTTGCCTCCGGATCGGCGGTGGGCGCTGCTTTCCTGATCCTGTTTGGGCTACATATCTCGTTTCTCGGTGAATGGAGCACCCCGGTTGTGGCATTCCTCACTGGATTTCTCAGCTTGTGGATTGTCATGAGGCTGGCAAACACGCAAGGAAAACTGCAGACAGAGACACTGCTCCTGTCAGGGGTAGTCGTTCAGGCATTTCTCGGCTCCCTGGTATCCTTTATGGTGTCCTTATCCGATCAGACGGTAAACGAGATCGTATTTTGGTTGATGGGGAGCCTGTCATTTCGTGGCTGGTCCTTTACCTATGTTTTGTTTCCGTACTTGGTTGTGGGATTGATCATACTGATTGCCTATTCACGTGCACTCAATCTATTTGCATTGGGAGAGAGACAGGCTGCACATTTGGGTGTGTATGTGGATCGGACCAAGCTGATTGTATTGATTGTCTCCACCCTCCTGACGGCAGCTGCCGTATCCATTTCGGGAATCATCGGCTTCGTTGGTCTGGTCGTCCCCCATTTGGTTCGAATGATGGTAGGGCCAGACTACCGCATTCTTTTACCCATGGCGACGATTTTTGGCGGGATTTATGTACTGTGGGCTGACACGCTAGCGAGAATGCTGTTCGTCCCTACAGAAATACCGTTAGGCGTTGTTACAGCATTTCTTGGCGCTCCGTTTTTTGCCTATTTATTGAGAAGGAATAAACGTACCGGGGGGAGGTAGCCAGGTGATCGAAGTCAAAGCGTTGCAAAAGTCTTTTCACTCGAAATCGGTCCTGCAGGATGTGACGTTTTCCGTAGCAAAAGGAGAGTTCTTTGGCATCATTGGCCCAAATGGAAGCGGCAAATCGACGCTGTTGAAAATGATCTCAGGCGTGATTTCACCCGATGGCGGAGACATTTTCGTAGGCGGAAAGTCCATTCGCTCCTATTCCCGCAAGGATCTAGCTCGCCTTTTGGCGGTTCTGGAACAGGAGGCGCTCCCCCCGGTTGGTTTTCGAGTACGAGAGGTTTTGGAGATGGGCCGATTCCCTTATCAAAACTGGTTAGGGGAAGAAATAGACGACCCTACCGCTCTGATAGATGAGATCATTCGAATGCTTGGTCTCGTCGAACTGGAAGAGCGGACATTGGATCAATTGAGCGGGGGAGAGAAGCAACGGGTCGCTTTAGGGAAAGCACTCGTGCAAAAGCCCAGACTGCTCCTGCTGGATGAGCCGACGACCTATTTGGATATCGGTTATCAGATCCAATTGATGGATATCGCGCGCAGCTGGCAAAAAAATACACAGGTCACAGTCGTAGCGGTGTTGCATGACTTAAATTTGGCTTCGCTCTATTGTGATCGCATCTTGATGCTGCATAAAGGAAATCAGGTCCGTGTAGGCGATCCGCGTGAAATCATGCAAAGCAGCCTGATTGAACAAGTGTACGGGACGAGACCAATAGTGATGGAGCACCCGATTCATCAATTGCCACAAATCATCCTGCAATCCGGTTCATAGTTCTGAGGAGGGCTCGCAAAATGGTTGTGCTGATTACGGGCGGTGCCAAAAGCGGCAAAAGCACATTCGCTGAAAAGTACGCGACCCAGCTCGGTGCCAAAGGCATCTATATCGCGACATCCCCTGTATTCGATGCAGAACTGCAGGAGAGGGTAAGACTCCACCAGCAACGGCGGGAAAGGTCTGCTTTCGGATGGGAAACGATCGAAGAACCATACGAGCTGAATGCCATCCTGAGCGACCTGGCCGGGAAAAAAGAGCTGTGGGAGACAGGAACGGTCGTGCTCATTGATTGCTTGATTCTATGGCTGTCGAATTGGCTTCTTCGTTTCGAACAGGACCACGCCGCTGAACGAATCGATGAGCAGCTGGCTTCGTTGGAGGAAGCGTTGCGTACTTTTCCTGGGACATTGCTGTTGGTCACCAATGAAGTTGGCTATGGCATCGTCCCTGATTATCCGCTCGGGCGGATTTTTCGAGATCTGGCAGGCATTATGAATCAGAGGATAGCAGCAGTATGCGACTGTGTTTTCCTCGTCACCGCAGGCATTCCGATTGAATTGAAAAGCAGGGAATTCAAGGTGTAGGCTGCGAATCGGGAGGGATCCGGTGTCGCGGTTTTGCCTTTTCTGTGCTATCGTAAATATAAAAATTTTTAAGGGTGATAGTATAAGGACAACTAAGGCATCGCCGAAAAGATTGGCGCAGCCAAGTTTTCTAATGTTATAATGTAAGAAAAGCAATGGAAGGGATCAGGATACCATGCGTCCCTATAGGACGATCTGGAAACGTTTTGACCTCTCCTACATCTAGCTTCGTAGTAGTCGTTCGTCACTTTTAGACGACCAACCTACTACGGAAGCGAGGTCTTTTGTATGAGTAGCGACTTATACCTGCGAATTACCTCCATAGTCGGTTGGCCGTCTGTGCCAAAACCGACAAAATTGCGAGGAATTCATGATGAGGAGAGCGCTGCAAGTAATCCGACGGTATAGTTTGATTTTGTTTGGCGCGTGTTTATTAGCTTTTACCTATTATCACATCAATTTTCAAAACCACCTGTCTGAGGGTGGATTCGTTGGTCTGGGTCTGGTGGCGAAATACGCTTTTGACCTGTCTCCAGCGACCGTGATGCTCTTGCTCGACATCCCACTTTTTTTGGTGGCTTGGCTGGTAAGAGGACGTCAATTCATTGGGGATACGATCTTGGCAT
>JARDZO010000322.1 GCA_029240815.1 Brevibacillus sp.
ATCGGTATGCAGAGAATCGAGCGAGGCCCATGCTGTTTCACGTAAGCATCCCGTTCAAATATACTGGATCGGCTGGCATCACTGAGAACCACGGACTCCCGCGTTCTTGCCACGTAATGAATGATCGCTGCCGGAATATTGTCAAACTCGTCCAACGGGACTGCCGTTTTTATCGATTCGACCGATTCATTGGCCTCTACTCCCGCCTCTACGTACAATTCGCCGTCTTTCTCCAACAACACCAATCCTTTTTCCGCACCTGCGCTTTTGATAGCGGTGTCGAGATAGGAACCTAGCAGCTTGGGCATATCGGTCTCCTTGGAAAACTCCTGCATCGCTTGCAGGAAGGTCTCCAGATCCATTTCCGGAGAAGAGCCCGTCTTCGTGGTGGTGCTGTTGAAAAAGAACCCCTGCTCATCCTGTGATCGGAGCAGTTCTTCCGGGCTATCAGTGAGCTGCTCATGCTGCAATTGGGGATAGGTTTCCCGTAATTGCTTCACTTTTTCCGTCGCTCCCCATTGGTGAAACGCTTGCAAGGATTGGATTAGATAAGTTCCGGCAAACCTCTCTTTGCTTTTGGACAGATAAAAGGCAGCAGCCAGCTCGCAAGCGATCGCTTCATTTCGTCCGTATTGCTGTTCCTTTGCGGCTTGGATCGCCCGATCGTACAGATCCATCGCGGCTTGATCTCTTCCGTCAATCCTCGCCCTTTCCGCTTCCATCAAGAGATATTTATGCAGAAAGTTGTCCGGGCAACTTTCTGCCCATTTTTTCATTTGCCGGATATTTTTGCGCAAGACCTTTAGGTACTTGCTTCGCTCAGGCGGGGTGAAAGATCGGCATTCAGCCGTAATGGCGAGCGATTGATAGAAGACCAGCTCCGGCACATGCAGCAGGTGCGTGGAATATTTGAGGTATTCCTGAGCTTTCTCGGCAAATCTGATCGCTTCCCGATGATTTCCAAACAAGAAATAGATTTGTGTTTTATAGGTATAGTATTGGTAAAAGGTGGTAACCTGTGTCTCCTCATTCTGGATGTCTTGCAAAAACTGTTCCTCATCAAACTGATCGTCTGTCAGCGTAAAGCGATGATGCGTTTTGCCTTGCAGGTTACGCACCACTTGCAAATAGACATAGAAGTTTTTCCGTACAAATTCTTCGTTTAACTGCTTCAAAACAACGAGATATTCCCCAACAATCTCCGCCAAGCCGTTCAGGGAGCCCCATGCATAATAGGCATTGACATGTGTCCCCATGGCATAGCTGGCAAAGATAAAATCACCGCTTTCCAAACCTAGCTGCAACGCCTTGGCGAGGTACTGTTCCGACTCCTTGGGATGCCGTACCCACTGGCTCAGTACACCGCCGGCTGTAACAAAGGTGCGGCACTTGAAGGTGGTATTTGGGTATTTCTCCATTACCTGCAGAGCGATCTCCCCCATGCGGTCCCCTTCCTTGTAGTGCCCCATGACCAGGCTGAGAACCAATCCGAACAGCGCATATGCCGCCGAGGAAGCTTCCGTGTTTCCATAGGCAAGCGCCAAGCGGATATATCTGCACATCAAGACCACGTATGCTTCCTTGTTGACGAAAAAGGCAGGGGCGGCAATCGCCATAATCAATTCCATGATCGCTTTTACCGTTGGATCGCTGACGTACGGCAGGTGGGCAAGCTCATCCATACGCTTGCTCAGCTTCCATCTGGTTACGAGTGACTCCTGAACAATCGTGACCAGCTTTGGCTTATACGCAATCGACATCTCGAACTCTTCAAGCCCTTGCAGGCCGAATTGGATCGCCTCCACATACTTGCCCAGATTGATATAGAGGGCAATCCGGATCCGATACACCTCGACGCGATCGACTTTATCCAGGGCCCGCTGCATGAGCTGGACAAACTGTTCCTCCGCGGTTTCATAATGGGAGCACAGATACTCGCACTCCGCCCGGTGCAGATGAAGTTGGAAGGCCAGATCATAACGGTCCTGCCAATCTTGATCTGACAACAGACTGAGTCCGGTGCGAAAATGGTTTAACGCGGAGAAATAAGCGGTTGATCCCTTCGCTTTCAGCCCCGCTTGCAGATTCAGCTCCGCCAATTTCCGCCTTTGCTCTTCTGAGGAAATACGGTCTTTGCCCATGTTAAGGTGATGAACGATTTGATAGATTTTCTCATCCAACTGACGAGAATCTGCTGTTTCCAGCATCACTCTGCCGATCATGAAGTGAATCTCTTTCTTTTCATCATCAGAAATAAGCGAGTAGGCCGTATGCCGAACACGGTCATGCAAAAAAGCAAATGAGACATTGAAATCGGCCTCTATCGTCTGCGCATCGTCACCATGGTCTTCATAGAGATAGGTATAGGAATCGTCCAACGGCAGAAGCAGCCCCGCCGTGATGGCCGGAAGCAGTTGACGAGCGATTTCAAAAAGAGACTCGCCCGCTGCCAGCGAAAGGGTTTTCAGATCAAAACTATTTCCCATGCAACCGGCCAATCGAAGCACATTTCTAGTATCCTCGGGAAGCCTTTCAATTTTCTCGATCATCAAGGTGATCACATCGGCATAGCTTTGTTTCTTCTCGATCTCGGCGAGGTCCCATTTCCATTGGGTACTGACTGTGCAAAAAGATAACAGCTCTTCCTTGTGCATCGCCTGCAGCAACTGCTTCAAATAAAACGGGTTGCCCGCCGTTTTCCGGTAAACCGCTTCCGCAAGCGGGCGCGCCCGTTCCTTCTCGCAGTGCAGCGTTTCCGCAATCAGCTTCAGCGTATGGTCAAAAGCGAGCGGTTGCATCCGAATCTGGCTGGTGGCAATCCCTTTCGTCTGTAATCCGGCAATGGTTTGCGACAACGGATGTTCGTCACTGACCTCATTCTCCCGGTATGCACCTGTAAGCAGCAAATAGCGGCTACCCGGATCAGTCATCAGCAAGCGGAGAAAATCTAGCGAGGCTTGATCCGCCCAATGCAAATCGTCAAGAAATATAATCAATGGATGAGTGCGGCTGGAAAATACCTGGACAAATTTGCGAAAGATCAGTTGAAAACGATTTTGCGCTTCTGCAGGCGGCAATTCCTCCACCACGGGCTGTTCCCCAATGATCAGCTTCACTTCCGGTATTACTTCCGTCACCACCGAACCGGCTCGTCCGAGAGCGCGAAGCAGCTTCTTTTTCCAATCGGCGACTTTTTCCGCAGGTTCCGTCAATATCTGTCGAACCAGGTCTTGAAAGGCTTGTATCAAAGGAGCAAACGGAATCTCGTGCTGCAGTTGATCAAACTTTCCAACGATAAAGTATCCCTTTTCAGATACGGCAGGACGGTACGCTTCCAAAGCCAACTCCGTTTTTCCTATGCCGGAATAACCGGAAATCAGGGCGAGTTCCGTTGCGCCTGCCTTGATCCGTTTGTATGCGTCTTGGAGGCGAGTCACTTCCTCTTCTCGCCCATAAAGGGTGGAGGGAATTTGAAATTGGCTTAATTCATCCATTTGTCCCAACGGAAACCCTGTAATGTCGCCTCTTGCTTCCCACTGCTCCCGGCAGTTGGCAAGATCGGACAAAAACCCGTACGCGCTCTGATACCGTTCTTCCGCCGTTTTGGACAGCAGCTTCATGATCATCTCGGAAATGATCCGCGGTAGTTCGGGCATCCGATGGTGGGGGGAGATCGGTTTTTTGGCAATATGCGCGTGAACCCAGTCCATCTTTGTCTCGGCGTACAGCGGGAGCTGACCTGTCAGCATTTCATAAAGGATCACGCCAAGCGAATACAGATCACTGCGGAAATCAATCGCTCTGTTCATTCTTCCTGTTTGCTCCGGTGACATATAGGGCAGGCTTCCTTCGAAGGAAGGAACGGGAGAGCTTTTATGGCTTTCGCCAAGGAGACGTGTGGAGTGGCTAAAATCGATAATACAAACCCGTCCGGTGCGCTCGTTGATAATAATGTTATCCGGCTTCAAATCTTTATGAATCACGCCCTGCCGATGCAATTTCATCAATGTTTCGCTCAACTGCATGGCGATCGAGAAAAACACTGGGAGTGCGGGACGGTTCATCTGCAGGTAGGTTTTCAGCGAGATGCCGCCATTGTCCTCCATTACCAGCACTACGGTTCCGCCTGTCTGTTCCTGATACAACGGCTTAATAATTCCGGGGATATTCAAATGCTTGGTCACTTCATACTCGTGCATAAGCTTCGCGGTATCGCTGGTGGTAATCGTGGCTCCCGTAAGAGCCTTGATGATCAGCGACCGACCGTCTGCCTTGCGTACGCCGCGGTAAATGCTCTTTTTTTCGCTCTGGTATATTAGTTCGTGAAGGGTGTATCCGGGGATTGCAATCATCTTAAAAACTCCTCAGCAAAGGACATGAAGGATTCTTCCGCGGGTTAATAATTTTTAATTATATATATCTTCTAACCATTCATCTACTGTGACCATAGCGAAAACTGGGAAAAGTTTTTGAAAGACAAAGAAAAACCTAACTGTTGGGTTAGGTTTTCCGGGTTGGATGTAAAGGTAGATGGTTTACCTGCTTTTTTAGCGATCCAGGCGCTTGCTTGTCGAAACCGAAAGCTTTCTGTACAAAATCTGCAGCTCCAGACGCCGATTAAGGAACCGCAGCATAGATTCATTCCCCTGCTCCACGAAGCACATGCCAAACGGAAATGTCTTGTGTGCCCTGCGGATCACCTCCGCAAGCAAGGCAATACCGCGGGCCTTTTGCCGAAATCGTTTTTGGACAAACAGCGTTTTGTACAGAAGCATATTGCTGGCAAGCTGCTGGACGATCATCCATCCGATCACCTGATCTTCGTATCGCAGGCCAAGGCTGTAATGAAGGTCGATTTTATGTTCATCGATAAAAGGAGAGAGGATGGGGTGGTACCAGCGGCCGCTGCCTTGCTCCACTTGTTGCCTATCGTGCGCGGACAACTCGCCCCAGGAGAACGTGGAAAAGCCGGCCGACAAGGAGAGTTTCTCCAGCCAGGGCAGCTCGGTCAGCTGTCCCTCCCACAATCCGAGTGTATACAGCTGGATGTTCGTCCGAAGCGGCTCCCATTGTTCCTCGCGAAAAAACCGGTCAAGCCAGTCGAAATCATCCGCTTTTATGATGGAAGAACAATCGGTAAATAGCCCGTTCTGCTCTCTGATTTTTTCTTCAGCCTGTCTGAGTAAAGCTCGGCCGATTCCCCGTTTTTGATAGCTGTCCGCTACGACGAGAGAGACGATCTCGCTTCGCTGACGATCCGGATCGCAATACCCGGCCACCAGACCAACAGGTTGACTGTCGCAGACCGCGCCGAATGCCCAGACTGATCTTCCGTTCAATTGCCGCAGCAGGCCGTGATGTTTGGGATGGAGCATGGATAGATACGGGTGTGCGGTTGCTGATGCAAGTTCGATAAGTTGGTACACCCGTGCTCTCTCCTTTTGCGTGAATAAAGGGTGTTTCCCGATCGAGGCGTTTTTTCTGTGTTAATCGGGGCTTCCGATATTCCACTCGGCGGTAACCGAATTGAAGCCAGGATCGAATTTGTTCCCTGCACGGTCACGCAGCATCCTCGTAGTAAATCTGATTTGGGTATCTGCTGTTGGAGCCTGTCCGAGCTGATCGATAAAATCAGATCGTAGAGTCACGGT
>JARDZO010000072.1 GCA_029240815.1 Brevibacillus sp.
GTCATGTTCCACTCTGCCTGGATAGAATGATCATCCTTCCAGGCGATGCGTATACTCGGGCCTTCTACGTCTGTGGATGATCGCGGGGGATTTGTCTCCATTCGCTCCCATCGTTCCTTTCTTTCATGTACTCGCTTTTACCATGTATATCGGCTTTTCCACCTATTATACCATGTGAACAATCCACGTGGGAACGCAAACAAGCTATAAATTTATCGTCCAACTGTAAAGGTGTTCTCGCCTACTACCACGTATGACTTGAAATGCTCGGATTTCATCCGTGCCTGAATTTTGTATGTTCCATAACTTTCCAGCTTTGTAGATACAAATGGCTCTGAGAAGTAAAAGCTGTTGGCGTTTTGGGTGGAGTACTTCCATTCCTTCCCTTTATCCACTTCTTTTCCTTCCGGTGAAATCAATACTAATTGCATTCTCAGGTCTTTGGCTACTGGTGCTTCATCGACTTCAACAAACACATTAAAGGTACGTGGTATATTCTTGTCACTGTAGCCTTTAATCGGGTTGCTGAACACAACCGTTTTATTTCGGGTTTGTTGAATGCCTTCTAGAACCAGAATATTCACATTCGGTCTAATAATTTCCAATTTTCCTGAGTTTTGATCAAAATCTACAAAACCACCCATTTTGTTCACTAGATCCTCCACCGAATTCGCGTTGGACGATCCCATACTGTTTACGATCCGTTCACCACCCAAAAATACCCGCATCGATCCTTCTCCCAAGGCGGTGCTCCCTACTCCAGCCACGACAGTTAACGCCAACAAGGCCGACAACCATGCTTTTTTCATGTCTTAATCCTCCTGTATGTGTGCGCGGCAGCGCTTGTTATTCCGATTTTGTTCTTACTAGTTTATACGCCTAAACAAGCAAATAGTTGTGGTCTCGCTCCAACTTTTTTCAACAATATCCACAATATCCACAACTCGCAGCAATCAGGAAGAAAGACTTATTCACAGGTGCTGTTAATAAGCACGTAGTACCCTTGACGAAAGGGAGAAAGGGCATAATAAAAGGAGCAGCCTGTGATGCGCTGCTCCTATGACCGGATATGGAATTAATCACGTTGCGATAAACTCGTGAAGTAACGGGAAACGACCTCAACAGCTACCTCGATTGCCTCTTCATTCGGTTCGATTTTCGAGTGATGCAATCCGTATGGAGTGTTGACTCCAAGCCAAAACAAGAAACCCGGAATCTCACGCAGGAAATAGCCAAAATCTTCTCCTGTCATCGCTTCTTTACAATGAATGAGGGTAACGTCCTTACATTCCTCCGCAACCCAGCCCATGAAATCTTCCGTCAGGGCTTCTTCATTATAAACTTGGCAATACCCACAGCCGTAGTCGATGGTAGCCGTGCATTCAAAGCCGGCTTCCACCCCTTTAACCAAGGCTTCAATGCGGCTCTTCACACGTGACATCGATTCCATAGAGAACGTGCGAATGGTTCCTTCGAGACGCGCTCTCTCCGCGATGATGTTCTGCTTGGTCCCGCCTTCAATCTTGCCCACTGTGATGACTGCTGAATCCAGTGGATCGATGTTTCGTGAGACGATGGATTGCAATTGTGTCACCAGGTGGCTCATGGCAACGACCATATCATTCGATTTATGCGGAAAAGCGGCATGACCACCTTTTCCCACCAGATCCACAAACAATTCCGAAGTGTTGGCAAAAAGAATGCCCGGCTTTGTGGCAATGGTGCCTACAGGATACTCCGGTGCGATGTGCAACGCGAAGATGCAATCTGGTCGCCATGCTGCAAACTCCTCGCTCTGCATCATCGGCAAGGCACCACCAGGTCCCTCTTCGGCCGGTTGAAAAAGAAACAGTAGATTGTCTTCAATCGGCTGCTCCACAAAATGCGTCAACAGTCCGAGGGCGATTGCCATATGCATGTCATGTCCGCACGCATGCATGTAGCCTTCATGCAACGAACGGAAAGGATAGGATGTCTCCTCTGAAATGGGGAGTCCATCCATATCCGTGCGCCATGCGATGGTGCGCTTTGGATTGGAACCAGGGATGCGGACAAGAATTCCCGTACGCCACGTATGAATCTGGAGACGCTCTTGGGAAAGCCCCTCCAGATAACGCAGTAGGTACTGTTGTGTCTTCACTTCTTGAAAACCTGGCTCCGGTATTTGATGAAGATCGCGACGGATCTGCACAAACGCGGAAACACTCATGGGTTACGCCTCCTTTACCGAGCTCGCAGCTGTCAGTTGACGGGTGAACACTTCGAGGAAGCGATCCACGTCATCTTTCGTGAGCGTCAGTGGCGGCAAGAGTCGAACGATCGTCTTCTGCGTAACATCCACGAGAATGCCTTCCGCGAGCAATTCACTTTGCAAACGACTTACGTCCTCGGGCGTGGCACTTAGCGGGATGCCGACCATCATGCCTTTTCCTCGTAAAGCTTGCAATTGCTGAGGCAAGCGACTTCGCAATGCTTCCAGTCCGGACCAGAGGTATTCGATTACCTCGTCGACTTTTGCTACAAAGCTCGGATCCTGCAGCTCATCCAGCACAGCATTCCCCAGCGCTGCTGACAGTGGAGATGGGGCAAAAGTCGTCCCGTGATCGCCTGGTTTAAACTGGTTCATCAATTTGGTTCCGGCAATCACTCCGCCCAGTGGCAAGCCTCCGCCTACCCCTTTTGCAAACAGAATCAGATCAGGTGTCACACCCGCATGCTGATAAGCGAACAACTTTCCGGTGCGTCCCATTCCCGTCTGGATTTCGTCCATGGCGAAAAGCATGCCTTCTTCATGGCAAATGGCTTGTACGTCACGCAGGAATTGCTCCGACAGCGGGACAACTCCGCCAGAGCCAAGCACAGGTTCCATCAAAACCGCAGCAGGCTTGGCTTCCCGACAGAGTACTCGAAGACCATCGGTATCTTCAGCTTCCAGCTCATAGACAGGGAAATCAGGCTGCGGAAAATCCTGATACACATGGGCTTGTCTAGTCAGACGCACTGCACCAAGCGTTCGGCCGTGAAAACTGTTGCGAAGGACGACAATCCCTTCTCGACCCCTTCCTTCGGCTTTCGTCCATTTGTGGATCAGCTTGATCGCCGCTTCTGTCGCCTCAGCGCCTGAATTGGTGAAAAAGACTTTTCCCGTAATGGTCTGCTCTACCAAGCGTTGCGCGAGACGGATAGCTGGCTGGTTGAGAAACACATTGGAGATGTGCAAAAACAACTCGCCTTGCTCATGCAGCGCCTTCAGGATACGCAGATGTGAGTGCCCCAGTACATTCACTGCGAGACCGGTAAACAGATCAAGGTACCCTTTGCCATTGGTGTCGTACAAGTAATTGCCTTCTCCTTTGGCGATGGTAATCGGCAATCGTTTGTACGTAGAGACGATGTATTGTTCATCAAGCGAACGCCAGTCCATGTTCTTACACCCCTTAGAGTTGACGTAGCTCCTGCTTGATTTCTGTCTTGGAACGTGTTTTTTCGTCAATTTGTTTGATGACGCGTGCTGGAGTACCTGCTACTACTGTGTAAGGTGGTACATCCTCGATCACGACAGCGCCTGCCGCTACAACAGCGCCTTTTCCTACACGAATGCCTTCCAAAATAACGGCATTGGCTCCGATCAACACGTCATCTTCTACGACAACAGGTTGTGCAGATGGTGGTTCGATTACTCCGGCAATGACGGAGCCTGCACCGATATGGCAGTTTTTCCCGATCGTTCCACGACCGCCTACTACGACGTTCATGTCGATCATGGTGCCTTCGCCAATAACCGCACCGATGTTAATGGAAGCGCCCATCATGATAACAGCGTTGTTGCCGATCGTTACTTGGTCGCGGATAATTGCGCCTGGCTCGATACGCGCTTGAATCCCTTTTGTGTCCAGCAGCGGAATAGCCGAATTGCGACGGTCGCTTTCCACAACGTAGTCTTCAATTTTGTCGGCATGTTGTGCCAAGACTGGTTCGATTTCTTTCCATTCACCAAACACAACGCCTGTATTGCCGGTAATGAAAGCTTTGGCGCTGGTACCAAAATCAATTCCTTCCAAATTGCCTTTCACGTATAGTTTCACTGGAGTTTTCTTTTCGCTTTTTTGAATAAACGAGATAATTTCATTGGCATCCATCATGTTCACAGGTAAATCCTCCTTTTTGTTAAAAGCATTTCGGTGGTACTAAAAAAAGCAATGAGTGCATGCGCTAACTCATTGCTTTCGATAACTCGGCAGCAAATCGTAAATAGCGCTCCACAAGAAATGGGCATTTCTCGTGACAGGACGATCATTGTTCATGAGCACCCCAACCTCTACCATTCAGGGGATGGCAATCGGCTTCGGCGCTTTAGCCTTTCCTCCTTTTCCTGCCCCCCGGCAGATCTCGAAAAGATGTACTCATCTTCGGCGCACCTCTATTTAGACTTTCTTATAATAATTTCATTTAACTCTACCAAAATCAACTCCGTGTGGCAACTGCTTTCTTGCAAAGAAATATCCCCATTGACAAAGAGAATCATTTTCTGCTTTTGGCTCGTGCGACTCAGCCTACGAGCATGTGGGAGCCGCTGTCGACATCTTGCTGGCGAAGTCCCGGGAACGAGGAGCAGGAACGCCGATGGAGGGCTTGAAAATCGAACTGGCACCTACCGCAAAAGAAGTGGAGACATGCAAAGCTTTTGGCGTGTCCTTTGTCGAACTGGTTGACTAAAAAATGAGAATTCACAAGCTTCTCACTAGAGGGCGCATATGATACACTGTCTATCCCACTTTATTATTCCAAGGAGGATTAGACGATGCGACTACATACGGACAACATTTATTTGCGCCCACTACGCACGGAAGACGCAGCCGAGCTACTGGAGCTGAGGCTGCGCAATCATGAGTTTTTTCAACTTTTTGAACCGATTCGCCCCGCCTCGCACCTCACCCTTGCAGGTCAGCAGGAACAAATCACTCAAGCCAAGCAAGATTTTGCTAATCAAGCAGCCTTTGCTTTCGGTATCTTCTTGCAGGAGAACGACCAGATGATCGGTAGAGTCGCTTTGTCCAATGTGGCTCGAGGCGCTTGGCAGAATGCTACCTTGGGATACTTCCTCGACAGGGCATTCAACGGGAAAGGATATACGACAGATGCGGTAAAGCTCGCGTTGCAATTCGCTTTTACAGAAGCACAGCTGCATCGGGTTCAAGCTGGTGTCATGCCACATAATCTGGGTTCCATCCGCGTGCTTGAAAAGAACGGCTTTCGTCATGAGGGGCGTTCCCTGCGTTACTTGCAAATTAACGGGGCTTGGGAAGACCACAACATGTACGCCATCACCGCTGAGGAGTGGACGAAATAGCTTTGCTTTGCTCTTCTGACTGTCGCAGCCGCTCCAGGATGCGCCTTTTGCGGTATAGCATCATTCCCGCCTCGGCGACATCCTGCACGGTGGAGCGGTTTAAATAGGCTCCGAACAAGATCCCCGCGATGGGAACCATCTGAAATAGCTTTTTCCAACCGAAGTTTTCTGTATAGGTCACCACTACTTCTCGCCAGCCCTGCAGTTGAGCCATGACATCCTTTTGCGCGGCTGGATTGTCAAACTGCGCGAGCTCTTCTAATATCGCTTTTTTCCCCACAATATCAGACGAGGCAAACTGCAAACATTTCACCACAAACAGGCGCTCTCTTTTTTCTTCAGGTCGATAGCCATAGCAGAGAGCCATCTCCTGTAGAACCTTTAACGAAGTTCCTAACAGTAAAGGAATATCCAATGCCAGAGTGAAAATCCCGCCGATCCCTGTGGTCGCGCCCTGGACTGTCGCAAATGTGGCCCTGGATTCTTTCATTTCTTTCGCTACATCATTCATAATCGTCATCGGTACTTCTGCTGCCTCTTGTACACCCAGCATTTGCCCCTGCACCATACGAGTGCGAAGCCTGCTATAGACCGCTTCATCTTTAACGAGATAAGTTCCGCCAGTCTCCAAAAACGCAGCCATTTCATCAACGGCAGTTCCCAGCTTCTCTCTGACGAAATTAGGTGTGATCCGATCCAGCAAAACAAAGGGAAGTCGTCCGAGCTTTTCCCAAAACCACAAGTCTTTCTGTTCCTTTTCCCACGCTTCTACTTCCTTTAGTTCCTGAAGCAAGGTCTCCTGCGTATCTATACCCATCTGTTGCCTCCTTTGAGGATCGATTGCTCAGTTAGTTCTGCCGTTTCCATAGACATTGGTTGCGGAGAAGTTGTTTCAAATACTCCTGCAATTCTTCCTGGGAGGAGATTCGTGCAAACTCCTCTTTTTCTCTTACGATTCCCAGTTTGAAATGTTTCACTTGTTCTCCATCCAGATGAAAGCCGAACTTATTAAGTATCGACATTTGCTCATCAGTCACACTCGTTCCTCCCATGTGAAAAGAACCCCCTGCCGGGGCAGAGGGTTCTTCCGTTTTTCTTATTTTACTTCAATTGTCAGAGTCAAGGTCTGCTGCTTTTCTTCCTTGCCCGTTTTTTTCGTAGACGATCTTGTACTGTAAATCACTTGGCACGTGGAATAGCCCATGACGTTTGTCACTTTAATCTCGTAAACTCCCGGTTTACCATCCTGGAAATCGATGAATTGCTTCGCGTTCAAGGATTCAATGCCGTCTGCTTCTGCATTATCATCATCCTTATGGTAACGCTTCGGCTTTATCGTCGTGAGAACCTCGTCATTGAAGCTGATTTTCACTTCATTGCTGGATTCAATCGTGCCGCTACTGAACTCTTGCTCGGATCCGAGTAACGTTGTACTCTCTTCCCAGACTAGATCTGGAACGTGAACATATCGGCGTTCCGTTTTACTCGTTTTATTTATAATGATGCGCTTCGTACCCTTGTATACCACATGGGTGGACAGAAGCTCCAGTTCTTTGAGATCATCCAGATCGCTTTTCGAGTCTATTACAATGCGATCACCGTCCCTATACTCCTTGCCCTTTTTGGTCACAAAGCGCATTGGGGTCGGATAAGGAACCGTTCCCACATCGCCTGGGTCACAGACAAGTGAGGATGACACAGGCGGTAAATCCTCTATGACCTGAACATATCCGCACCACGATTGACGGGGCTCCCGTTTGCTATAGTAGTTGACTTTGTAGCGCCCCGGCTTGTAGCTGGACAGATCAAGTGCCGTATGGTCCCAATTGAGCTTGGAAGCATCCACTACAGCATTATCAACCGCCCAAACGCCGGGCCCCTCTTCATCATCCGCTTCGCTGCCAAACTCTACGTGATCAGCCGCTGTTGTCAGCCATATGAGATGGATAGGATTTTGGTATAGCTTTACGGTGACATCGGAGGAATATAGATTTCTTCGATCCACCATCATCGAAGACCGCTCGTTTCTCTGCATCATAACGTCCATAGTCGCTGTAGCGGTAGAAGGTCCGCACGCTTCCGGTGTACCAGGAACTTGAATCTGAATGGTGGAAGTCGTGTCCATCCACGCTGTGGTTGAGTCCGGTGATTGATCCGGCTCGAACGTCACACTGATCTTCATACCCGCTAAAATTTCTGGAATGGCCACTTCAATGCTTTGCGAATTCGTAAGTGTCTGACCGGTACCGTTTACCCACCAACGTCCCGGGAATGGAGAGTAGAGCTGTACCTTGCTCGGAGCTTGGGTAGCGGTAATGATCTGGTTTTGGGAAAGCTTTTGTCCGGTGGCATCCGTTCCCATATAGATCTCCGCTAACCCTACCTGAATCGTGACCATCCAGGGTGACAAACTGCCGTCATCCGGCGAAAACATAAGATCGTATTGACCGGTTTTTAACGATCCCGACGAAAAGACGGTCCCTGACACTGATCTCATTTCCGTATTGGTCGCTTTATTCGACAGCCTCCAAGTTCCAGGAATTTTACTGGTAAAGGTCTTTGAACCAAATACACCGAAAATCGCGCTAGTGCCTCCAGAAGGTATGGACTCCCCTGTCGCCTTTTCTCCCTCGTATATGTAAGGGTAATTCTGTGCTTCTACCTGAAAACGTACATTCACCGTGCTTTTTTGACCTTTCGCATCTGTCACGACGAAAGTCAACGTATGTAGACCGGCAGATAGCTGAGAGGAAGGGATGCTGAACCGCGGCACCTGCCATTTCAAAGCAGCTTGTGTTGCCTGCTTTTCTCCCCCAAAGGCTGTCAGTTCGACACCATCAAGGAGAACCTCGTTTCTGTTCACATTCGTACCGCTTCCGTACGTGGTTTGAGTGAGGTCAACATCTAGCGGAGTATCCGGCGGGAGAATAAACTCGTCATTTTTCACCCAATTCCATCCTCCAGCCGTCAAGCCGACAACCTGGTAATCATTAAACACAATCATATCGTGAACCGGCTTCTGTACAGGCTTTGGCACCTGACTATTCCGCTTCATCGTTGTAGTCGCCCCCATGGCTGGCGAGACAGATAGACCTGACAGAAGGCTGCCAGTAGCCAGACACACTAAAAGCGCTGATACAACCCATTTTTTCACTTGATGTCCTCTCACTTTCTCTTTTTCATCGTTCACTTGCTCCTAATTCGACAAAATCAGCGTCTTCTCCTTTTTATTTCTTGACAAGAAAATGTTCCCTCGTTTCACTCAAGTTGACGCTACCAAGTCCGCCCGGGCATAGGCACAAACTATGCATTTTATAAGTTATATAGATTTGACGAATAGCTCTTAAGCTGGTAAAACAAGGGTAAGGAGGGATTGACATGAGTCAAACGAAACAGTGGGACGCGAGCCACTATGATGAAAAAATGAACTTTGTTTCCCATTATGGCAGAGGATTGATCGACTGGCTACAGCCTGTTTCAGGCGAGCGCATACTGGATCTCGGCTGCGGGACTGGCGATCTCACTGCAAAACTGGCGGAAAGCGGAGCACGCGTCATGGGCTGTGATTTTTCCCCGGACATGATCGATGCCGCTCGCGACAAGTACCCTCAATTGTCTTTCGAAATTGCGGATGCTCATACGTTTCGTTCTGATGAGCAGTTTGATGCCATTTTCTCGAATGCAGCCCTTCACTGGATGCAGCAACCGGAAAAAGTCGCAGAGTCCGTATGGCTCGCTCTCACTCCAGGAGGTCGCTTTGTTGCTGAATTTGGAGGAAAAGGCAACTGTGAACAAGTCGTTGCCGCTCTGCGTGTCGCCCTTGGACAGATAGGCATATCTGCGGACGAGAGGTTTCCCTGGTACTTTCCGAGTATCGGAGAATATACATCCCTTTTGGAACGCCAAGGCTTTCGGGTCGTTCTGTCCTCGCATTTTGATCGCCCTACTCTCATGCCTGACGGGGATGGTGGACTGCGGCATTGGCTGAACTCTTTTTGCAGTCCCTTTTTCATCGGATTATCCGAACGGGAAATCGATGAAACATGCTCTGCCGTCAGTGAATTTGCGCGTCCCACGCTATTTCGAGACGGCCAGTGGTTCGTTGACTACAAACGTATCCGCGTCATCGCACAAAAAGAAGAACCAGCAGATCATTCAGGGGGACATCTATGACACGAATCGCTTGTTTGCACGGCCATCACTCGAATATATCCTTGCTCGATCATGCTTTTTCTCCCTGGACTGTTGAGCTGGTGCATTATGTAGATCCTGGCTTGCTGTTGCAAAACGGTGGGACGTGCCCGCCTACAAAGGAACAGGCGCATGACAAGCTGAGAAGCCAACTCTCATGGATGCAAGCTTGTTCGCCTGATGCGATCGTCATCACCTGCACACAGTACGCCGCCAGCTTAACGGCCGAAGACGAAGCTTCTATGAATATACCTGTCTTTACCATCGATGGACCTTTCTTTGACGAAGTGGCGCAACGGCTAGGCCCACAAGCCTTGCTGTTCTCCAATCCCGCTACTGTGACACCAACCATGAATCGATTGTGGGAGCATGCATCCGTTCTTGGATTAATGCCCCGGATCGAAATTCACTTGGCGGACGGAGCATTTGACCTGATCATGGCCAACAAACAACAGGCCTACTATGATGCTATATGGGGCGCATTGCAAACTCTCTGCGACACCCATCCCTCTGATTCTCTGGCGGTTGCCCAGCTGTCCATGGTGCCTGTCGCCCACGATTTTACCCGCGAGAGCGGCATTCCCATTACTCACCCTCTGCAAAGTCTGACGGAACGGATGGTCCAAACGCTTCAACTATCTCAAAAATAATGGAATGCCTGCCCAAGAAGAATCCCCGGCTCACATGTGTCTGATCACGCATGCAACCCGGGGATGTTTTTCATCTGTCTATGATTGGCCTGATCTAGGCGTTGGTCATCAGCACTTCTGCGCCTTCTTCTAAACCGCCTTTAATTTCAATAAACTCTGTACCTTCTACGCCAATCTCCACTTCTTTTGGCGTCGGTTCGCCAGTACCAGGACCTTTTATCATGACGGTACCCTTGCCTTCCTCCATCACTTCTACGGCATTCAACGGGAGTCGTTTCACATTGTCCTTTTGCTCCACGTAAATATCGCAGTCTCCTGTCATTCCATGCTTCATTTCCGATGTTTCACTCAGTTCTACCTTTACGGCAAATCGAACTGCCTTGTCTTCTTTTGTACCTTCTTTTGGAATCTCGATGACTTTACCTTTGAATGGACGGTTACCAAAAGCAGTCACATACACATCCACGATTTGCCCCATCTTGATCGCAGGAATATCGATTTCGTCTACGGCTGCCATAAAGTAGACCGAAGTGGCGTCCATAATCACGACTGCGGGCTCACCAGAGGATGGTGTCTCTCCCTCTTTTACATTGAGCTTGGTGATCACACCGTTAATGGGTGCCTCCACCTGCTTTTTCGCGATCTCTCGCTTCTTTTGTTCCATTGTCAGCAACGATTCTTTGAGAGCCAACTCTTTTTCCCGCAGTTCGAGATCAGATGCCGTCATATCCATTTTGAACAGCAGCTGTCCTGCTTTGATCTCGTCATCTTTCTCAATTTCTACTTTTCCGATCTTCCCATGGGTACCAGCCAGAATTTCCATTTCATCAGGGAGCTCGAAAGGCGTAGCCATCTGACTCGCGTACAGCACTCCCTTGGCATCCGTATACTGGACTTCACCCATATCCCCAACGTAGAGAGCCCCTGGCTTTTTCACGAGCACCTCGACGTTGTGCACACCTCCGACCCCTTTTTCCTTTTGTCCTACCAGGTCGATATCCGTGATCGTACCATCGACGAAATAGAGGGAGGCGGTAATAAAAATCTTTACCTTTTGACCGATGCGAAACTGCTCTGCTTCATAGGCGCTAAACTTACCTGTGATTTTCAAATAGTCCGTATTGGTCAGCTTCGCTACGACGGAATCAGGCGTAACCGTATCGCCCTCTTTGACCATTACTTCCTTGATCTTCCCAATTTTATCTGCCAGGATCTGATCCTTCTTATTCTTTAGCTCATCCAGTTCTTTTTTGGCACGCAGAATACTTAACTCCTGTTTCTGCATTTCCAGTTGGGCGTCTGTGCTGTCGACCGTAAACAGGACGTCTCCCTTTTTCACCGACTGTCCTTCCTTCACCAGCAGACGCTCTACCTTTCCGCTGATTTCCGGCTTTACTTCTTCCCGAGCTTTTGCCTCGACGGAACCGGATGAAAAGATCGTCTTTTTTACTTCGCCCACATCGACAGTTGCCGTTGGAAAGGATGGCTGCTCCGGAGGTTGTTCTTCGGCTGCAACATCTTTTGCTTTCCATGTAGTGTAGCCGTAATATCCGCCTCCTCCCAAAACGACCACAACTGCCGCTAGAATGATCCACTTTTTCTTTTTCATGTCTCGTTCCTCACATTTCCTTATTCAGATCGGATCGCCTGCAGGGCACTCAAGCGGGAAGCTCGAATTGCAGGGAAAATGCCTGCCAATAAACCAATGACAAAAGAGAAACCGATGGCGAACAGAGCCAACCAACCTGGGATGACCGCAAGCTTTGCTGCCACCTCACCTTCTCCACCCCCGCCATATCCCATATTCAAGCTATCCATGAGTCCGCCTGCCGAACCGAAGTAGTTCACGAGCTCGACTGCTCCCCAGGCCAATCCGAGCCCGGTTAATCCACCGATTAGCCCAATAAATCCGGATTCCATTAAAAACAGCCAGCGAATATTGAGCACCGTAGCTCCGATTACTTTCATAATGCCGATTTCCTTTGTCCGCTCCAAAATGGACATGATCATCGTATTGACGATCCCGATCGTCGCAACCAGCAGGGAAATCGCCGCAATCCCGCCGAGTACGATTTGGATGACAAAGAAGAACTTGTTGATCGTTTCCAGCTCACGTGCTGGAGACCAGACTTCATAGCCTTTCTCTTTTAAAGCTTTGACGACGCCTTCCACTTTTTCACGCGACTCGACTTTGACCGTCAATTGATCGAATTCGAAGTGATCCTGCTTTGCCTGTTCGCGTGTGCGTCTCACGGAGCCATCCGAGGAATCATCCCCTCTGCTGCGGTTGACCCATTCGTTTAGCTCCTTCACCACGCTGATCGGAACATAGACGGCTTGGGAATAACGCTGGTTGTCTGATTTTTGCAATTGGCCCACAACCCGGACACGCAATTCCTTTTTCTCGTACTTCGGTTCATCGTCTACGTGATACTCTCGAGTCAAGACGATAGTCGCAGCCTTATCCACAAGGCTTATCGGTGCCGGCGCACCTCCTCCCATGTCAGGCTGCGGCATGGTGGCAGCTCCCTTGTTCCTGGCTTCGACGTTGCTTCGTCGCGCCTCTCTTTTTTCTTTCTCCACGTCGCGCATCTCCCGCGGCACATCATAGGCGATGACGACCTCTTGCGGAGAACCGGTTAAATAGCTCCCCTTGTCCACATCATTTTTGCGATAGGAAGCAGATTCGTTGACATCAACCCCGATCAGCTCCACATACCCTTCCCTGCGTCCTACCTTTAATTTGGCCTGCTCCTGGAGGCGTTTGACCGGCATGACTGCCGCGATGCCCGGGATTTTCTTCAGTTCCTGGACTGCCTCCATGTTCAGCTTTTTCCGTTCATCGTCCGGAATGACGCGGTCTTCTTCGGGAATGTAGTACATCGGCTCCACGTCCATCTCCGTCAGATTCCCGAAGTTTTCCAAGCTTTTTACCGCATTTTCCTTCAATCCGAGACTCAACGCGATCATCGCAACAATCGCAGCTGTTCCAATCATGACCCCTACCGAAGTGAGTGCTGTACGCAGTTTCATGCGCCACAAGTTTCGCCAGACAATGCGAAAAGAATCCATTACTTTCACAAACGTTCACCTCATACCCTCTGCTACGCTGGTCTTGTCCTTTTTTGTACGACTCTTCCGTCCTGTAAATAAATGACCCGGTCCGATTGTTCGGCTACCTCTTGCTCATGGGTAACGATGATGAACGTAGTTCCGTTTTCCTTGTTCATTTGCCGCATGAGGTTCAGAATCTCTTGTTCTGTCTTGCTGTCCAGATTGCCTGTCGGCTCATCCGCCAAAATGATGCCCGGTTGGTTGACCAAGGCTCGCGCAATACTGACGCGCTGCTGTTGTCCGCCGCTCAGCTCGTTTGGTTTGTGATCGAGCCGACCCGTAAGACCCACTCGCTCGAGAATTTCAGTCGCTCGCTCGCGCCTCTTTCGAACACTCTCGCCAGCAAAAATTAATGGCAGCTCTACGTTTTCCAAGGCAGTCAAATTGGGCAGTAAATTGTAGGACTGAAAAATAAATCCCATACTCTTACGGCGAAACAAGCACAACTCGTTTTCGCTGTAACGCGAAATTTCTTCACCGCTGACCATCACACTGCCTTCGTCCGGCTTGGTCAAACCTGCCAACAAGTTCAACAAAGTCGATTTGCCAGACCCTGATGACCCGCACAGGGCAACAAACTCTCCCTGATTAATGTGCAGGTTAATGTCAAACAGCACGGGCACCTTAATTTTTCCAGTACCGTAACTGTGGTTGACCTGCGTCACTGTCAGCTCTCCCGTTGCATTTACCATCTCTGCTACGCACCTCATCACTTGGTCAAAATGAAAATTTTGGATACTCCTCATTCTAAAGACGTAGCTGTGGAAAAAACGTAACAGGTCGATGGGAACATTTTTGACGTTCACACAGATGCAACATGTTCTTCAAAATAATGTAACAAACCCATAACCTTCTACGTATTACTCATTGATACAATAACAGTGTGAAGAAAACACGAGAGGGCAGATAAAGATGACAATCTATCGTTTTTTATTCGAAACCGCCACAAAAAAATGGGTTGAGATCATCAAGGCACCCAGCATGTTTGAAGCCGCAAAGCAAGCCAAGCAGCTCGCATCCAAGCGCTCCAAGTCCATGTCTACGTCCATCAGCTTCTCCTTTCATCACGCCGCTTCCCTGTAAATAAATGGATCCAGCTGTTGACAACCGCTCCTCCGCAATCCGGAGTGCGGTTTTTTTGTATTTAACGGGGATATTATTGACACCGCCGTATTTTTCCTTTTCAATAGAGGTAGTGCATGACAGTGCAGTACAGTATGCGTAAGACGTATCCTATCGGGTGTTGTACATTTCTACACGACAACAAAGGGAGATAATGAACATGACCATTCGCAAAGCACTCACGATCGCCGGTTCAGATACAAGCGGCGGTGCTGGCCTCCAGGCTGACCTCAAAACCTTTCAGGAGCTCGGCGTCTTCGGTATGACCGCCCTCACCGTAATCGTCGCTCAGGATCCACACAACGGCTGGTTTCACGATGTGTTTCCGATTGATGTAGCCGTTCTGGAAAAACAGCTCGAAACCGTACTCACCGGGATTGGCGTAGACGCGACAAAAACAGGCATGCTCGGTACGACAGAGCTGGTTGAATTGGCAGCCCGCAAAATTGAACAATTCCAGCTGAAAAATGTTGTAGTCGACCCTGTAATGATTTGCAAGGGCGCAGACGAAGCTCTCCACCCGGAAATCGCGATCAGCCTGCGTGAAGTTCTGTTGCCACGTGCAACGGTAGCAACACCAAACCTTTTCGAAGCAGGGATTTTGAGCGGATTAGGCGCGCTGAAGAGCGTTGACGATATGAAAGAAGCGGCTAAACGTATTCATGATTTCGGAACGGCTTATGTAGTTGTGAAAGGCGGCAGCAAGCTGCAGCATGGCCATGCCGTTGACGTTTACTTCGACGGTCAATCTGTGGAAGTGCTGGAATCAGAACGCTTTGACACGACCTATACTCACGGCGCAGGCTGCACCTATTCTGCTGCGATCTGTGCGGAACTGGCAAAAGGAAGCTCTGTTCGTGATGCTGTTGCGGTAGCGAAAGATTTCATCACGGAAGCAATCCGTCACTCGTTTGCCCTCAATCAGTATGTAGGACCAACCAACCACGGAGCTTACCGCCGTTCCAAGCAAGCCTAAGAATTATTGCCTGTTCGTAGTCAAAAAAACTCCTGATGAGATTGGCATTTCGCCTCGTCTCGTCAGGAGTTTTCTTTTGGGGATTTATGCTTGTTTTTTGATGGCTACCTCAGAATTCATCTGAACAGAGCCTGTTTTCTTTCTCATCGAACTAATTGTAAAAACAAGTAACGCTCCCCAGATGAGGGAGAAGCTGACCAGATGCGTCGTCGTAAACTTTTCACCGAACAAAAAGACCGCACTCAGCAGCTGAATCGTGGGTGACAAATATTGAATGAAGCCGAGCGTAGACAGCGGCAACCGCTTTGTCGCCTGCGCGAACCAATAAAGCGGCATGGCCGTACCCACACCTGCGAGTGCCAGCATTGCGAGCTTCCAACCCTCCAGCTCTAGAGCGGTCCCCGTACCGTTCACTTGCAGCATGATTATATAGATCAACGCGATCGGGGCCACAAAGATGGTCTCCCACGCCAGCCCAATCATCGCTTCGAGATTGACTATTTTTTTAGCCAATCCGTAAAAAGCAAAAGTTAACGCAAGCGACAGCGCGACCCATGGCATTTGCCCGTACCGAACGGTGATATAGAGAACACCAAGTGCGGCCATTCCCAAAGCGACCCATTGCCCTACACGGAGCTTTTCCTTCAAAAACACTACTCCCAACAGCACGCTGATCAATGGGTTCATGTAATAACCGAGACTGGTCTCCATCACCTGGTTGCTATTCACTGCCCAGATGTAGATCAGCCAGTTAGCACTGATCAACAGCGAGCAGAGCAATAAAGCACCTTTCATTTTGAGTCCGGGAGCAGCCTCCCATAATTTGCGCCAACGCTTCGTAATAACAATCATGATAAGGACAAAAATAAGCGACCACACGATGCGATGCGCGAGAATTTCCCACGCCCCCATGCTTTGAAAAAGCTTCCAATAGACAGGAAGCAATCCCCAAGCAAAATACGCGATAATCCCGTACAGGACTCCTTGTTTCATCTCTTTTGCCTCCAACATTTCCCCGTCTTATGGTAGTAGTGTAACGGAATTGTGACCGTATCGCTATGTATTATCAGCGAGTATACAACTGCTACACATTTTAGTCCGCTACTATGGTAACAAAGCAGCAGAGTAGCATAGCATTTTGCTACCAGAGCAGTCCGATAAAGCGATCCGCAAAATTTCATTGTAGCAATAATTCACCTATAGTACAATAGTCATTATTCGTTCGAGTTCACTATTTTGGAAAGGAATTTCACCTATGACATACTGGAAATCCGTCCTATTGGTTTTATTGGGAGCTTGCAGCTACGGCGTCCTTTCATTATTTATGAAGCAATCATTCCAATATGGATTCACTCCCTATGAAATGAGCAGCAGCCAATTGATTTTCGGTGGAATGATCATGTCCATCATGGCTCTCTTCTTTTCCAAACAGAGATTCCGTTTGAAATACGTGCTGATCCTGGTTCCAGTCAGCCTAATGATGGCATCCTCTAGCTTCTTTTACCACCAAGCGGTTAGCCAAATGTCTGCGTCGTTGGCCATTGTCTTTTTCTTTCAGTTCACTTGGATCGGCGTCTTGCTGGAATCCATTGCACAGCGCACATGGCCTTCCCCTGCAAAATGGGTATCGATCGTCATGCTGGGAATGGGAACAGTCCTTGCGAGCGGACTAGGAGAGTCAGGGCTGCAAACGATCAGCTTGACTGGCTTGGCATGCGGCCTTTTGTCTGGAGCAACGTTTGCCTTCGTCATCTTTTTTAGCGGTCGTATTCTTGCGGATATGAATCCGTACTTGCGTAGTGCGATCTCCATAAGCTTGGCAGCGATCATGATCTCGATCGTTTATCCACCAACGTTTCTGATCAACGGTCGTTTGTGGGAAGGATTGTTGCCTTTTGGCCTGCTCGTCGCTCTCTTCGGGTCAGTCATTCCCATCTTTTGCTTGTCTGTTGGGGTTCCTCGAATCGGTAATGGACTCGCTACCATACTCAGTGCGGCAGAATTGCCAGCAGTCGTTCTTTTGTCCAGCTTTGTCCTGCATGAGACGGTTACGTTGTCGCAATGGGGCGGCGTCCTGATGATTCTGGCAGCGATCGGAGTCCCGCAAATCAAGTGGAAACAGCTGTTTATGCCCACTCAGACTGTTCATAAAAAAAGTGCATGACTTCCAAAGGAAAAGGCGTGTGGAACTGAATGTTCCTGCACGCCTTTTCCTTTATACTTTCCCATTGTTATGTTGCTGTATGGCCACATCCAGAGCCGATGCAGCACGCGGCCACCCAACATAGAAAGAAAGATGGGTAATCACTTCCACCAATTCTTCATCCGTAATTCCGTTTTCTTTAGCCAGCCCGAGATGATATTTTAGCTGATTCGTATGCTCGCCAGCTACCAGGGCGGCCACAGTAATCAAGCTCCTCTCCCTCAGCGACAATTCTTCTCTTCGCCATACGTCCCCGAATAACACTTCCTCTGTATATTTGACAAAAGCGGGCGCTACCTCTCCCATGGTTTCACGCGCAATCGATTTTATCGCTCTATGTGCCATCCGAATCCCTGCTTTCTGGAGTTTTGAAGTTACTGAATCATTTGAGCTTGGCCATTTCCAAACGTCCAATCTTCCAATTCTGTCTCCACCAATACGGCAAATACATCTTCTTTCCTGATGTTGCATTGGGAAGACAGTCGCTCCGCTAACGACTCGTAAAAACTGCGTTTTTGCTCTCTGGACCGTCCAGAACCCAACGTCACTTGAATGAACAGCAACTGATCCGATCTGCTTACATTCAAGTAGTTCTTGCTGTAGTAAAACTCATTTCTTTTATGTGCATGGAACACTTGGAAATAGTCGTCTGCCGGTACATGAAAATGTTCTGTAAGAGCGTCCATAATGCATTGGCTAATGACCGGCAATGCAGCCTCTTCATGCTGACCTTCTTGATAACTCACTCGTATGAATGGCATCTGGCATACCTCCTCGTTTGTGGTACTTTGATTTTACATCCATCTAATCCATCTGTATAATTGATAATAATATAAAATAAATTCAATTTTATAGATGGAGATGATTTCCAATGGATGTGAAGGAATTGATCACGTTTCGTACGATCATCGAAGAAGGCTCTTTTTCGAAGGCAGCGGCAAAATTGAATTATGCGCAATCGACCGTGACCAATCAGGTTCAACGCCTGGAAAAAGAATTGGGCTTCAAATTGTTCAAGCGTGGCTGGGATGCCGTACTGACCGAAGCAGGCAGCGTATACGCCAATGAGGTGGAGGGTCTAATCAACCATTGGAATTATGTACGGGATCAGGCCAAGTCGCTGGAAAAAGAGGAGATCGGAACGCTGGATATCGGAGTCATTGAAGCCGTCGCTGATCGGGTCTTGCCAGCTGTATTGCAACGCTTCCGAGAGCAAAAACCATTGATTCAGTGCCGCTTTCTCGTAGGGAATACCGACACGCTCTCTAACGCTTTAGCAAAACAATCACTCGACCTGGCAATTTGCGGAGAACCTCATTCCCGCCCATCCTTTCACTTTGAACCCGTCAATCAGGAGCACATCACGTTTATCGTTGGCAAAAACCATCCTTTCGCCAATCGACAGGAGCTGGCACTAGGAGACTTGTTCGAATATCCGCTTTTTGTGGGCGGCGAAAACTGTCTGTACCATCTGCAGTTGGCAAAAGAGCTCTCTTCGTTTCCGAACATGCCCTTTTCCCATACAGTCAGTCAGCTCTCAGCTATTCCCTCATTCATTCTAGCCATTCCAGCGGTGGGTGCCGTACTCTCCTCAACACCTCTTCCGCCTGAAACGATCCCGATACCGATCCCTCTCGCCCAACCCTCAATTCCCATCGGCATCCTGCAGAATCTTCATCAAATGGAGTATGTGTCCACTACCAAACGTTTGTTTATCCAGCTCGTGAAAGAAGAGCTTTCTAGGAACAACTCCCCAAAAAAGAGCAGGAAGCCGTAGCTCCTGCTCTCATGTAACTTCTCTATTTCTTCCACAACAAATACAAAAAATAAGGTGCTCCTATCAAGGCAACCATGATCCCTGCCGGAATTCCATCCGGATCTGCGAGATTGCGTCCGATGGTATCAGCGACGAGTAACAGCCAGCCTCCGAGGACGATGGCCATCGGGACACTTAGCTGATGGCGCGGCCCCACCAGTGCTTTGGCAAGGTGAGGTGCCAACAGTCCGATAAACGCGATCCCTCCTGTCACCGAAACAGCTGCTGCAGCCAAGGCGACTGCGGCCAGCAACAGGACAAGTCGTTCTTTTTCAACTGAGAGACCTACTCCAATGGCAACAGGTTCATTTAACGACAATAGATTCAGGCGATTGGCTTTGTAGAGCGCAAATGGAATGAGTACGGCAAGCCAGGGCAGAATGGCCCAGATAAACGGCCAATCGGCCCCCCAAATGTTTCCCGCAAGCCACTTGGCAATGAAGTCGACTTTTGCACGTTCGGCAGATGAGATGAGTACGATCATCACCCCTGAGAGCGCCATGGAAAAGCCGACCCCAATCAGTACGACCTTTACCGGCTGAAGCCCCATACTCCTGCTGTAGGAGAAGAAATATATGCACGTCGCCGTAAGCATGGCTCCTGCAAACGCTATGAGCGGCAGCATGTACGCAAAGGATCCGGCTTCAATCGGGTAATACAAAAAGAACAGTGCGATTGCTACGCCGGCACCTGAGTTGATACCGATTACTCCTGGTTCTGCGAGATCATTTCTCGTGACCCCTTGCAGGATTGCTCCTGACAGAGCCAATGCCATTCCTGCTAGCCAGGTAATGATCAATCTCGGTAAGCGAATCTGGAATAAGACAAACTCTTCTTTAAACGTCCCCTGTCCTATCAATGTGGGAATCAAGCGGTTGTAAGACAAGGACGAGTAACCCATGCCCATTCCGATCACGACGACTGCCG
>JARDZO010000323.1 GCA_029240815.1 Brevibacillus sp.
CTGTATGTATCAAAAAAGCCCTTGATTATCAAGGGCTTTTCACATGCTGTTATGGTGATCCGGACTGGGTTCGAACCAGCGACCCCCACCCTGTCAAGATGGTGCTCTCCCAACTGAGCTACCGGATCATGGGATATATACGTGATCTTAAACATCTATGTACTCGTTTAATGGTGGGCCCTGTAGGACTCGAACCTACGACCAATCGGTTATGAGCCGACCGCTCTGACCAACTGAGCTAAGGGCCCCAATCGCACCGGACGTCGATCACATTTATTACTATACAGCATGACAAAATGAAATTCAAGAGGAAAAACATATTTTCTAGTAAATTTTTTCACTCCCACCAAAAGGTCACCAGAAAATACATGTCCGGGATTCATTTTATACAGTATTTCCCCCTCTTTCAAAGAGAGCGGAACTCCCCCAATCCAAAACCCAACACGACCGTTATCAACGCGTAGTCATTCATTGCGCACTCGATCTATCCACGTACTCTTCACATGAGAAAGCCATTCCCTGCTCAGCGGTCCTAACAAAAGTTGCAGTGTGCAGCCATTACAGCTACCACCACAACAATTCTCCCCCCGAGCAGAGAATGGCTCCATTATCCATCATCATATTCAAGCATATTACTCCGCAGATATAACAAGGTACTTACTATACTATGTCTTTTCATATAATAGCTCGCGATGAAATGGAAGCAACGAAAGAAAAAGCCTTTCAAATCGGGTAGAGCCTGCCAAGATAAGTCGAACTTTAAACCGTTCGATACCGTGCCCGCTGCCTACCCAGCCTGCTCCGTCCCATCCTCACTTTTCTCCTCGACCACCTTCAACTCCACGCCGAGCGCTTCCACCCTCGCCGCCTCAGCTTCCTGCTCATCCCGCATGCGGTGAGCCATCCGACTGGACGCGTTGGCTGCTACACTCGCCACCAAATCATCCAGGAACGTATGCACTCTTCCTTCCGCACTCTTGGTATCCAGGCGCTTGATGACCCCTACCTTGTGCTTATCCAAATGCCCAAAGGTCGTCACCGCGATGCTTCCATACCCAAAAACAGAGCCGAGCGCCAATGTCTCGTCGCAGCCAAACAGGCCTTCGTCTGATGCAATAATTGACTGGAGCGGCTCGGACAGCAAGCCTTTCTCCGCTAACGTATCCAACTCAACGCCAACCAGGATGGCGTGCTGCATTTCCCTTTTTTCCAGTACCGCTTTCACGCTCTCGATGCATGGTGTCAACGTCAGGTCCGGATGGTAAGGCGATTGCATGAGGTACACGATCTCTGCGATGTCCTCCACCGTTACTCCTCGTTCTGCCAGGCGTGTGAGGGCGGCGTTTCTTACTTCGATGCTGTGCACTTGCTTCTTCATATAGAGACAACCCCTTCCGCAAATCGAGTGAAGTCGTTTTCTACCATAGTATCATATGGTGACAAAATTGCGACAATGTTTCACTCGGAGTGGAAAAGTTTCAGGCAAAGTAGAGCCAAGCCTTGTGGACCGAGGGATTTACATTCCCTTTGTTTACCTTCCCCCAATCACGTGTAATAAATATCTCCGCCACTTCCCACACACCACTCTCGTCCAAGCCCGTCCTCTCCTGTATAATATTCACCAGAACATCCCATAAGGAGGACAAGCTTGTGGCTCTTGAGGAAATCATCTTGGACAGCCGGCATTTGGGAACGCCGGAAAAGCTGATCGTCTATACCCCGGAGCGCTATTCTCCGCTCTATTCCTATCCCGTCCTATACATACAGGATGGGGATGACTACCTGGCGATGGGCCGGATGGCTACGCTGTTGGATCGTATGATCGGGGAAAAAGAACTGCCTGACCTCTTGGCCGTCTTCCTTCCCGTGGACAAGAACAAGCGTCAAGAGCGTTACCACCCGGATGGCAGAGAGCATGTAGCGTACCGACGGTTTCTGGCGGATGAGGTCGTCAGCTACATCGATACGCACTACTCGACGGAGACACTGGGCAACGCGCGGACGCTGATCGGTGAATCTCTGGGCGGCGTGGTTTCCCTGTTTACCGCCCTGGCCTATCCGCACACCTTTGGGCAGATTGCCTGCCAATCGATTGCGATGGATGCACAGCTGAATCAACGGGTAGCACAAACGGCATTTGAAGTTCCTTACACGATCTATCTGGAGATTGGCACGCAAGAAACGGCTGTTACCTCCGCTCGTGGGCCTCTTGATCTGGTAGCTGCGAACGAGGAGCTGCGTGAAATTTTGCATACGAAAATGGCCACCCTGGTCTATGAGACCTTTGAGGGTGACCATACGTGGGGCCACTGGCAAGCGAATTTACCGCGTATGCTTCGTTCGCTGTTTGGGTAAACTTACCGTGGCTGTTCTTCTTGCGGACCTTCGTCCTTCACTGGCGTAACCAGCGCCTCTTCAAACTCCACTTTGCGGATGGCGGTGAGAATGGTGAAGGTCAGCACAGACAGTAAAAGCAGGACAAGAAAAATAAATGTGATCATCATGGCCATATACATGCTGTACGGCACCTCCTTGCACTACACAGTCTTTCCTGTGGCAGGAGGAATATACAGATCCACGCATAACATTACACAAATGAAGAATTTTCTGTTAAAATAGCAGGATAAAAAGATACTTGTTTGATAGTGAAGGAGGAGTGGTTCTCATGATGTACAGTATCGTAGTATTCCCATCCAGCAAGGTGCAAGAAGTCGCCAACTCTTACCGGAAGCGTTACGACTCGGCGTATGCCTTGATCCCTCCGTATATCCGGTTGAAAGAAGGCTTTGAACTAGATGAGACTCGCTTGCCAGAACTGGTAAGTCACCTGGAGCAAGTCGCCTCCTCTACTGATAGCTTTACGGCTCAATTTCATCGGGTATCGTCTTTCCATCCGACTACCAATGTGATCTACCTGGCCTTACAAAATAAAGAGCCTTTCACTCAGCTGCATCAAAAGATCGCGAACCAATGTGTGAACGAGAAGGAAACATACGCTTACGTTCCTCATTTGACCATCGGACGGGATCTGTCGGACGATGAGCTGCGTGACTTGACCGGGCAGATGAGCATGGCCAAGATCGATCTGACTTCCGAAGTGGATCGCTTCCACCTGATCTATCAACTGGAGGATGGCATCTGGAGCGTTTACCAGACCTTCCTGCTGAAAAAGTAACCTCATACAGTTACACAACGACCCTCCCTGTCACTCTTGCAGGGAGGGATCTTTTGCCATTAAAGGACGTGCATTTCAACATGATCAAAACGTATCTGATCCAAACCGTTCAAACCGAAAAAGAAATGGCGGATGCCCTCTCCGTTCGCCGTCTTGTATTTATCGAAGAACAGGAAGTGCCGGCCGATCTGGAAATCGACGAGCACGATGAAGCAAACAGCGGAACCACTCACTTCGTCGCGTATGACGGGGAAACTCCCGTAGGTGCTAGCCGTTTGCGTCCCTATGCGCCAGGCGTTGGAAAAGTAGAACGTGTAGCCGTCAACAAAACAGAGCGCGGAACAGGTCTCGGTCGCCTGATCATGCTGGCAATGGAAGAAACGGCTCGTGAGCAAAACTACGAGACCTTGAAGCTGAATGCACAGACACACGCACAACGCTTCTATGAAAAACTCGGCTACGAGCCTCACGGGGACGTTTTTGACGAAGCAGGAATCGAACATATCGCGATGGTAAAAGCGCTGCGTTAATCAACAGAGTACCTAAAATGACCCAGGCCCTCGATTTCGTTCAAACGGACGACTCGAGGGCCTTTTTATTTGACACGCGCCCCATAGAGGAATATGATGAAAACGAAAACATACGCAACCGTATCTTCGAGGTGAATCATGCAATACATGCGAGAGGATTGGATCAAAGCGGGCCTCGCGGCGTTGGCCGAAACAGGCATTGACGGGGTTCGAGTAGAAGCGCTTGCCCGCAGGATGAACATCAGCAAGGGAAGCTTTTATCATCACTTCCAGGATCGACAGGATTTACTGGACTCCATGATCGACTATTGGGAAGAACACGCGACGGAGCGGATCATCAACGCCCACAGTGCGGACAGTACGCTGGAACAGCTTTTGTCCTTTGTCTTTACGACTGATAAAAAGGTGGAGGCGGCGATGTATGCGTGGGCCAAACAAACCCCCGTTCTCAGTCAACGCATCGCGGACGTCGAGAAGCGGCGAATTCAATATGTCGCCACCCTCTATCAAGAAAAGGGGTTGCCCCCAGCTGAGGCAGATGCACGGGCTCGCCTTGCGTATCTCTTGTACGTAGGATGGCTGGTGCGCTCCGAGCTTGACACCCCTTACCCTATTCAGAACCCGCTGGAGATGTTATTGAAGTGGACCTGAAGATATTCCTATCGCGGCGGATTCACACCGTGCCTAGGATTTTCAATACCCAAAACATACGGGTGCGTATCTTTTGGAAATCGTGACAAATAGGAGGATGATGTCATGAAAATCGTCTTTATCTTATCCTCGGCTACCATTCTGCTCTTCCTTTCCATGCTCCATCTATACTGGGTAGTCGGTGGAAAATGGGGACTGGAGGCTGCCATCCCCCGTACAGAAGATGATACCCGCCGCCTCTTTTCACCAGGAAAGGCTGCGACAGTAGGCGTGGCGTTATTGATTCTCTTTGCCAGTTATCTGCTTCTAGCTCAGAGCGGCTTCCTGTATGCTCTCCTGTCTGAGAAGCTGATCCGATGGGGGTGCATCTTTTGCGCAGGCGTCTTTTTCCTCCGGGCGGTGGGTGATTTCCGCTATGTTGGATTTTTTAAGCGAGTCAGGCAAACTCGTTTTGCACGAAACGATGCGTGGATTTATTGCCCGCTCTGCCTGTGGCTCGGACTTGCGTTTGTTCTCGCTGTGACTGCGTGAGTACTGTCGCGTGGATCGCACGCACGAAAGCCCCCGTCCACAAGTTTCCATTCGTGGTAGACGGGGGCTTCTTTTCACTGCGTATCCTTTTTCCCTTTTCGTTTCGCGGCCAGCTGACGCAGCCGCTCCACCGCTTCCATCGGTGCCGTATGCGTCCCGAGCATCGCATGAAACGGCTCTTCCCCGCGCCAACCGTGGAAGTCAGAACCGCCCGTCATGACGAGACCATGTTCATTCGCCCAAGCCGTGTAACGGGCGCGCTGTTCGGCATTGTTGTCCGGATGGTTCACTTCAATACCGTCCAACCCAAAAGCAATCAGCTCTAGCACCAAATCATCGGCGTCATACAACCCCGGATGCGCCAGAACTGCCGCTCCCCCAGCCTCTTTGATCAAGGTAATGGCTTCCTGCGGAGTGATCCGCGGTGGATTGACGTAAGCAGCGCCTTCCTTACCCAAGTATTTCTCAAACGCCTCATTGATGGACGTGACCACGCCGAGCTCCATCAGTTCTTCGGCGATATGGGGTCGCCCGATATTCTTGTCCGTTCCTTGCTTGCGTCGATACACATTCTCCAGCGTGATGGGGATGCCCAACTCCTGCAGACGAGCGATCAGAAGCTGATTGCGCTCATGTCTCGTTTCCCGCAGGCCCACCAGGCGCTCTTGAAAAGCGGCATCCTCATAAGGAACAAAATAGCCGAGTACGTGAATATCTTGTCCCCGTCCCACAGAGCTGACCTCTACGCC
>JARDZO010000001.1 GCA_029240815.1 Brevibacillus sp.
CAAATTGTTTCAGCGGACCGGACATACGATTTCATTGACCAAAGAAGGCGACCTTTTCCTTCCGTACGCCAAAAACATTCTGCACATGCTGCAAGAGGGGCAGCAAGCCATCCAGCGCTCCTATGGCGATGTGGAGGGCGAGCTGGTCATCTCTACGGTTTTTGTCGCTGCCTTTTACATCCTTCCTGATTTGGTCGAACAATTTCAAAAGCTGTATCCCAAGATCAAGCTGACGATTCTCACTGGTCATTCCCATCAAGTTCTAGAGATGGTGCTGAATCATGAAGTTGCCTTTGGCATTGCCCGTGAAGTGACCCACCCTCAGATTAATCGCATCCAGCTCATGTCAGACGATATGGTACTCGCCATCTACCCGGAGCATCCATTCTCCAGCCGGCACCAGGTCTCGATCGAAGAGGTGGCACGGGAACGTCTGATTTTGTTCAATCGCGGTTCGTTGGACTGGAAACTGATCAGCAGTGCCTTTAGTCATCATCAGCTGCAGAACAACGTCGTGATGGAAGTGGATAACATCGAAGTCGTCAAACGAATGGTCAAGCAAAAGCTGGGCATTGCATTTTTACCCCGTTTTTCCATTCAAAAGGACTTGTCTGAGGGTGAACTGCTCGAGGTAACCGTGCATAACCTGCCCCAGATCAATCGCAACTTCGAGCTCATCTATCTCAAGGACACGCCGCTCCACGGAATCATGCGGACCTTTATCGACTTTTTAATGCAAAGCAAAGTCCTGCAGACGTGACCTCACCATTCCATTTTGGAGAAACAAAAACCGCGGAGTATACCCCCGCGGCTATTTTGCTTTTCCGCTACTCTACTAGTGGCTTCCCAGCAAACCTTCCAACACCTTTTGCACTTTTACGCCGGTCTCAAACGTCACCAGTCTCGCTTCTCGCCCTTCGATCGCATTCGCGAACTCATCCAGCAGATGCGCTAGGCGATCAATCAAGGGAATTTCGACTGGGACAACCGCCTCGTTGTCTTTCCCTACGAACAGATTCGTCCAGTTTTGCAGGCTGAGCGTCCCCTCTGTCCCATATATGCGATAGTCCAGATGCTCTTGGTGCGCGATGCCAGCCAATCCGTTGATGGTAACAGGTGTCCCGTCTGCCAATCGCAGAACAGCGGATACGCCTGTCTCGCACGCTTCAGGATCTGCAGGATAATCTACCTCCGAGAGGATGACCTCCAGATCTCCAAACAAGGCATAGGTGAGGTGTGTGAAATGAGGCAAGACTTCCCGAATGAATCCCCCCTGCTCACGACCGGAGAGCCAAGGCGTTTGCTGCCAAGGGCGTGGCCATTGATGGAAATGAGTAAGGATATCAATCCGGCGAATTTGCCCGAGCTCTTCCAGACGACGTTTCAGCTCCGGAAAGATCGCCTGATAGTACGTCGGGAAGTTCATCGCGTGTACGACTCCTGCGTCTTTCGCGGCCTGCAGCATTTCCTCCGCTTCCTCCAAGGAATTTGCCAGCGGCTTTTCGCACAGGAAATGCTTTTTGTGCGCCAGCACGTCCAGCGCAATCGCGTGATGGAATTTGGGTGGGACTGCCAAGTAGACGGCATCCAGCTCTTCATTCGAAAGCAGTTCCCGATGATCGGTATACCAAGGAACGTCTCCGGACAGCTTGGCTGCTTCTTGCGCCCGATCTGCGGACACATCGCTGATGGCCGCTATATGAAACGTTTGATGAGTTCGGAGAGCATTCATCATCCGCTCCCCCATCACACCCGCTCCAATGACACCTATTTTATAGACTGGTTGACTCATCTAAAAATCCCTCGCTTCTCGTCTTCTTATTTTGACAGCTTTATGTCACTCCTTACCCCATTTCTCCATTGGTCTGAACAATCCTTGTGTGCAACCTGTTGCCGCGAAAAAAAAAAATTCACTCTCGTAGATGGATAAGAAAAACGCGGGAAGTGCACCCGAGTCCTTTTGGTAGGCGGTCGGTGAGGCTGTGGTGGAGGAGAGGAAAAGGGAGAAAAAGCTCCAGCTTCTTGGGTCCCCTGCTGAGGGGTCATCCCTGCACGGTTCCATGAAAAAAGAGAAACCTCGTCCAAAGTAGCCGATCAATGACGCTTCTCAGAGGTGGACGCGTAAGACCGTGTTTCTCTTTTTTCATTCCACCTCGGGCTGGCCCCAAAGAGCTTCGCTTTTTTCTCCCTTTTCCTCGACCAGCCATAACACTTTCAAGCGCCTTCCTAATCGTTTACACGAAAAACCGTCAGGGCTCACATTGACGGTCCTTTTACTGTAGCGGACATCCGAAAGTTTGTATTCATATCCGTGCAGACCTTTATAATCTCTGGATACAGATAAGATAAAGAGGGCCCTTTGTGAGGACCCTCTTCAGAAGTGTTGAGAAACCCCATGCATATCGGGATTTACTTTTATTTGCATGATGTTTGTGCATAAAAATCGTCGCTAGCATAAATCGTGAACGCGATTCTAAAGAGAAATATTCCTTTATTTTTTGCAACCTAGAGTGTCCCAAAAGATTTTAGGAAAGCTCGAGAAGCAGAATCAGTTCGCTAGAGAAGCATGTTTCCAGGCGGAGCGACTGTGGAGTCCTGCTCAGCGTAGCCATGAATCCCGAGGCAACAGAATCGCTATCTATGAATTACCTTCGTAGCTGCGCGCCGTTTTGCGATTCCCTCGGGATCATGTCGGAGCGGACAGTCACCACTCCCTTGCAGGACGTAGCCCGGAGCGGAGAATGGAAACAGGCTTCTCTCACTGTAGCCACTATCTCGACAGCCTGAAAAGGGCCCTCTGTGAGGACCCTCTCCTTTCACTCATCAAGCTGAAGCTGATTGACTTTGCGCAGGCTCCGTATCTTTCCGGAATACTCCTTCCCATTTCGCCACAGCGATGCAGGAAAAGACATGTCCAAAGACGTTGACTGCTGTACGTGCCATATCGATGACGCGGTCGATACCGATGATCAGAGCGACACCTTCAGGCGGCAAGCCTACTGCGGTAACAGTCGCCAGCAAGATGACCATAGACGAAGATGGCACCGCTGCGACACCTTTACTCGTCACGATGAAAAAGAGCACCATCATCAGCTGTTGCTGCCACGACATGTCGATGCCAAAGGCCTGGGCGATAAACGGCCCTGCAATCGTCAAGTAAAGGGTGGTTCCATCGGAATTGAGCGGCATGCCAGCAGGGATGACGAACGAGGTGATGTACTTGGGTACGCCGTACTTTTCCAATCGTTGCATCAGCTGTGGCACGACGGTCTCCGTGCTTCCCGTAGAAGCGCCGACAATCATCAGATCCCACACCATTTTATAGATTTCTTTAATCGGAACTCGGAGGAATAGAGCGACGAGAGAAAAGAGTCCAAACACAACGACTGCCAAACCGAGGTAAGCGGTACCAATTAATTTCAGGAGTGGAACGATCAATGCGATTCCGTATGTGCCAATGGTATTGGACATCAAGGCAAACACACCGATGGGAGCCGTCAGCATGACCATGTTCACGAGCTGGAAGGAGGCTTTGGAGGCAATCTCCAGCATGGTCACAAACGGTTTGGCTTCATTGCCTAGCTTGACTAGCGCTACTCCGAACAACATACAGAAGAAAATAACAGCCAGCAAATCATTCTTCGCCATCACATCGACGATATTGGTAGGGATGATATGAAGCAACAGCGTTTTGCCATCGAGAACGGTCGAGGTATTGGATGCGACCGTAGTTAAATCTGCCTGGGGAAGATTCGTGAGATCAATTCCTTTCCCTGGCTTCACCAGATTGGCGATGGCGAGCCCGATAAACAAAATCAGCGTGGTAATGAGCTCAAACCAAATGACCGTCTTAATCCCGATTCGTCCCATCCGTTTGATGTCACCGATACCCGCGATGCCGACGAGCAAGGTCGTGACGATGACCGGTATGACAATCATTTTGAGCAAGCGGATAAACGCATCACCGAGAAATTTGATATCCTTACCGAGCTCTGGAAAAAAATGACCAAAGGCTGCACCCAGCACTGTAGCACCTAAGATGTAAAACGCAAACTTAGTCTTCATAATATTCCCCCTGTTCGTAAAATTCATAGGCATGAAATGATTATTGCAAATTACAAAGGTCCATGCAATAATAATTTCACAAACAAGGAGGTAATGAAATGAAAATTTCATCGTTGCAAACTACCTTTCAGAAGACTCGACCAAACTCTGCGGCTTTTTTCGAGCGCGCTAAGCATACGATTTCCGGTGGCGTAAACGGCAACCTGCGCTACTTTGCACCGTTTCCGATCATTTTTGAAAAAGCGGAAGCTGCCAGCCTGATCGATCTGGACGGTCACCGTTATGTCGACTATTTGCTGTCCTATGGCGCTCTGATGCTCGGACATGCACATCCGGAGGTACTGAAAGCGACCCAAAAGGTGTGGGACGAGCAAGGTACGAGCAGCTTTGGAGCCACTCATCCGCTGGAAATGGAAATGACAGACGAGCTTCTGGAGCTGTACCCGAGCTTTGATCAAGTACGTTTTACGAACTCCGGACTGGAAGCGACACTCTTTGCGCTGCGCCTCGCAACGGCGTATACCGGCAAATCCCACATCGCCAAATTTGAAGGACACTATCACGGCGCACACGACCATGTTCTGCAGAGCGTAAACCCAACTGCAGACCTCGCTGGCACGACCCATTCGCCGCAAGCGGTGCCTGAATCCCTCGGGACTCCTGACTACTACCGCAATCACAGTGTCATCCTGCCCTTTAATGACTGGGATGCCTGCGAGCGCATTTTGACAGAAAAAGCAGACCACATTTCGTCTGTGATCATGGAGCCGATGCTCTCCGGCTATATTGCTGCCAATCGCACGTTTATGAAAAATCTGCGTGAGCTCACCACTCAATTGGGCATCCTTCTTATTTTTGACGAAGTGAAAACGGGTTTCCGCATCGAGGTAGGAGGCGCACAAGCCTTTTACGGCGTCGAGCCTGATTTGACCGCTCTGGGGAAAGTAGTGGGCGGCGGCTTCCCAATCGGAGTCGTCGGGGGAAAACGTTCCATCATGGAGCTGTCCTCCCCGCTCCGTTCCAGCAAAAAATCGGAGGTCGTCTTCCACAGCGGGACATTCAACGGCAATCCTTTGTCCATTGCCGCTGGTCTTGCTACGATCCGTTACTTGAAACAGCCCGGAAATTTTGCGCAGCTCGTCGCAAACACCAACGAGCTGCGCGCCGGTATCGACGCACTTGCCAAGCAATATGACCTGCCTTTCCAAACGCTCGGTGAAGGTAGCATCTTTAATGTCTTGGCGACGCACGCACCTGTCGGCCATTATCGTGATCTCGGCCACAACAACAATCAGCTGCGACTCGCTCTCGACTACTTGCTGATGGAAAATGGCGTCTACTCCAAACCGATGAACCGTTTCTCGATGTCCGCCGCACACGGTCCGGCCGAGATCAAAGCGACATTGGATGCCTTTGAAAAAAGCATGGCAGCTCTCAAACAAGATCCCCTTGTGTAAGGGGTAATAATTGTCACTCCTCCGTTCCTGTCGTATACTTATCGCAGTATTTGCGCTGGACAGGAGTGAACCCATTGAATCAGAGCCCTACCGTCTTACAAAAGTTGTCTCATATGTACCCGCAGATGAGCCCTTCCCAGCAGGCGATTGCGGATGTGATAATGCGTGATCCCGAGGCATCGGCCTTTTATAATGTAGCGGAAATGGCCCGTGAGGCAAACGTGAGCGAATCTACCATCACGCGATTTGCCACGTTCCTCGGCTTTTCCGGATTCCCCGGACTCTCTCGTGAGCTACAGGAAATGGTTCGCTCACGCCTGACGACGGGCCAACGCTTTCAGCTGTCTCGCAGCATTACCAAAGCAGAGCAGCAAACGGTCGTGCAGCATTTTGAAGAGGATGTTCACAACCTGAATCTGATGATGGAACGGATCGACCTCAATGCGCTAGAGCGGATCGTACAGCTGCTTTTGTCAGCCAAACGGATCGGCATCGTGAGCGCACGCAGCGCCTTGGCACTGGGCACGTTTTTTGATTTTTACCTGAATCTGTTGAATAAGGACACCCTCCTGTTTAATGGAGATCCTCGAACCGTGGATCGGATCCATCGTTTCCAAGCAGATGACGTCATCGTCGGGATCGGCTTTGCTCGCTATACCCGCTTTAGCGTCGATTGCCTCGCGATCGGGAAAAAGCGTGGTGCTCGAATCATCATCATCACCGACTACCCTTCTTCGCCGCTTGTCCAATATGCGGATGAGGTCTTGTATACGCCGACAGGAATCGCCTCACACATGGAATCCTTCGTCGCACCGATGTCCCTCTTGACGGCCATCTTGCGCTCCATGTTCCATCTGGATTCCGAAAAGGCTACAGGCTTGTTGACCGACATGGAAGAAGCGTGGATCGGATTGGGAACTTATTACGATCCGAACAAGTCTTAAATCAGAACTCCAATCAAAAAGGCAGCGGTAGTCTCGGACGGAACATACAGTCCTGGACTGCCGCTGCCTTTTTTGCCTTATCGGTAACAATCCCCGCATCATTTCCGTCCTGCTAGTCCCCCAGGTCATTAAGCGGTTTGCGGTCACCAAATTTCGTTTGAGCAACATCATGCAAGAACCACTTCCATGAGTGTGGTATGTTATCCCTACATCAACAAGCTAAGGGGGAAAAAACGAATGGCCAATGAGGTACGGACGGTCTGTTTTGATAAAGAATTAAAAATAGAGGCTTATTGTTTCAAAGGAATCATGCAGAAATTCCCAAACCATTTTCATGATTATTATGTCTTGGGCTTTATCGAAAAGGGAAAGCGTTATCTGTTATGTAAAAATCAGGAGTATATAACGAACGCCGGCGATGTGATCATTTTTAACCCACGCGATGCTCATACTTGTGAACAGGTGGACGGGAAAACGCTGGACTATCGCAGTCTTAACATTCCTGAGGACATCATGCGCCAAGCCGTATGGGAAATCACAGGAAGGGAATACCTGCCACGCTTTACACAAACCGTTCTTTATCGCAGCGAACTTGCAGCCTCGCTTCGGGAGCTTCATCTGATGATTTCTGAGGGAGACAGTGGCTTCAAAAAAGAGGAGCTGTTTCTGTTTCTCATCGAGCAGCTCATACAAGAATATTCCGATACCGTACCGGAACATCGCCCACAAGAACCTACCTCTGAATTGAGAATGGTCTGTGAGTATTTGGAATCAAACTACTCACATCCAATTACGCTGGACCAGTTGAGTGATTTGACGAAAGTAAGCAAATATCATCTGCTGCGCTCTTTTACCAAACAAAATGGCATCTCCCCCTATAGTTACCTTGAAACCATTCGGATCGGAAATGCTAAAAAACTGTTGGAACAAGGCGTTCCGCCGATGGAGGTCGCCTTTCAAACCGGCTTTAGCAACCAAAGTCATTTTTCGAATTTCTTCAAAAAAATGATCGGATTAACCCCTAAGCAATACATGAAAATATTTGAACCTGTGACACAATCGCTATTGCCGACCAGCAGGGGAGATCGCTAAATGAAGACTCAGCAAATATCTGCGGGGCATCTGGCTGCATTTGTTACGATTCTGATTTGGGGCATGACTTATATATCCACCAAACTATTACTGGCCGATTTTACTTCTATTGAGATTCTCTTTTTTCGATTTATCATTGGCTATCTTACCCTGCTGCTTGTGTATCCGCGTCGAATCAAAACAAGAGATTGGAAAGAGGAGCTGCTTTATATCTTTGCGGGGCTGTGTGGCGTTACCTTGTTCTTTTTACTGGAAAATATCGCACTTACCTATACGTTTGCTTCCAACGTCGGTGTGATCGTTTCCATTTCCCCGTTTTTTACAGCTGTTTTAGCCCACTTTAGCTTGGAGGGAGAAAAATTACGTCTTCGCTTTTTGGTAGGCTTTGGTATCGCGATCATCGGAATTGTATTGATTATGTGTAACGGCAGCTTTCTTTTACAGCTGAATCCTCTTGGAGACTTACTGGCCATCCTTGCATCCATCGTTTGGGCTGCTTATTCTGTACTCATGCGAAAAATAAGCAAGCTTGGCTATCATACCGTGGGTAGCACGCGCAAGGTATTCTTCTACGGTTTGCTGTTCATGCTGCCTGCATTAGTGTCTCTGGACTTTCCCTTCGACTTTCCGAGGTTCGTTAGCGTCCCCAATCTATTCAATCTATTATTTCTGGGCTTTGCAGCTTCTGCCTTATGCTTTGTAAGTTGGAACTGGGCCGTGGGGATTTTAGGAGCGGTAAAAACAAGTTTGTATATTTATATGGTGCCAGTGATTACCATCGTAGCCTCTTCGCTTATTTTGCATGAGAAAATCACATGGATCGCGATGGCAGGGGCTGCGCTTACCTTGGTAGGACTGTTTGTTTCAGATGGGACGAAGCTTGGCTTGAAGGGAACGTTCTTCAGACAGGCTGACCGAGAAAACCAAGTAAGCGTAAAGAAGTCCCCCGGTTGAGAAGGAACTTCTTTACGCTTACGATTTTCATTTCCATTTTCATTTTTTCAACCAAGCCAGAAGCGCCCAGCGCCTTTCCATCCGGCGTTTATAGGAAGGCAGTCCGCGATAAACTTCCACCGCTTCCAGGTATGCCTGCTTGGCTTTTTCTTTTTGCTGCAGCTCGGCATACAGCTCTCCCTGTTTGAAGTATACCTCGCATGACGACATGTTGATCTTGGCCAGTTCTTCTAGACTTGCGAGAGCTTTTTCCCTCTGGTTCTGTTTCGCGTGTGCCTCTGCTACTCTGAGATAAGGTTCTCCATATTTGACCCTAGGATTGGCTCTCAATGCCTGCTCAATCAGGAGCAAGCCCTCTTCCATACGCCCCACCTTCAGGAGGCAGATGCCCTTGTCGCACAAATATTCTGGAGAGTCCTGCATCAATGATGAAATTCCTTCTAAATAGGACAATGCCTCCCCGAATTGCCGTTTCTCCATAAGCAAACGGGCTGCCTCCAGCTTGGCAGGAGTATCATGTGGATTGAGACGGAGCTGATTCTTGAGAGCGTTTAAATTTCCCCAATGCTTTTCCCTCGATCCTCTGTTTTGTTCTTCCTTACTATAAGAGCCTCCCTGCTAAATTGTCAAATTTTGTTATTTTTGCGCGAGGCTTCCCCTACTGGAACTTAAGGTGGAGCGTTGCCCATAAGAAAACCGGTTATCACCACGTAAGGTGTAACCGGCTTTTTTTAGAGTGTCAACCTTTCGGATTTCTCCGCTCTCTGACTTCCGTGGTACCATATGCCGACTGGTATCAGAAGCAGAGAAAGGATGCCTCCAGCAAGTGAGAGTGTTGCGTAGCTGGCGTTTGCGACGACCATACCAGACAATGCTCCACCCGATGCCCCTGCCAAAGCAATCAAGACATCGATCGTTCCCTGCGTTTTTGCTCGGGTGCTTGGGTGAGTGGCATCTACAATGAGCGCTGTGCCGCTAATTAAACCGAAGTTCCAACCCAGTCCGAGAAGCGCGAGAGCCGTGATCAGGAGTGCCATGGAATCGGCTGGCGCTAACGCTGCGGTAATGCCTGCCGCAAGTAAAATGGCGCCAGAAGCAAACGACATCGCTGTACGACCGAGCTTATCGACGAGGACGCCGGTCAACAGAGATGGAAGGTACATCGCGCCAATATGAATGCTGATTACTAATCCTACCTCTCCCAATCCGTGTCCATGATGCTTCATGTGGATGGGCGTCATCGTCATAATGGCGACCATGACGATTTGCGTTAAAATCATGACCACTGCCCCAACGATAATTCCTCGGTTGTTGGTGACAGCCTTGTTCTCATTCAAGTATGACAAGTTACTCTGTTCCGCCTTCTGTTCTTCGGCGATGGCTTTTGCAACGAGCAACGGATCAGGGCGTAGGAAAAGTAGAAACACGAGGCCGGCCAGGATAAAGGCTGCGGCACCTAAAATAAAAGGGCCGGCTAGAGCTGGAATACCCAGTGAGGCAGCAAAACCACCCATGACTTCAACCAGGTTGGGACCCGCTACTGCACCGAATGTCGTTGAGACCATGGCAATACTGACGGAGGTTGCCCGCTGCTTGGGCTTTGCCAAATCTGTCCCTGCATAGCGTGCTTGCAGGTTTGTAGCAGTTCCAGCGCCATATATCAGCAGAGAAATAAAAAGAAGGGGAACATTCTGACCAATCGCCGCAAAAATGACGCCAATAGCCCCAATGCCGCCTGCTAAAAACCCTGCCGCGAGTCCGAAACGACGTCCAAACCGTTGTGAGATCCGTCCAACCAGCAGCGCGGCCACTGCAGACCCGAGGGTGAGCAAGGCAGAAGGAATCCCAGCCAAGCTCTCCGTTCCCAGCATATCTTGGGCGAGAAGCGCTCCGACAGTGACTCCCGCTGCAAGTCCGGCACCGCCAAAGATTTGGGAAAGGATCACGATCAGAAGAGTCCGTTTATATAGCTTTTGCTGTTTTTCGGGTGAATCGATCAAACATCGTATACTTGATGTTTGTTTTTCGAGAACGCCTGTTTCTTTCGGTTCACGTGACATCGCTCAGAACCACCTCTCTATTTGCATGTTTACGGAAGGCTTCAACGAACACATTTATTTTACAATATTTGTACAAAAATGGAGAGGCGAAATTATCAAACTTGCACTTTGCGGCACTTGAACAATAAAAAAACGGCAGCTGCAGATCTGAACATGACTGCACTGCCGTTTTTTTTAATGATCGCTCTTCGCTGAATCACTTCACCGCGAGTGAATTCGTATGGTCATACACAACGTTTCCATCGACAATCGTTACCTGTACTTTTACTTCAGGGATGTCTTCGAGCGGCACTTCAAAGAGATTTCGCTCCAGGACGACAATATCAGCAAGCTTGCCTACTTCCAACGTCCCTAATTCCTGCTCTCTACATGTACCGTAAGCGGATCCGGCTGTGTATGCTTTCAATGCTTCGGCAAGAGTAATGCGCTCATGTGGATGCCAAACCGTTTTTCCGCTGCTGTCGATTCTCGTTACTGCCCGATAAATTTGGAGGAGTGGATTTAAGACATCAATGGGGAAGTCCGTCCCAAACGCCAACTTCGCACCAGCTTTTTGCAAGGTATGAATCGAGAAAACATTCTTTTCTCGTTCAGCACCAATTCGATCCGTGTACACTCCTCTTTCAGACATCGCAAAGTGATCTGGCTGCATCGAAGCAGTCACACCCAGCTCTTTGAAGCGATGGATATCATCAGGATGAATTACTTCTACGTGCTCAATGGAATGGCGTGAATCTCGCTTCCCGTTCGACTTTTGCGCTTTCTCATAGGCATCGAAAGCAAGGCGAATCGCTCCATCTCCAATCGCATGAAAACGAATGCTGAAGCCCTCTTTATCTGCTTCCACGACCCAATTCTTGATCGTCTCAGGAGGGAAAGAAGTCTCTCCGCGTGTTTCTTTATCATCCGCATAAGGCTCCAGTAAATAAGCGGTACGAGCAGTAATGACGCCATCGATAAATTGTTTCAGTCCTGACATACGGAGCATATCCGATTGATACGTATCTCGCAATTGCTTGGCATGTTCCAGATTGCCATCTAAAGCAGGCCACAAATGAATGCGCGTGGTTAATTTCCCTTCGTCCTCAAATTCTTTGAAAAGCTCATAGTCCGTAATAATAGCCATAGATTCTGTTGCAAACAAATCGTGGACGGCCGTTACTCCTAGACTGGCTGCATGTGCAAGGAAATTTGAAAAAAGCTCTCTCTTTTTTTCCTTTGAAAAACGATAGGCGTGCTCAATCACTGCTCCCATTGCTTTTTCGTACAAAAGACCGTCTGGCTCTCCGTTTTCGTCTTTCCCGATGATCCCGTAAGCAGGGTTTGGTGTATCACGATGAATGCCCGCAATCTCCAGGGCTTTCGAATTCACCCATGCATAATGGCCTTCGGCGTGAAACATAAGCGCGGGACGATCCGGGAGAATCCGATCCAATGCATGGCGATTGGGTAATTGTTGCGTATCCCAATAACCTGAATCCCATGTTGAGCCGATTACCCATGGTTCGTCTGGTCGGGATTCGGCAAATTCACGAATGATTTCTAGTGTTTCTTCTTCGGACCGGGCTGAGAATAAATAGGCACTATCCATCGTGACAGCCCCATCCATCACGTGAAGGTGAAAATCATGAAAGCCTGGCATGATGAATTGGTCTTGATATTGATAGATTTTTGTTTGCTCCCCTGTGAAAGGTCTCATTTCCTCCGCGGAACCGATCGCAATGATCTTGCCCTCTGCGATCGCGATAGAAGCAGGCTCTGGGTGATCAGAAAGCCCTGTAAACACAGCATTACTTGAAATAATCATATCCGCTATTTGTTGAGTCATTACCAATCAATCCTCTCATTTTCATGTTTTTACTCCCCTATGATCAAGCTTCCTCAATGGCAAGCTCGGGAGGGGGTTGTCTAAACATTTTCGTAAGGTTCAGCAGGTACAAAAATCCTAATGCAAGCCAAGCACTGCCTAAAATAAGGGAGTGAATGTCTAACTTTAGCCAAAATAATCCTGTGAGGCAGGCGCCTATTAATGGAATCAGAAAATACCGAATGGTCCCCATTATTGACCTCTGTTTTTCTCGAATAAAATAATGAGAGATCACCGAAAGATTCACGAAAGTAAATGCGAAAAAGGCACCAAAGCTGATGAGCGATACGGCTGTCGTCAGATTTAAGAAAAGAGCGCAAAGCGCAATGCTCCCTATCAGAAGCAGGTTGAAGACAGGCGTTTGGTAGGTCGGCGAGAGATACCCAAATATTTTGGCGGGAAGCACACGTTCACGCCCCATGGCATATAGGATACGAGAAGCGCTTGTCCCTGACGCAACGGCTGATGAAAAACTTGACATGATTCCTTCCGCAAGAACATAACTGATCAGGAAATTTCCCCCGATCTCAAAGGCGATCTCCATATAGGCAGCTTCCGGGTCTTGAAATGATTGATAGTCTGGCCAAACAAGCTGTAAAAAATAAGAACCAATCATGTAATAGATTCCACCAATGATGGTAATGAGATAAATAGCGCGAGGAAGAGATTTTCGAGGGTTTTTCGTCTCTTCCGAAAGAGTGGTTACCGCATCAAACCCTAAAAAAGAAAAGCATAAAAGGGGGATGACAGCCATAAAGTCCGACAGATTAACATGGGAATCCACAAACGGCAGGACCGAAAAAAGGGTTCCTGCTCCTTTACCATTCAGGAGACCCTGAACAGAAAAAGCCACAAACAGAGCGAGTGTTCCGAATTGCAAGAACAAAAGACCCGTATTAAACTTGGCGGCAACGGTAATACCGAGTATATTGACAGAGGTAACCGTAACGATAAAGACGAGAATCCAAATGTACATCGGAATCGAAGGGAAGTACGCCCCCATAGCGATCCCTAGCAGCAGTGCACTGATCATGGGACTAAGCACATAATCCAGCAGAATGGTCCAACCTACGAGGAAGCCAATATGGGGACTTAGAGATTTCTGTGTAAATGTATAGGCTGCACCGGCATTTGGAAGGGCTTTTACCATTTGTGCATAGCTGTAGGCCGTAAATAACATGACGATCAAGGCAACGATATAAGCGGTTGGAATCATCCCGTTGGTGCTATGAACAGCTACTCCATATGTTGAAAACATCGTAGTCGGAGCCATAAAGGCCAACCCGAAAAACACAACGTACTTTAATGAAAGAGAACGCTTCAGCGTTGGTGAGCCCGTATTACTCATCTACCCTTCCTCCTCATTCGTCACGTAAGGAAACGATTTTCATAGACCACATTACCATCCACGATCGTCAGCCGAACCTTCGTATCCGGTATTTCGTCTACCGGCACTTCAAAGAGATTTCGTTCCAAGACGACGAGATCAGCAAGCTTGCCTGCTTCCAATGTCCCGAGTTCATGTTCTCTGAAGACACCGTAAGCGGCTCCAGACGTATACGCCTTCAATGCATCGGCAAGCGAGATTCGCTCATGCGGATGCCAAACCGTTTTTCCGCTGCTGTCGATTCTGGTCACGGCTCGATAAATTTGCAGGAGCGGATTGAGGACATCAATGGGGAAGTCCGTTCCAAACGCCAGCTTCGCACCGGCTTTTTGCAAGGTATGAATGGAGAAAACATGCTTTTCTCGTTCCGTACCAATGCGATCGGTGTACACCCCTCTTTCGGACATCGCTAAGTGATCTGGCTGCATCGAAGCAGTTACACCAAGCTCTTTGAAACGATGGATGTCATCAGGGTGAATCACTTCTACATGCTCAATGGAATGGCGAGAATCCCGCTTCCCGTTTGACTTTTGCGCTTCCTCATAGGCATCGAAAGCAAGACGAATCGCTCCATCTCCAATGGCATGAAAACGAATGCTGAAGCCCTCTTTATCTGCTTCCACCACCCATTTTTTGATTGTCTCAGGAGGATAAGACGTCTCTGTGCGTGTATCTGCTTGATCCGCATAAGGTTCGAGTAAATAAGCAGTGCGCGCAGTAATCACGCCATCGATAAATTGTTTCAGTCCGGACACTCGGAGCATGTCCGATTGGTACCTCGCACGTAATTGCTTGGCATGTTCCAGATCGCCATCTAAAGCAGGCCACAAATGAATGCGTGCGGTTAATTCCCCACTGTCTTCAAAGCCTTTAAAAACATCGTAGGCTTCTATTGTTTTCAATGCATGTAAATCATGGACAGCCGTTACTCCTAATCCTCTTGCGTAAGCTAGGAAATGAGAGAAGATTTCCTTCTTTTGGTCATGGGAAAAATCAAAGGCATGATGAATTACGGGACCCATTGCTTTTTCGAATAAAATACCATCGGGCTCTCCCCATTCGTCTTTTCCGATCTTCCCGTAAGCCGGGTTTTCCGTCTTCCGAGTAATGCCTGCGATTTCCAAAGCTTTCGAATTCACCCATGCGTGGTGACCTTCGGCGTGAAATAGAATGGCCGGTCGATCAGGAAGGATGCGATCCAAGGAATGGCGTGACGGCAATTGTTGGGTATCCCAATAACCCGCATCCCACATAAAGCCGATGACCCACGGATTTTCCGGTTTGGATTGTGCGAATTCGCGAATCATCTCTGCCGCTTCCTCTTCTGAGCGGGCAGAGAACAGATTGACACTCCCCAGCGCGACGGCACCTTGCATGATGTGAAGATGAAAATCATGGAATCCCGGCATGATCAATTGGTCGTGGAAGCGATACATTTTCGTGTGCACACCGACGTAGCCTTTCAAATCTTCCTCAGAACCAACCGCTACAATTTTGTTGGCCTTAATCGCGATACAAGCGGGTTCGGGCCGGTCGGAAAGTCCTGTGAAGACAGCATTGCTGGAAATCATAACGTCAGCTGGCAGATGACTCATCCTTTCATCATTCCTTTCATTTATCAATGCGTCTCGCAGGATGCATCCGAAAACGCTTTCACTAGCATGAGCCCAGTATAAAGTCTCGTCTAACTCCAGAGTAAAGCGTAAATTTACAGACAAAAAAACAGCCTCTGAAATGAACCTCTCGTCATTTCGAAGGCTGTTTCTAGTCGACTTTCACTTGAATCGGAATTTGTATCTCATAATAGGCTTCCTCATATTGATCCGTCAAAGAAACGTCCACTTGCATAATTCGGACGGCGTCACCCGTAATCACATAACCATGCGTATCGCAATATTCGAGGAGCTTTTTCAGCTGAGTCAGCATTTTCTCCCGGATTAGTCCCCCGTGATAGGAACATATAAATGATCCTTTTTCAATCTTTTGCGTGGGCTGCTCCGACGCTTCCTCTTGTACCAGCAAGAAAATTTGCGACTCCAATTCGCCAAAACTGTGGGTAAAATCGGTTGTTTGACGGATTTGATCAAAATACTCTTTTGGGATAAAGTCTCCAAATTTATTGCTAGCCAATACCGGAATCATTCCGCCGATCCGGCTTTCCAGCTCCAGGAATCCAAAGTATGCTTCTTCGGTATCCGCCCATTTTACCGGTCTGGCTAGCTGTATGTATTCCCGTTCTTCAAAATGCTTGACTACGATATCCGAATCCTTGTAGCTTTCGAGAAACATTTCAATGTTGGTTAACCGGTTCATCATGATGGTATGAATGGCTTGCAGTTCCTTTATTTTTTCTTGGATCTTGTCCATCGATTGTTGCAGGAATTGAACCGATTTTTTGACGTTGCGATTCGTGAGAAAATCTTTGATTTCCTCTAAGGAAAAACCGATTCTCCGCAGTTCCTTTATCGTTCCGAGAACTTCATACTGGGAGATCGAATAATAACGATAACCCGTATCGGGATCGATGTGATACGGCTTTAGCAATCCGATTTTGTCGTAATGACGCAGCGTGTCCACGCTAACGCCCCGCAGCTTCGCCATTTCTCCGATAGACAGCTTATTTTGCATGGTTTTTTCTCCTGCTGACATGGTTTTTTCTCCTGCTGAGCAAAATTGAAAATAATCATAATCTCCTACAGTATACTTCAAAGTTAGCGTACATTTAAGAGAACGTGAACGGTTCATTAGTTGTAAATCACAAATGCATATTTTATGCCAAATCAAATAATCGCTCTGGGTGCCGGTTTATTTATGAGGACCCTGAATAGAAAAGTAATCAAATTTGCACGGTTTATCCATTTTTGAATATGCAAGCTGTTACCGATTAATCTCACTCTTCCACTAGTATTTTCATACTCACTTCCCCAACCCATTGATGATCCAGCATCGCCTTGAATCTAACGTAATGTTCTCCCGTTTTTTCAGCTTTGAATATTCCTACTACATACGTGTAGCTATGATCGGATGAAGTAGGTCCCTCAAGCCCTGTTACGTTGTCCGACCAAGTTACATGGTAGCCTTGCTTGGCATATTGTTTGGGTATTTTTGCGATGAGTACGACTTGCCCTCCTGCTCTCAAGCTAGGATTATGAACTAGCGGGACGAAACCCACCCTTACATTTTTCAGTTCTTCCCGTTTCACTTTTATCCCTTTTTCTGCTATTCCCTCCCACTGCTTCCCTTTTTCATCGGTCATCAACAGTCGGAAGCGAATCGTATACTCTCCCTCTTGTTGCGGAATAAAATACCCAGTGGTAGTATATTTGAAGGTTGATTGTACGGTTTTCGTACCTGTTACTTTTTCATCCCCATTAGGTCTAAAGAGCAGTTCAAATTTGGCATCATCATCCATTGTCCCTTTTTTAGGTGTGGATACCGTAAACGTAATTTTCTTCCCGACCTCATACTTGCTGGTCGATGTCGTCATTTTCGATTCGACTACTTCTGGATTACCAGGCACAAAGATATCTCCCTCATTCAGGACCCTAATCTTTGCAGTAATGGAATCAACCGTATAAGAACGATTTTCTTCTCCCACTCCGATCGTGAACTTCAGCGTATAGTTTCCTTTTTTCTTGGGCGTGAAATCACCCGTGATCTTGAAGTGCTTTCCGTTATCGGTCAAAACCGTTTCTACATTCTCCACCACTTTATTGGTGTCACCCTCAAAAGCAAACTCCGCTTTCTTTACCTCTCCATCCATGCTGAGAGATTCTACTTCCAGCTTGTATGTTTTTCCCACAACGAAATAATCAGGTAAATCTTTAAACTCGAGTTCGAGTGTGGGCTCGGCAGGTGCTGACGCATTCGCACTCCCAAAGGAAACTGCCAGTCCTACCAGTACTGAAAAAAAGACAACAGACATTCGTATCCATAATCTCATTGTGATCTCTTCTCCCTTTTTCATCATAGAATGTACGGTTTCAATATTTTTCCAGATGATAATTACACTAAATATTACCATAATTGTTTTTTATTAAAAAGAGTTAGAATAAGCCAGTCAAAACACGGATCATACCGTGCTAGACTGGCCTGGCTCCTTTTCAACCGTTTTCCCTCTTTTACTCGCTCTCCACAGACAACGAATCGATGATTTTACCGATTGTCTCATGATCAAAATCCTTCTCGGCCATTTGATACATTTCGTAGGTGAATCCTTCATGCTCCCAAATCACAATTCCGTTCGCAAAATAGACTTTATGCCCGCTGATTGTTTCGATTTTGACTTGATCCGTGGTACTGATACCGTTTTTCGAACCAGTTGAGATCAACATTGAAATGACCTCGTCTCCCTTTGCATATTGCACCTCCACCATCTGTTTTCCATGAATGACACTGTTCACATATTGATAATCCGACATCCATCCTGGTGTAGGGAAGTCGATTCCCAAAGCCTCACGCGCTTCTTTCACCGTCATCTTTTTCGGGGCCACTCCTCTTTGTGATTTTTCCGGGGAATCGGGAGAAACCGGCGCTGGGCCTACAGTGGCTTCTTCTCGTTTGTTATCTACAGAACTGTATTCCTTCTCAACAGGCAGCTCTTTATCGTATTGAGTAATTTCCATGTTTCCAACCTGGAAGCGTGCCAAGATCGATTGAATCATCCCTTGCGCAAATGAGGTAGTCGAAAATGCACCGCAAAGAAGGACAACAGCAACAGCACTAACCGTGAGTGATTTCCATTTATTTTTTCTCATGAGTATCCCATCCTCTTCTTGTTTGGTATCGAATTTTTGAATGGTTCCTGCTTCTAGTTTGAATTTCAGGCGCTTGTAAATCCGGTCTTTGTGCGCATTTCCATCGATTTCAGTCTCTGTGAGCAAGTCCGTCACTTCCCGAAATTCACGAAGATCCCGTTTTTTATTCATACAGGAACCCTCCTTTATCCAGTTCTTTTTGCAGCTTTTTTAAACTTCTGTAGAGAACTACCCCAATATTTGAGCCACTTACGCCCAAGAGGTCAGCAATTTCCGAGTTTTTTAGGCCCGCTGCGTATTTCATGGCAATGATATTTCGTTCCTTGTCACTTAGCTTTGCGAGTGCCAGAAACAAGGCTCGGTTGTTGTCGCCCTGGATCACCATTTCTTCGGGTGATGGCTTGGCTAGAACCATATCCAGGATGGAATCCAGCGAAAAGACCGCTCTTTTTTTCTTCAGTGAGCGAAAGTAATCCGTGACAGCATTTCTCGCAATGGCAAACAGCCACACTTCAAAATTCGATTTTTCCGGTGAGAAGGTACTGTATTTGGAAATAACCGCTTCAAAGATATGACTGCATAATTCTTCGGCTGCGTAGTGGTTATTGATTCGATAGCAAACATATTTATAGACACGTGTATAGTACGCATCATAGATTTGAGTAAATATCTCTGACGACAGGAGTCTGTCATGCGTGTCGCTTTGTTGGCTGTGGCAAAATCCTGATGGTATCTGGACGATCTCCACCTGTTTCTCCTCCCTTCCTTCGTCATCAACAAATTGCGCAATTTGTTTTTAGAAGTCTTACAGTAGCTAATACGTAAAACTCGCGATTGTATTAACAAACAAAAAAAACTGACTTCAAATAGAAGTCAGCTCAGCAGAAATACTATCCTGAAACATCTTGCTCATCCGATCACCTGCGTTCTTCGTAAATATATCACTCATCACCGACTCTGAAATGCCACTTTCAATCCCAGCCCGATATAAATGACTCCGACCAATTTACCGCTCCAGCGTCCCATCCATGGAACACGCTTGACCAGTCTTCCAAGCTGGCGAACGCTTATCGCGATCAATGTCGTGTACATCACACTAAGCGTCACAAAGAGCAGTCCCAGTACCAAAAACTGAAGGAACGAAGCCCCGCTCTCTGGATGAACAAACTGAGGCAAGAATGCTAAAAAGAACAGTGCTGTCTTCGGATTTAATACTTCGACTAGAATGGCTTCACTGTATGTACGCAGGTTGGACATCGGTGCTACTTGCGGCAAACTCGGATCTGATGGTTTCTCTAAGATCGCTCGAATCCCCAGGTAAAGCAAGTACGCGGCACCGGCAAATTTGACGACCTGGAAAGCCATCGCGGAAGTCATCAGGATGGCCGACAAACCGATTGCCGCAAAAAGCGTATGGATTAAATCTCCCGTAGCAATGCCGAGACCAGCCATAATACCAGCCTGGCGTCCGCCCTGTACTGTACGAGTGGCAGTCAATAGTACTGCTGGCCCAGGTATCAAAAACAAGCCGATGACAATGATAATGAATGTGCTCAATGTGGAAACGGTAAACATGTGCTCCTCCCCTTGCCTTCCTTTTCTCTTCTCCCCCTATTGTAACGGGGAGCAAGCAATCTGGTAAACGGAAACTACTTGACGCGAAACCAATTGGTTTCCTATAATAAACGCGAAACGTTTTGGTTTCGCTTTTTGATTTGTCTGTTACTTGATTTCATTCATATGGAGGTTGCTCATGTCAAACCATGCCAACGGAACGATTCCTGATATCGTTCAGACACTCGTATTTGAAGCTCCTTTGCAAAAAGTATGGCAAGCTGTTTCTACTGCAGATGGGATTACTGCTTGGTTTATGCCAAACGATTTTCAAGCCATTGAAGGACATGCCTTCACGATTTTCTCGCCTTATGGAGACTCGCCATGCGTGGTAAAAGAGCTGGATCCCCCCAATCGCCTCGTTTTTACATGGGGCAAGGACTGGGTTGTCACCTTCTCCTTGAAGGATCTGGATGGGAAAACAGAGTTTACTTTGATCCACTCCGGCTGGTCCGAAGCCACCGTCACAGAAGTGGGCGAAACACATACCGTTGTCAGAGATCGCATGAATCAAGGCTGGGGTTCTTCTGTACTGCCTAAACTGCGCCAATACGTGGAGCAGTAATGAGCTCATCTGCCGCCAAGCATGATGTCTTTCAAGCCATCGCAGACCCGACCAGGCGCCAGCTTTTGCATCTGCTAGTCGAGCAGGAAATGTCGGTCACAACGATCAGCGGACATTTTCCCATGAGTCGGACAGCCGTTTCCAAGCATCTGCGAGTCTTGTCAGAAGCAGGTCTGGTCAAAGAGCAAAAGGTGGGCCGCGAGACGAGATACCGCATGCTTCCGGAGCCATTGATGGAACTGAGGGACTGGCTGTCATACTACGAGCGTTTTTGGGAGAACAAAATGCAAGCGCTCAAACGCTTTGTGGAGGAAGAGCCATCCGAGGACAGCTTGCCTGCCAAGCCCGGACTGGTAGAAAGATCGCCTAAAAAAAATTCTCGCTGACGAATGTGCAAGTCATTGAAACGGATCGCGATGGATCTCGTCCCATATACGTAAAACTCACAACATGAGACGAGGTGGCTCTAATGAAAGTACGCAATCTGATGGCTCTGCCGATCGTAGCACTGCTCACACTTTCCTTTGGTCAACAAAGTTTTGCTGCAACCACTCCTTTTACGGATCTCAATCAGGTAGCAGCAAAAGAAAAAATCATCGCGTTACAGGAAAAAGGATACGTGCATGGTGTGGATGCAAATCGCTACATGCCAGAAGCTGTCATGACAGCAGCCCAAGGCATTCAGTTGATTGTAAACACCCTGAACCTGGAGGCTGATCCGGCAAGCGCTGGAAAACCCGCTCTAACGATTGATCCAGACGAGTGGTATGCGGATGTCTTGCAGATTGCTATCCAAAACGGGATCGAGCTGCCTTCTGATTTTGATCCAAACAAATCCTGGACGCGGGAAGAATTTATCCACCAGCTCATGGTAGCGATGGAGAAACAGAATCATCTTCCTTTGATCAAAATTGCTCCTGTAGAATTTGCGGACAGCGACGAGCTCACTGCGGAATACCAAGGTGCGATTCAACGAGCGATTGTTCTCAAAATCGTTCAGCTGGATGCCGATCGCAAACTGCATCCAAAAGAAGAATTGACCCGCGCAGACGCTGCCGAGCTCATCTACCATGCCCTTGAATATTTGCAGGCACACCCTGGACCTGCCGCTGAAACTCCAAAATCGTAAATATTTTCGCCTGCCACCAGTGTCATACAGGTGGCGGGTTTTTTGTCTCGTCTCAGCAATTAAAAAACTTGGCTACGCCAAGCCTTTGGTGGAGCCTAAAAAAAACGGACCCGTTCCTGTTCCGAGGAACAACGGGTCCTTTTTCTGATTAGGATTGAGCCGCAATGGTCTTGATTTTTCTGCGCCCTTCTCTTCTCGAAAGAAACAGGCTGACAATCAAAATAATCGCACCGATTAAATAAGGAGCATTCAAATGCACATCGTACAGCGTGCCTGCTGCAGCTGGTCCGAAGATGTTACCCAGACTCATGTAGGCGTTGTTCATGCCCGCCACGAAGCCTTGTTCGTCACCGGCCTTCTTGGAGATGAGCGTATTGATTGCTGGACGCATAATGGAAGTGAGTGTAAAGAAAATAACGGTCAGCACGAGCATATACCAAAAGTTCCCCGACAGAAGCATCAATACCATGGAGATTGCGGAGAAGAAGAACGTCCAGTTGATCAGATTTTTCTCACCAAAGCGAGTGATCAGCTTTCCGATAAACGCCGCCTGAACAATCGTCCCTGCCAATGCCCCTACCGTGATAATAATGGAAATGTCACGAGCGGTGTAAGCGAATTTCGCATCTACAAACAGCGGAAAGATCGCTTCAAAGTTCGCCAAGCCAAAGGTCATCGTAAAGATGAGGATCAGCATGATGAAATAGGGCGCTTTAATCGACTTACCCAGTTGGACAAATATGTTTTCTTTCTTTTCTTTTGCATTTCGCGACACCATCTGCGCTTCTTTCGAGAGCGATTCTGGCAGGAACAGCAAGGAGCCAATGGTCGCCAGTGCCCCTACCGCTGCCGATACGTACAACGGCGTCCGCAGTCCCAGCTCAGCGAGGAAACCACCAATCCCAGGCCCAATCACAAAACCAAGCGACATGGCCGCGCCGAGGAGGCCCAAGCCTTTGCCCCTTTTTTCTTCCGTAGTGATGTCTGCCACATACGCCAGCATCGAAGGGATCATAGCTGCAGCGCCGATTCCACCGATCAACCGGGAAATGTACAGCATCGAGATGTGTTCTGCCATTGCAAAAAGCAGGTTCGAAATCGTAAACAACGCTAGTCCGGATACGATCATGATCTTCCGCCCGTATTTATCGGACCATTCCCCTGCAATCGGTGAAAACAAAAACTGCGTCAAACCCAGAGCCGCGATCAAATATCCGGCGGTCTTGCCACCCGCGTCAAATTCCTTTAAAAATTCGGGAAGAATGGGAATGATCAGGCCGATTCCCAGCATCGCAATGAACATGTTGACCATGAGGAAAAGAATCGGTCGTTGATTATTCTCTGTACTTCTCATTTCTATTTTATCCAGTCCTATCCATGTATATTTTTCTCTCTACGCGCCTCTCTTTATCCCTGAAGCTTGACTTTCACACTGTCGATCACCGTACGCCAAATAGCAGGATCGGTCGTGATTTGTTGTTTGAAGTCGCGATAGACGTTTTTCTGTTTTTCTTCAAAATCTGGTGCATCCGCGGCAGGCAATTGACTGCGCAAACTGGTGATCAGCTCCTGCACCTCAGGCGATCTTGGTCCCCACACCGCCTTCATTTCTCCCGCTTGGTCGATGAAGATGAAGATCGGAATCGCACGGGACGTTCCATTGGTCAAATACTGATCCATCAGTTCGAGATTCTCGTCACGGATCAAATAACGCAGCTCCACCTGACTCTGTTCTGCGATTTTTTGCACGATTGGCACATTCAGGGCAGCATCCCCGCACCAATCAGCTGTAAGAACGATGCCTCTCCAGTTACGCTGAGCGACTTCCTTCCATACCGCCAAATCATCCGTAGAAAACTCGAGCTGCTCATAGACGCGAGTCAGCTCTTCTCGGTTTACCTTCATGATCTCCACGTACTGTTCAAATGCCATACCTTTTTCAAACCATGGATTGTGTGCAACAGCAGCCATCCTTTTTCCCCCTATGCATGATACGGTATAAACCGTTATTCCCAGATAGCAGAAGTTCCCAAGCGATTGCGGATGTACCGATGCTCCGCGTTCCTTTTTTCTCTACCTTGCGAGTTCTTTTGCAATGATTTGGATGTCGCAACAAGTTCCCGAAACCATTCCTGATCTCTCGTCGCCAAGGCGAGATCAATCAGCTCGCGCACTTGCTCCTCGTCAAAAGCAGCAGACTCATTCATGACCTCGACCTTGTTTATCGGGGTAGCAATTACTTTGCCCACCGTCATGTCGTTATCACAATTAACCACGTACACATGAACGGTGCTCCCTGTTGAATCGATGCTCTCCACGAAACCGTGGATCAGCTCACCTTTTTTCGTCTTGCCTCGGACCCATTCGCCAACTATCCATTGTTCCTCACGATTCATCATATCGCACCACCTTACGTGTATTTGGAAAAGTTACAGTTTGGATAAAGAAAACAGAAATTCAATTGCTATGGCTGCTTGATTCGATCCAGCACCGACTGAATGGTAAGCTGCTCCAGATACTTGGTGTAGTGGACTTCAGCTTCTGTAAAAATTTGATCCATCACACAGTGCATTTTGGCAGAGACGACACAGGTATCTTGTGGATCTCCCGTGCACCAATGCGGCTTTAGCGTTCCATTCGAGATCGTTCGGTAAATTTGGGCCAGGTTTACTTCACGTGGATCGCAGTCCAGAATGTAGCCTCCCCCGATCCCCTCCTTTGTCCGTACAAAGCCATGCTTTCGCAGTATACTCATGATCTTTCGGATTCTTGCCGGATTCGTACATACATTTTTCGCAATGTGTTCACTGCTCGCCATATGGTCAGGAAGATTCGCCAATAAGGCTAAGCTGTGGACAGCTATCGTAAATTCGCTATTCACTTCATCGACTTCCTCCTCCAGAAGAGTACTGTAATTTTAATTCGTACAGTTTATAAAGTCAACTGCTCAAAAAACTTTGGCTATTGCGAGTAGAAGGAACAATGTGGAGGAGCGGAAAAAGGGGAAAACGCTCCAGGTTAGTAGGGACACTCGCGCGGGGGTCATTCCTGCACGGCTCCGCTCCAAAAACGGAACCGCGTCCAAAAGTAGATCTGGCGAGGAAGTATCTCAGAGGTTGGACGCTAACAGCCTGTTCCGTTTTTTCCTCTTCGCCTCGGTTGTGTCCCTAATACCTTCGCTTTTTTCCCCTTTTTCCTGGACAGCTAGCCAGTTAGGCGGGCTATTACTACGTCCTTTCTTTGTACCCCTACATAACGTTCGATAATTTGATAAAGCGAAAAAAAGCTCTCTTCTTTTGGACAAGAACTTTTCCTATGTTCTTCGAATGTTTACTTCCTCACATCGAGCAGCACTTTTCCCGTACTCTGTCTGCTCTCCACCCACGCGTGGGCCTTGGCTGCTTCTTCTAGAGCGAAGCGTCTGCCGATCTTGATTTTTAAGCTTCCATCGACTAAGTACTGGAACACTTTTTCTGCTGTGTCCTGCAAAAGATGCGGGCGCTTGTTGCGCGTCGTTCCAAAGCTAAAGCCTAACACAGAGCGGCAGCTCGAATGCAGATCAAGCGTCTTGATCGTCCCGATTTCCCCGCTGGCATTTCCAAAGTGGACGAGTCTTCCGTACCACGCCAGGCACTCCATGCTTCTCTCCGAAACCGCCCCGGAAATGGAATCCAGAATCACGTCAGCGCCAGCTCCATCGGTCAGTTCGTTCACTTTTACTGCGAAATCCTCCGTATCATTGCAGACGACGTGATCCGCACCTGCTTCGAGTGCGATCGCAGCTTTGCTCTCATTGCCCACCGTGCCGATTACTTTGCCTGCTCCCAGCAGCTTGGCGAGTTGAATCGCTGTCGTTCCAATCCCACCGGCTGCAGCGTGAACCAAGACCGTCTCACCCGGGACAAGCCTCGCCACATCTGCCAGCAGTTTATAGGAAGTAAACGAAACAACGGGGCTCGCCGCCGCGGTATCAAAATCGATGCTGTCCGGAAGTGCAAATGTCAGGTCTTCACTCGCAACGACGTACTCTGCGTACGTACCGTTGGCAGGGAATGCTACGACGCGCTGTCCTGGCTGGAAGCGTTCTACCTCATGGCCGACTTGCTCGATGACGCCTGCCGCGTCCAGACCCGGGATAAAGGGGAGCTTGCCCGCTCCTTTTTTTCCATAACGCGACTTGATGTCCGCAAAATTCACGCTTGTCTTTTCCACGCGGATCAGGACTTGCTTCGGTTGTATCTGTGGAATTTCCATATCCACGAGCTTCATGTGCTCAGGTCCGCCAAACTCAGTTACAACGATGGCTTTCATTTTTGGACTCCTCCACTCGTTTGCCGCTTCTTACATCCATCAGCGGTTCAAAATGTTCAGGATTGCCTCTCTTTTCTGAGCATACTCCGCCTCAGACAGCACAGGCTCAAAGCTTTGGCCCGGTATGGCTTCTAGCAGATCATGCCACGATTTGCAGCCTTTATACGCTTCATCTATGTGGATTTCCACTGGCTGCTGCAGACGGTACACGCGCGCGAACAAGATATGGAGAGGCTTTTGTTTCTTCCAGTGGAGGCGGACATCCGCGAAATTGTCCGTCCAAATATGATAAGGCGAGAGCGCACGGAGCTTTTCCACGTCTATGAGCTCTACATCATCTGTTACTTCCGCAAAATAAGCAATTTCCACCGTTTCCTTCTCCGGCGACCAGGCGATCCGTGTCGCCTCCAGCAACTGGTGATGCTCCGGTTTGACCATCTCCTGCTTTTGGTGCTCATAGGTCGGGTACAGATAAAACTGGTTATTTTCCAGCCTGAACTCTCGCGTTTCTTCATATAACCCGCCCTTGCGGATCGTAATGATCTGGTGTCCTTCTCCCAGCGCTTTGACGGCGACAGCCCATTCCTTTAGAGAAAGGGGTGATACGGGTTGCGTGATGGTGTGCATCCAAAAGCAGCTCCCTTCCATGTGTTCGATATGCTTGTTGCTCTAGTCTAGCCGAATTTACAGCTACTGGGAAGTCTATAGAAGCAGCAAAGCGTCCACATGCTGCATCGCTTGTCGCAGCCGGTCTTGGTAATTCCCTCCGATCTGTACGTACGAGATGTTACGCTTATCGAGCATCTGCTTGAGTCTCTCGTTGTTCTCTTGACGGACATTGCCTTCCCCATGTACGCGCAACCCATCATCTACCCACGGCACGTCTGGTTCGAGGAAAAGCCAGAGATCGTACTTTTGCTCTCTCGCTACCTGATCCAGTACAGGGAAGGTACGTCCCGTGTACAGCTCCGAATAGAACTGCGTCACGATGGCTTCCGTATCGATAAACAGAAGCTTGTTTGCCTGCTTGATCGCTTCGTACTCTTTCATCTTGTGTCCATAGGCAATGTACGGGTAGTACTCCTCGGTCAATATGGTCTCGCACCCGCCGACCTCTTCGCACACGGTACGCCCGTACTCTTCCACAAACACGGTGTTGTACACCTTTGCCAAGTATCGGGTCAGTGTTGATTTGCCACAGCTCTCCGTACCGACTACCACCACCTTTTTCACAAATGTCGGACGGACGATGGCAGGGATCTGCTCCCAATGGGCAAACACCCCTTCCTCTCGAATCCGCGTCGCCGAAATCGGGACCTGTCTGCGGTCCGCGTCGATGATGACGTGCTTTGCCTCCGGGTACAGCTCGTGGAATATGGGCTCGTATGCTCTCTCCGAGCTGAAGACGTAGTCGATTGGCTTGCCAATTTTACGGCGTATATCAGCAGCCCCCGCAGCCCAATCATAACTTTCGTCGCTATCAGCCGTATCTTCTACTGCCAGCACGTGCACATTTTCCATGTCTTTCGCAATACCGGACAACCAGCGGAGTCGAACTTCATACGGCATTTCCTGGATTCTTGCTGCCTCACAAAGCTTGCGGTCGCGAAGCTGACTGTAGGAGAGGATGACATACAGCTCGTCGCAGCAGCACGCCGCCTGGGTAATCGCGTACACATGCCCTTGGTGAAGCGGCAAAAACTTTCCGCCAATAAACCCTACTGTCCCCATACCTGTTCCTCCTTTTGCACGCGATATTGTGTTCTCCAGTTCAGCCATCCATAGATCGCATTCACGAGGTACGCCGTCCACATGACGAGGATAGAAACGTCGTTGCCATCCCCCATAAAGGCGACTACCCACATGTAGATGGTCAGCAGGTCGATGATGATCCAGACGACCCATTGTTCCACAAAGCGCTTCACCATGAAGATCATCGCCACGATGGAAAGAACAGCGGTCAAGGAGTCAATAAAGGGGAGTGCCCCACCCATTGCCTTTAGCACCCAAGCATACGCAAGCGTCACAGCGAGACATAGTACGCTCCAATAGATCCGAGCACGGTTGGTCATCACTGCTACTTTCACATCGTTGCGTTTCGTTTCCGACAATCCGTTCTTTCTCCACATGAACAGCCCGATAAACTGCATCGGTAAAAAGTAGAGAAGATTGAGCATGACTTCTCCGTAATACTTTTGGCCATAGGCGACGAAAGCGTAAAGCACCACATTAATGATGCCCGGGTAGTAGTTCGAAGTCTTTCCTTTGGCGACGAGGACCACGCTAAGCATCCCGGTCAACGAGGCGATCAAGCCGATGAGCGTATCATCCAAGGCGAAAAACAGGTAAATATTGAGAACGGTAAAAGCAAGCAGCCAAAGTCTTTCAAACCAGCTCCAGTCTGCGAAGTAACCGGTCCATTTTGCAATCATAGGTTTCTCTCCCGTTTTCATATTCGTTCGTATCCATCTATGGGTTACGCCTTATCTGTCCAATCCGGATTGAATCGGTAGTACTTTGAAGGCCGATGCCCTGCGTGCTTGCGATAGTGATTCGTCTCGATCACCTTGTCGGCAACCTTTCTGCGGAAAGCCGCGGCCAACAATTCCTTGCCTAAGATAACCTCGTACACTAGCTGAAGCTCCGTCAGCGTAAACAATTCTGGCATCAGGGCGAATGCAATGTCGGTATACTCGATCTTGTTGCGCAAACGCTCTAAAGCATACTGGATGATCTTGGCATGATCAAAGGCGACTTGATTCGTCTCCACGATTTCTCGATCTTCCCGCACAGTACGCCCTGACACTGTGCGAGTGATTTTCACCGTGGCTGACAGCTCCTCTGTTTCATTCCAGAAGCGAAGCTCCACCCATTTTTCTGTAATGGTTCCTTCCTCCGTAGCGATCTTGTTTTCGCGCAGCCATTTGTCCTCGATGCGAAACCATCTGGCATCATCTGCATCATCACCCGCTTTTACTTCCAATGACTCACTATCAACTAGCGCCATATACGAGGCACTGATGACTCGCGTTCGCGGGTCCCTGTTTACTTCCCCCCACGTGTAGAGCTGCTCCAAATAAATGTCGTCGATATTCGTCTCCTCTCGTAACTCGCGACGAGCTGCCTCCTCCAAGCTTTCATCCGAAGAGACAAATCCTCCCGGCAAGGCCCACTGCCCAATGAAAGGATGATCGGCTCGCTTTACCAGCAATATCTGCAGCGATTTCGGGGAGAGCTTGCGATAATTTGGCTCTTGTTCATCCGCCACGGTAAAAATGAGCATGTCGACCGTGACAGATGGTCGTGCAAACTTGCTTGCGTCGTAACTCTGCAAAAATTGTTGTTCCGTCAATCCGTCCTTGTTCGTAATCGGTGAATTTTTCACTTGGCCGTTCGCCTCCACACAAACATTTCCCGAGATAACACGAATTACTGTTATCTCTTTCGTGTTATTATCAAATTGTTATTATCAATTCATTAACATGATCTTACCTTTCCTTTTTCTCCCTGTCAATAGGCAGCCTGGAAAATGAAAAAAGCCTTTTGCCCGGATTGCTCCTGACAAAAGGCTTGGTGAGTCTATTGGTAATTAAGCGGCTTTCGCACTTACTTCTTTCAGGTATTGCTCAGCTTTTTTCTTGTCAAACTGACCTTCCCAGCGAGAAATAACGACAGCTGCCAGAGAGTTTCCGATTACGTTTACAACGGTACGCGCCATATCCAGCAGGCGATCGACACCCGCGATGAAAGCGAGACCTTCCAATGGGATACCAACTGAACCCAATGTCGCCAAAAGGACAACGAAAGATACGCCAGGTACACCAGCAATCCCTTTGGAGGTTACCATCAGAACAAGCATAAGTGTAATCTGTGCACTGATTGGCATGTGGATGCCGTACATTTGCGCAATAAACAATGCTGCCAACGCTTGGTACAGCGTCGAACCGTCCAGGTTAAAGGAATAGCCTGTCGGGATAACAAACGAGGTAATCGCTTTTGGACAACCGAGACGTTCCATCTTCTCCATGATTTTTGGCAAGACGGTCTCGGAGCTGGAAGTAGAGTAAGCCAAAAGCAGCTCGTCCTTCAAAATGCGGATAATCTGCGTGATTTTGATTCCGCTGATTCTTGCAATGGTTCCCAAAACAACGAAAATGAAGAACAGCATCACGATGTGTACGAGAATAACTAATTTCCCTAATGGAACAAGGGAAGATAGTCCAAACTTGGATACTGTAACCCCGATCAGGGCAAATACCCCGAATGGAGCAAAACGCATGATCGCATTTACTACCCAGAACATAGCGTCTGCTACACCCTGGAAGAAGTTTAGTACCGGTTTTCCGCGTTCCCCTGCGGCAGCTACCCCCAGACCGAAAAGGACCGAGAAGAAGATAATCGCCAGCATGTCACCACGGACAATGGCATCAAAAATGTTTTTTGGAACGATGTTCACAAAGGTATCAATCATACTGTGGCTTTGCGTAGTTTCTGCGGTTTCCACATAGGTATGAATATCGGTTTTCGCCAGATTCGACATGTCCACGCCAACACCCGGCTGAAAGATGTTCGCAGCCAGAAGACCGACAAGAATCGCAATCGTGGTAACGATTTCAAAGTATAAAATGGTTTTTCCGCCGATTTTACCCAGCTTCTTGACGTCTCCCACTCCCGCAACACCGACGATCAACGTCGCGATTACGATCGGGATTACGATCATTTTAATTAAACGAAGGAAAACATCACCAATTGGTTGCAAATAGGTCGCCACAGCAGGATTGCCAAAGAAAATGGCGCCCACTAGGATACCCAGAATGAGACCGATGACAATCTGAATCGCTAATCCAAACCGCTTCATTCTGACACCTCACTTAAGATAAAGTAATGTATATCTACACGAATTCAGACATTTTGTCGAACTGTGTCGATTTATATTTCACATTCTAGCAGAGACCTGTTTTTATTCTCAATGTAAATAGATTCCTCTGCCTCTTCCATACTTTTCCTTGCTATATACCTTAGTGACTCTTGGCCGATAATCATATAGATAAGTATCATATCACGTCATTTACGTTAACCTGATTTTTTGTATTTTTTTATTAATACTTATTATTTCGATAGTTTGTTCACAATATCGATGGTCATTAGTCCGAATATGATGGGGAATGGATGATTTACAGGTAAGTCGCCTTATGAAGTGAGTACATTGTTTTACCCCTAACAAAAATGATAAAATAGGTAAGATTGGATATAACCTGCTACTTATAAGAATCAGAATGGAGCCTTTTGATGACGATTCGGAAAATTATATTGTTAGGAGTTCTCCTAGCGATCACGCTATTTCTGCTACCGTATTCCGTTCCCTTTATCCTTGCGTTATTGACCGCGATCTTGTTGGAACCATTTGTGCTGTTTCTCGTCCGGAATCTACGCATCAATCGTTTAAGTTCCGTCATCTGTTCCTTTCTCGTGTTTCTGTTATCATTCGCAATCATTGCCTACTGGTTAGGCACCCAGATTGTTGTCCAAAGTGTTGACTTGGCTCAGCGACTTCCCACTTATTCCCAACACTTATTTGAATTACTCGAGTCCACTATTGGGAGGTGGGAACTGTATTACGCCACTTTGCCAGCAGACACCGTCTTCCAAATTCAACAGGTGTTCGACAGCTTAAAAACGTCCGCGATCAACGCCGCCTCTACTCTTGCCAGAGGGATTCTCGGTGCGGTCGCGATCATTCCCGGATTTTTGCTCACGACGATCATCTACCTGGTCGCTCTGTTCCTAATCAGTCTGGATCTCCCTCGATTGAGGGCTGGTTTTATGCGGATGTTCACCGTGTCTGCCAGAGAAAAGATAAACGTGGTATTAACTCAGTTGAACCGTGCCACGATCGGTTTTTTACGGGCCCAGATCATTCTCAGCTTCGTTACTTTCATGATCGCTTGGCTTGGCCTGATCATCTTGAAAATCAAGTACTCTGCTGTCATCGCTCTTTTGATCGTACTGGTAGACATCCTCCCGATACTGGGGACAGGATCTTTTCTCGTGCCATGGGCCGCTTACAATTTTTTCACGGACAAGACACACCTCGCCATCGGTCTGGTCATCCTCTTTTTGGCAATCACCGTGATCCGGCGCATCATCGAACCCAAAATTTTGGCTTCGAACCTTGGCATCAGTGCATTGGCAGCATTGGTCAGCCTCTTTCTAGGATTTCAGGTCCTTGGCTTCTTCGGTCTCATACTGGGTCCTGCGCTCGTCATTATTTATGAAGCACTTCGCAAAGCAGGATTCCTGAAGTTTAAAATCGATTTCTAACAAGCAGAGCAACGATGCGAGCGGCCGTTTTTTCCGGGGAAGTCCCAGAGAGGACGGTCGTTCTCTTCCATTTTCCGAAACACAAAAGGAGTTGGCTGCCTATGTACAAAGATCTAAATTTGTCTTTGCGTACAATCCTGACCCCAGGCCCTGTCGAAGCCGAGCCTCGTGTACTGCGTGCCATGTGTACCCCGATTCTAGGGCAATTCGATCCAGAATTTACTGCTATCATGAATGAAACCATGGAGATGCTACGCAAGCTATTCCAGACAAATAATCATTGGGCGTTCCCCGTTGACGGTACTTCCCGAGCAGGCATCGAGGCTGTACTCGGCAGTCTCATCGAACCGGGGGATCGTGTGCTCGTCCCGATTTACGGCCGCTTTGGACATCTGCTCACTGAAATTTCAGAGCGTTACGGAGCGCACGTCGTCACCATGGAAACGGCTTGGGGACAAGTATTTGATCCAGCTGCAGTCATTCGCGAAATCGAACGCATCCAACCCAAAATCGTCGCGATGGTCCACGGTGAAACGTCTACTGGTTGCATGCAGCCTCTCCAGGAAATCGGATTGGCTTGCCGGCAGATGAATGTTTTGTTCGTCGTCGATGCTGTCGCCTCTATCGGTGGCACGGACGTAAAAGTGGATGATTGGTACATAGACGCTTGCATCGGCGGTACGCAAAAATGTCTATCGGTTCCATCCGGTATGGCTCCCATCACGTTCAATTCCCGCGTAGAAGCCCTCCTCCTGGAACGCAAGAAAATCGAGAGGGGCTTAGCAGATCCTGACGCACAATACTCAATGGGTTTGGGGCGGACCATTCGCAGCAACTATTTTGACCTCAGCCAGCTCATGGACTATTGGGGTCCTGTGCGACTCAATCATCACACGGAAGCCACCAGCATGTTGTACGCTTTACGTGAAGGGGTACGTATTGTTCTGGAGGAAGGTCTGGAGGAACGCTTTTCCCGACATCGACTGCATGAAACAGCTCTGGTTCGGGGAATTACGGCGATGGGTCTGGAGCTGTACGGCGATCCTGCCTGCAAGCTGCCCGTCGTTACGTGCATCTCTGTGCCTGATGGGGTTAACGGAGAATCCGTACGAGCGATGTTGTTGGAAGATTTCCACATCGAAATTGCCAGTTCGTTCGGAGCACTCAAAGGGAAAATTTGGCGGATCGGGACCATGGGCTACAGCTGCCGGAAGAAAAACATTCTGCATGTTCTAGGAGCACTGGAGGCTGTTTTGATTCGGCATGGGGTGAATGTGCATACGGGGCGGGCGGTGCAAGCTGCTTTGGATGTTTATCATGGGGAGAAGCACTTGGGCTATCTGTAGCCCACGATCAGCAAAAGTTTGTTGCTGCTGTCACACCTCCTGTTGCCATGGCTCTCGCCTAGACTGAATAATAAAGTATTGGACTGGATAATAATGTCGTAAACTGGCAGTTGCTTTAAGCTAACAGGCAATTTTCGCTAGTACACTGGGGAGTCAAATAGTTGAGAAAACTCATAGGAAAAGCTGCCGAACGCTTCGGCAGCTTTTCATCAACTGACATCTCATGTCTCTTCTTTCAAATTAGAACGTGTATGATTCTCCATCATCTGGCACTATAACGCTAGAGTCGATTCCTTTTTCTTTAGTAAAGCTTTTTAATTCTTCTCTGGATAATGTCCAATGGTTTACGGCCTCCATATGAACTGCAATAATTTTTGCGTTAGGAGCTGCCTTGTATACTTCGTAAACATCCTCTTTGCCCATAACTAAAGAACCGCCTTCAAAGAATTGATTATCTCCAGCATTCACTACAATTATTTCCGGATTACGTGTGTCGATTACTTTGTAAACTCCTTCATACCAAACCGTATCTCCAGCCACATATAATATTTTCTCCGTTGGGTGTTTAAAGACAACACCACATACTTGACCAGCAAGTTTTAAAATTTCTCCTCTTCCGTGCTCACCTTTTGTTTTGATCAGGTGGATATCTTCAAAGAGCGTATTCTCTTGTAAAACCTCTACATTTTGAAAATCAGCGTTTCTAATTTCAATAGCATCTTCTTCATTTTGCACAAAGATTTTTATATCTTTTGGTAAAACCTCTTTGGCTACATCATCAAAATGATCCAAGTGAAGATGAGTTACAATGACAGCATCTACATTTATAATATTGTCGAGTGATGTTGGTAAGCTAACTAAAGGGTTATTTTGATCTTGTCTTAACGAATTGGGGAACGGCGGGTAAGTACCCTTATCTGCTAAGAATGGATCGATTAAGAACTTTTTCCCTGCATATTCTACTACCAGAGTCGCATTCCTTATTTGTGTTACTTTCATTTTCTCAGCTCCATTAATTTTTATGTATTTAGTTTATATTATGTGCAATCATCTTTTACATAGATAACATCAAGTCATTTAAGGCTTTGACTTGATTTTTGAAATTCGTTTTATTCATGGTCAGGAATGAGCTTATTACCTTATTAGGGTATCCCTGAGTATTGAGAAGTAATTTCATTAGATTATTTTACTTTCACGAATAGGATGTGATTTCATGTTAGATCAAACAGACAAGCGGATATTGGAAGAGCTATCCGAAAATAGTCGTATCACCATGAAAGAATTAGGAGAGAAAGTCCATTTGACTGGACAAGCAGCAGCAACTAGAGTAGCTAAATTGGAGGATAATGGGGTGATCGAGGGTTACACGATTAAAGTTAATCAAGTTAAATTAGGGTGTTTTATACATGCTTTGATTACCGTCATCACAACAAGCACTTATCATAAACCTTATCTTTCATTTATAAACACACAAGAGAAATACATCATAAATAATTATAAAATTAGTGGGGATGGTTGTTATTTTCTAGAATGTAGATTTCATTCAAACGAATTATTGGATCAATTCTTGGTAGAGCTAAACGAGCATGCAAATTATAAATTATCAATTGTTATTAATAAGTTGTGAATTAGGTCTGAACAACCGATCCCATCACACCCTGAGTATGATTACGCTAACTGGGATCTATAGTTCAATGAGCAGTCTACAACTTTATTACTCGATTTTCTTAAGCAACTTTCTTCAAGACCACAATGCGTCTAAAACTATTATTGATATTTTAAAGATCAAAAAGACCGGGATTCCTTAATAGACAAGGAGTTCCGGTCTATTACTTTATTATCACTTTACACTAAGGTTTCCCCTACTTCCACAGCCCCTCCTGGAGGACCCCAATAAAAGGAATCGCACTTTCGATCCTTGACGATCAAAATTTGACCGCTTTCGTTTGTAATGATTGCGGATACTAGATCGACTCTATTCAAGGTCGTTTCTCTCCTCTTTCATAAAGTGTCCCCACTGTGATTTTGCTCATCTGGCTTTAACGACCATCCAACGCCATCCGTGCAGCCAGCGCTGTTCAAACATGGTGGCAAAAATGTACACGACAAACCCAAGCATCACTCCGCACAAGGAAATGACTCCGGCCATACGTCCCTGTGTAATGATGCGAGAGATCAGGTAAATCATTTTTGGTCCCGGAGAACAGACCATTCCGAGCGAGACCAATGCAAACCTTCCCGATCAAATGGATTTCTTCATATGACTGACAAACAATGACAAAAACAAGCAAAAAGCCCTTGCATACCCGAAAGAGCGATGCAAGGACTTTTCACTTTAGCTTATGCTCTTCGTTCCAAGGATGTTCCATTTTTTCTTTGGACACGAGCCAATAAATCAACGAGGTGCACGGCTTCCATCTGGTCTTCCAAGCCTGCGCGCTTGATCCCTGCTTTCATTTGCAGCAGACAGCCCGGATTGGATGTGACCAAGATATCGGCCTGGGTGGCGGCGACGTGGCCCATTTTTTCGTCCAGCAGATTGCCCGCCATCTCTGGCTGTACCAGATTGTATATTCCTGCCGATCCGCAGCAGCGGTCACCTTCCCGCAGGGGCACATAAGTGGCACCTTGAATCGACTGTAGGAGATTTATTGGCTCTTTGGTGACCTTCATGCCATTGCGCAGGTGGCAGGATGATTGATAGGTGATCCGCTTGGACTGAGGCAGAGCTCCCCATGTATTCGGTTCTACCAGCTCCACCAACAGCTCGCTGATATCTTTGACCCGGGAGGAAAACCACTCTGCCCGTTCGTGCCATTCCGAATCATGCTCCAGCAGATGATTGTACTCCTGCAGTAAAGCCCCGCAGCCACCTGCATTGGATACGATCACATCCACATCAGCCGCGCTGAATGCAGCGATGTTTTTCCTCGCCAGATTTCTTGCTTCTTCTCTTTCCCCGCTATGGGCATGCAGTGCCCCACAGCATACCTGCCCCTCTGCAATCACGACCTCACAGCCCGCCTCGGTCAATAGCCGTACGGTGTTGAGATTGGTCTCACTAAACAGCACATCCATGATGCAGCCGTGAAACATGCCGACCCGAAGCTTCTGTTCTCCAACAGCCGGAATGACCGTAGCCCCGAGGTATTGGGTGATTCCTTTTCCGGACGCTTCTGGCATGATCGCTTCCATCTCACCCAGCTGTTTCGGCAGGATGCGGAGTACACCGAGCTTGCGTACCGCTTTTTGCATTCCAGATCGCTGGTAGAAACGCAACATGCTACCTAATCGATAGAGTCGGTCCTGACGTGGGAATAGATGAGTGAAGGCCACTTTGCGGACAGCTTTGACCCATGTCGGATGCTCTTGCACTTCCTCGATGGCCTCTCTCGTCTGTTCAATCAGCTGACCATAGGGAACGCCTGCCGGACAAACCGGTTCGCAGGCACGACAGCCGAGGCACAGATTCATTTGATCGACAAAGTCCTTGTCCGGCTGCATGACGCCGTCTGCCACAGCTTTCATCAAAGCGATCCGGCCCCGTGGAGATGCAGCCTCATATCCCGTCTCGCGAAAGGTCGGACAAGCAGGCTGGCAAAAACCGCAGCGCATGCAGTTGGACAGCTCTTCATAATCCAGTTTATCTATCAAGGCTTCTTTAAGCACGGTTGACCACCACTCTGTTCCGGGTTTCTTTGGCGAACATCTTGCCAGGATTCAGTAGGTTGTGCGGGTCAAAAGCCTGTTTGATGCCCTTCATCACTTCGATCCCCGCGGCACCCACTTTCCATTCGAGATAGGGTGCCTTGACGATACCCACGCCATGCTCACCTGTAATGGTTCCGCCCAAATCGATAGCGGCTTCAAATATTTCCGCAAACGCGTCCTCGACCCGCTCGATTTCTTCGTGATTGCGCGCATCGGTCATACAGGTGGGATGCAGATTGCCGTCACCTGCATGACCAAAGGTACAAATGTTCAGACCATACCGCTCCGTGATTTCTTGAATAGCCGCTACCATCGGGGCAATCTGCGCCCGTGGAACAGTCGCATCCTCAAGAATCGTGGTCGGGCGCATCCGAGACAGGGCAGCCAGTGCACTTCGTCTCGCCGTCATGACTTCGTCCGCTTCTTCTGGTGTCGTGGCGACTTTGATCTGGACGGCGTCGTTTTTCTTGCAAATCGCAGAAATCTTCTCGATGTCACGATCTACCGATTCCGCTTCTCCATCCTGGCCGATCAGCAAAATGGCAGCCACATCAGTCGGCAGACCAATCTGCTTGAAATCTTCCACAACTCGAATGGTTCCCTGATCCAAAAACTCCAGTGTTCCCGGGATGATCCTGTTCGCGATAATGTCAGAAACGGAGCGAGCCGCTTGGGACATATCCGCATACATCGCCAGCATGACGCGCTGGGTCTGTGGTTTTGGAATCAGCTTGAGGATCGCCTGGGTGATGATGGCCAGCGTTCCCTCACTGCCTACCAGCAGCTTGGTCAAGTCATATCCCGCCACATCTTTCATCAGCTTGCCACCTGTGCGAATGATCTCCCCATTCGGCAGAACCGCTTCCAATCCGAGTACGTAATCCTTTGTCGTTCCGTATTTCAGTCCGCGGAGTCCTCCCGAATTGAGAGCGATATTCCCGCCAATCGTCGAGATGACCATACTGCCCGGGTCCGGAGGATAAAACAGACCGTGCGCTTCGACCGCCTGATGAATGTCAGCGGTGCGCACACCCGGCTGTACGGTGATCGTCAGATTTTGCTCGTCGATCTCCACGATCTGATTCATTCGGTTCAAGACGAGGACAATGCCTCCCCCGACCGGAATCGTTCCTGCACAAAGATTAGACCCTGCACCGCGCGTCACGATCGGGATTTGATGCTTTGCCGCTACCCGCATGACTTGTTGAACTTCTTCCGTGCTTTGCGGCATCACCACGACGTCGGGCAGTGACTGCTGCATAGGCGTCGCATCATACGAGTAAGCGACCAACGCTTCCTGCCGATCCAGACAATGCTTCTCTCCCACGATCGCGCGCAACTCGGAGCGAATGTGTTCGGGCAACATGGAAACCCTCCTCAAGAATTAACTGTACTTCTGAATTGCTTCCCGAATTCTTCCTTTGGTGAGATTTAACAATTGTGCGGCTTCTTCCCTGCTGGTATTCGTCAATTTCATCAAAATCGCCGTCTTGGCATCCCCTTTTGCCTGATCCGCCAGTCGCTCCGCTTCAGCGTAGCTTGCGCCGGTTACTTCCATGACGATCCGTTTGACCCGTTCCTTGAGCTTGAGGTTTGTCGCCTGAACATTCACCATCAGGTTGCCGTACACCTTGCCGAGCTTGATCATGGTAGCTGTCGTCAGCATATTGAGGACGAGCTTTTGTGCCGAGCCTGCCTTGAGTCGTGTCGAGCCAGTCAATACCTCTGGTCCAACGACGACATTGATCGCAACATCTACCCCTTTGTTAATAAAAGAAGGCTGGTTGCATGATACCGCAATGGTACGGGCACCGATCGCCTGCGCTTCTTGCAGAACTCCGAGCACATATGGAGTCCGACCGCTTGCCGCGATACCGACCACCACATCTCGATCCGTCACACCGTATTTGCGCACATCCTCAATCCCCAGCTCCACGGAATCTTCCGCGCCTTCGACTGCACGGATCATGGCAGATGGCCCGCCAGCGATGACTCCCTGAACCAATTCAGGATCCGTCCCAAATGTCGGCGGGCATTCAGACGCATCGAGAATTCCCAATCGTCCGCTTGTTCCCGCTCCAAAGTAAAAGAGTCTGCCATCTTTCTCCAATGCCGCCACGATCAGCTCGACCGCTTCAGACACTTGATCCAAGACGCGCTCAACTGCGTAAGGTACTTTTTTATCTTCATCGTTCATCAGCTGAACGATTCCCCGGGTACTCAACCGATCAAGGTCCTGAGTGCTTTCGTTTTTTCCTTCTGTCGTTAATGCTTGCAAGTTCTCCAGCTTCACTCTCTCCGAACCTCCTTTTGTTTTCATACTTGCGGCCTAATTGCGCCCTCGTCCAGATGGCAGGAAACCCAATGTCCTGCTGCTAGCTCTCGTGCAGGCGGGGCACTTGTCTTGCAAATGTCCATGCAGTGTCGGCAACGCGGATGGAACGTGCAACCCGATGGCGGATTGGCTGGGCTCGGCAAGTCTCCCTCCAAAATGATGCGCTGTGTCGTCAGGTGCGGATTCGGAACAGGTACAGCTGATAGCAAAGCCTGCGTGTACGGATGTGTCGGGTGTTCATATAAGGATTGCTTGTCTGCTACCTCTACCACTTTTCCCAGATACATGACCGCGACTCGGTCGGAAATGTGACGCACGACACTCAAATCGTGGGAAATAAACAGATAGGTCAAATTAAATTCCTTTTGCAAATCTTGCATCAGGTTGAGGATTTGCGCCTGGATGGATACGTCCAGCGCAGATACTGGCTCGTCAGCAATAATCAGCTTGGGTCGCAAAATCAGTGCACGGGCGATCCCGATCCGCTGGCGTTGTCCCCCGGAAAACTCGTGGGGAAAACGGTCCAGATGCTGCTTGGACAACCCGACAATCCCGATCATTTCCTCTACCTGACGGCGGCGTTCTTGTGCCGTGCCAATCCCATGTATGATCAATGGATCTTCTAGTAGCTGTCCGATTGTTTTGCGTGGATTCAGCGATGCAAAGGGGTCCTGAAAAACGAGCTGCATGTCGCGGCGGGCACGGCGCAAATCCGTCTCGTTCAGCTTGCGGATGTCGTTTCCTTCGAACAGGATTTCCCCATCGGTCGGCTCGATCAACCGCAAAATGCAGCGACCCGTTGTTGATTTACCGCAGCCGGATTCACCTACGATACTGACTGTCTCCCCCGGATAGACCGTGAGATTGACGCCATCGACGGCGCGGACGACCTTTTCCTTGCTGAAAAAGCCCTGCTTGCTCGTGAAATGCTTGGTTAACGATTTGATCTCCAAGAGTGGTTTTGTCATTGTGCTTCCCCCTCGCGATACAGCCAGCACCGGCATTTTTGCGAATCGGAGACAGACATGAGCTCCGGATTTTTCTCCCGGCAGATGTCCATCGCTTCAGAACAACGTGGGGCAAAGCGACATCCCGCTGGCATTTCACTCAGCAGTGGAACAGCACCCGGAATGGCATCCAGCCGCTCCTGATTTACGTTGACGCTCGGCATGGACTTCATCAGACCTCTGGTGTACGGGTGCTTGGGTTCGTCAAACAGCTTTTTGACGTCCGCTTCCTCCACAATCTGGCCGGCGTACATGACGATTACGCGGTGGCACATCTCGGCTACCACACCCAAGTCGTGGGTGATCAGCATGATGGAAGTCCCTCTCTCGTTGCGCACCTTTTTCATCAATTCGAGAATCTGCGCCTGAATCGTCACATCGAGGGCAGTCGTCGGTTCATCCGCGATCAGCAATTTTGGCTCACAAGCCATCGCCATGGCGATCATGACGCGCTGACGCATCCCGCCCGAGAGCTGGTGCGGATAGTCTGCAATGATTTCATCTGCACGAGGAATCCCCACCTGCCTGAGCAGCTCGATCGTCCGCTCTTTCGCAGCTTGCTTGGACAAGCCCATATGACGGCGCAATGGTTCGCTGATCTGTTTTCCGATCGGATGCAGCGGATTGAGCGAAGTCATCGGTTCCTGAAAGATCATCGCGATCTCGTTTCCCCGTATCTTTTGCATTTCTTTATCTGAAAGGGTCAGCAATTCTTTATCCTGAAATCGAATGCTGCCGCTCATTTCCACATTTCGTCCCAAAAGCTGCATGATGGACATGCTGGTCACGCTTTTTCCACAACCCGACTCGCCTACCACCCCTACGGTTTCGCCAGGTTCCACAGTCAGGCTGACCCCTTCGATGACGGTCAGCTTATTGCCAGATTGAAGAAAGGATGTTCGTAAATTATCGATCGCAAGCATAGCTGTCATGGGTACTCCCCCTTTCTCTCGATGAGCCGACTGGCTTGATGCCGTTCAAAATTTGATTGTGGTGAGCGATGCGCCACGGCCCGATCAAAGGACTTGCGACAGGATGGACCCGATTGGTCAACGTAATTACCGTCACTTCTCTGATCGGATCGGACCAGATCGACGTTCCTGTAAAGCCTGTATGGCCAAAAGAGCGTTCTGACACCATGTCTCCTCCTGTACAGCCAGCCGCAAGCTGTTCGAGTGAACCGCCTGTAGATGAGGCGATCCAGCCGAGGCCTCTGCGATGAGTGGAGGGATCTGTATGGGAGCGAGTAGACAGCGCCCTCAGAACAGGATCGATGCGGACCGGAGCATCATCGGAAGTCCAGATCTCCATATAGCGCTCGACATCGCGAACAGTCGCAAAGAGACCGGCATGTCCGCTGATTCCTCCGAGGCCGTAATGTGCGTTGCAGTCGTGGACCGTACCGCAGATCACGCCTTGTCGCCACTTATAATCCGCCAGCTTTTCTCTCCACTCCGCCACTCTCGGATGATCGAAAGGCTCCATTTCTGCCAAGTAGTTCTCTGCCATATTTTTCTCAAACGCATTGCCATTTTCCGTAAGCGCAATCCCGCTGATCTCAAGCATGGATTGCTGCAGAGGAACATAACAGGCGCTTTCCATTCCGCTCGGTTTAAAAATGAGTCTTTTAGCGAGTGAGTCCAGCTCTTCCCCCCAGACGCGCTCCAGCAGAAAGCCGAGTAACATAAATCCTAAATCACTGTAGACGACCTGACTGCCAGGAGTGCCAATCAGCTGCTCCTGGGAGATTAGTCGAATGTAGTCCGCTCTGCCCTGACCAATCAGAAAAAACGGGCGCCATGCAGGAAGTCCAGACGTGTGCGTGAGCAAGTGCGCAATTTTGATCTGCGCTTTTCTTTCCCTGTCTCTGCCCTCTCCCATTTCTGGTATATGGGTGATGAGTGCATCTGCGAGGGACAGCTTGCCGGTTTGGATGCTGAGTAAAACGAGCGGCAGCGTCACGACGACTTTCGTCAGGGATGCAAGATCGTATAAAGTCTGAGCATCGACAGTTGCTGCTCCCTCTTCTACCCCCGTCATGCCTTTGACCGTTGTCAGTGTCGGCGCTCCTTTTCTCATCACACTGACAGCAGCACCCGGAAAAATACCTTTTCGAATCCCATCCTCCAGACTTTGTTCCATCCGAACCATGAGCTCGATTCCGTTCATTTCGATTCCTCCCGCCTACTTGCCGCGATGACGCGGATCGAGAATATCGCGAACTGCATCGCCGAACATGTTGCAGGCAAGAATGGTCACGGTCATGGCAAGACATGGCCAAATGATCATCCCAGGAGCCAATTCCATATAACGGCGTGCCTCTGAAATCATACCGCCCCATGATGGATCAGGCGGTTGGATGCCCAAGCCCAAAAAGCTGAGAGCGGATTCGGTCAAAATCGCACCGGAAATCGCCAACGAGGATTGCACCAAGAGTGGCGCAGTCACATTCGGAAAGATTTCCAGGAACAAAATACGTTTCGTGCTTGCCCCAATAGCTCGTGCGCTCTCCACGTATTCCAGGTTCTTGATGGAGAGTACAGCTCCCCTGACGGTGCGGGTAAAAATGGGAATATTCACAATCCCGATGGCCATGATGGTATTAAATGTACCCGGACCTAACGCCGCGACAATCGCCAGCGCCAGCAAAATCTCTGGAAAGGCAAACAGCACATCCATGCAGCGCATGATAAAACCGTCCACCCAACGCCCGAAGTAACCAGCTATCAATCCAAACAGCGTCCCAAATACGACACTGACCAATACGGCAGACACGCCCACCACTAGAGATACGCGCGCTCCGTAGATAATGCGGCTCAACAGGTCACGACCAAACTGGTCCGTTCCCAGCATAAACTCACCAGAGCTGCCTTCCATCCGATGCTCCTGAAACATCTGCGTCGGGTCATGCGGTGCCAACACCGGCGCCAATGCAGCCGTTACACAGAGCAGCGCCAGCAACACGGAACAGAAGACGGCCGTTTTATTTGCGAAAAATCGCTTTCGAAAAGTGCTCATGTCGCATTCCCCTTGTCAATACTTGATACGCGGATCAATCCAGGTATAGATCAGGTCGATGAGCAGATTGACCAGGACAAACACCAGAGCGACAAATAAGACGCCTCCCTGTACAACCGGATAATCCCGCTGATAGATGCCTTCTAAAATGTACTGACCCAATCCCGGTATCGAAAACAGCTGCTCCACGATGACTGATCCGCCCAACAGGTATCCGATCTGCATGCCGGCAATGGTCACGATCGGAATCGAGGAGTTGCGGAACGCGTGACCCATGACGATGGTCCATTGACTGTTCCCTTTTGCACGTGCTGTACGGATGAAGTCCTTGTCCATGGTTTCCAAGAAAGCAGATCGCGTCATCCTCATCACGCCTGCAGCTACGACAATGCCCATCGTCACCGCTGGCAGGATAAACACCTTGAAGGCTTCCACGGGATTTTCCCAGAAGCTGACGACATCAATCGGCGGAAACCAGTTGAAATAGAGAGAAAGGCCCAACAAGAGAAGGGTCCCGATCGCAAAATTGGGTACCGAGATTCCCAGCAACGTAACCACGCGGACGATGATATCTGTCTTGGAGTGCGCGCGGATGGCGGACAGGATGCCAAACGGAATGGCGAGCGCCCAGCCGATCAGGACGCCAAATACCGTCAGCTGCAGCGTGATCAAAAAGCGCTTGAAGATTTGCGGCAAGATTTCCTCGCCAGAATGGACAGATACTCCAAAGTTCCCCTGCAGCATTCCGCCGATCCAATGAAAGTACTGCGTGATCAACGGCTGATCCAGTCCCATGCTCTTGTGCAGGGCAGCGATGGCTTCTGGGGTAGCGTTTGTTCCCAGCATGATAGAAGCAGGATCACCCGGCACCAGATGCAGGATGGTAAATACCAAAACGGAGATGCCAAACAGGATGGGAATCAGGCTGGCGACGCGTTTGATTAGATAAGATCCCACGAGGTTCCCTCCAAATTAGAAACTTGGCTCCGCCAGAGGCCAGGCGGAGCCTTGATCATCTATCTATTACTTGATCGCAGTCTTGATCAGAGAGTACACTTCACCCGCTGCGCTTGGTGTGAAATCGATGTTGTCACGTACAGCATAGTAGTTCTTTGGAGAAGCCAGGAACAGGTTCGGTGCATCTGCTACCAGCATGGTTTGTGCTTGTTCGTACAGTTTTTTGCGTTCTGCCTGATCTACGGTAGCCAAGGCTTTTCCGACCAGCTCATCATAAGCCGGGTTGGAGTAGTTCCATACATTCGCAGAACCGGTGGTCGAGAAGAAGAAGCGCATCGAACGGTCAGCATCTACACCGGATGTGTTGCGTCCAACCATCAAGTTCATGTCTTTGGACTTCCATACTTCGATGTAGTTACCCCATTCCAGCTGGTTGATCTTGGCGTTGATTCCGATTGCTTTCAGTTGTTGCTGAATCACTTGCGCGGTTTCTACCATGTCTGGGTAAGTAGCAGCTGTTTCGATTTGAGTCTCAAATCCGTTTGGGAAGCCTGCTTCTGCGAGCAATTGTTTTGCTTTTTCTACATCCGTTTTGTAAGTCGGATACGTAGCTGTATCTACTGCCCAGTTCGTGATAGCAGGAGCGATTGGACCAGTCAAGGCTGCTTCGCCTTTCCAAACAGTCTGTACGATCTGGTTGCGGTCTACCGCATAGCTGATCGCTTCACGTACTTTTGGGTTGTCAAAAGGCTTCTTGTTTACGTTAATGCCCAGGTAGCTGTACTCCAGAGATTGATAGTTTTTCACTTGAACCCCTGGCTTGCCTTCCAGAAGCTTCGCGGAATCGGCAGACACTACGCTGATGTCGATTTTGCCGGAACGGATCGCTGCCAGACGTTCAGCCTCGTCCTTCATGATCTGGAATTTGATCGTTTCCACTTTTGGCACATCTTTATTGAAATAATCCGGATTTTTCTTCAGTAATACGTATTGGCCAGGCTCGGCTTTTTCCATTTTGAACGGCCCTGTACCAATCGCCTCTTTTGTCAGATCCGTTGATCCGCTCGGTACGATAGAAGCATACGCGCTCGCAGTGTTTGCGATGAACGCTGCATCCGCATTTTTCAGCTTGAATACGATTGTGGTTGGGTCTTTTACTTCGATCGACTCTACACTGGAGAAGTACGATTTCGCGATCGAGCCTGTGTCTGGATTCATGATGCGTTCAAAGGTGAATTTCACATCGTCAGCTGTCATGTCTTTGCCATTGTGAAATTTCACACCTTTGTGCAGGAACATAGTGATGCTCTTGCCATCTGGAGCCACTTCCCACTTTTCAGCCAGGTTCGGGATGATGTTCATGTTTTCATCCAGCTTGGTCAAGCTGTCATAGATGAGGGCGTAAACACGAACGCTGGATGCTGCTGGAACCTTGTGCGGGTCATAGCCCACTGGCTCTTGCTCAGCTGCTACCACCAGCTCTGTTTTTGCTGCTGCGGTTTGCCCTTCCTGCGGCTTTGCTGGATCAGCTGGAGCAGCCGTTCCTCCTCCGCCGGAACAAGCGGAAAGCATCAGGGATAAAGATAGAAAAAAGCCTGCCAACACTCGTTTTTTCACGATGGTACCCCCTACGTTTCTCAGTTTAAAAGCATATATTTCCTAACGGTACGGCCCTCTTGGCACCTGTAACTGACGGTACATTCGATGGTCGTCCCATTAGTGTCTCATGACCCAAAATGGCAAAAGCGACAGCTTCCTTCGCGTCATCCGGCATGCCGAATTGCTGTGTCGTCGTGACGGTCATTCCTGCCCCCAATTGACTTTGCAGCATGCGAAGCAGTGTCTGGTTGTGTGCGCCTCCTCCAGAGACGATCACTTCCTCCACCTTGGTTGTAGGTAAAACGAATTGCAGGTACGCCTGTGCGATGGAAGTCGCGGTCAAAGCCGTAACTGTCGCGATCAGGTCAGGTCCACTGAGGCCGAGCTTCCCTTGCTCTGCCAACAGTTCCTCGGCAAAGGCCTTTCCATATACTTCACGGCCTGTGCTCTTGGGTGGTTTGATCTGGTAGTACGGATCTTGCATCAGTCGCGCGAGCAGCGGTTGGGAGACTACTCCGGAAGCCGCCAGCCGACCCGCTTCATCGTATCGCAGCTTACCCTCGGTGACAATCTGGACGATCTGGTCCATGATCATATTACCTGGGCCCGTATCAAACGCAACCACTTCTTCGATGCTGGCTCCTGCTGGGAGAACAGTCACGTTGGCTATTCCACCGATGTTTTGCAGCAGTCTTCCTTTTTTCGCGTCACGGAACAGAATGTAATCGGCATACGGTACGAGAGGTGCCCCTTCGCCATCCGCTGCCAAGTCGCGCGCCCGGAAATTGCCTACGACTGGAATGCCCGTGCGTTCTGTCAAGGTAGAAAGCTCACCGATTTGCAAGGAAGCTCGCACTTCTGTCATCCCGGTTGGCCCTGGAAATGGCGTGCGTCCCGCAATGTGCCAAATCGTTTGTCCGTGCATGCATACCGCATCCACTTCCGCCGCTGTTACGCCAGCCTTTTCCATCAACTGATTCACTGCGTATGCGTACCATTCCGACAATCCGTAATGCACTGCTGTCAGTTGATCCAGCCGAGCTGTTTCCACACTGCAGAGATTCATGACCCAATCGCGCAAGTCATCCGAGTATGGCATGTAATAAAACTCACGAAGGGCTACGTCTTCAATCTCTCCGTTCCCATTCGTGCGGATCGCCACTAGTGCAGCATCAATACCGTCCAACGAGGTACCGGACATGAGACCGATGAGCAAATGCTCCCTTTTTGAGCGATAATCTAGCAATCTCGCAGGTTGATCCATCGTGCAACCCCCGTCCGCTATGGAGAATAGTTAAAATATTCGCTTGTTTCCGCTTTCATTATAAGAAATAAAATTACATCAGTCAATCCGAAAATAGTAAACTTTATTTCTTTTGCTTTTTATATTTCCTTGGATAGTTGCCTTGGGTGGGAGAAGAATGTTTCAGGAGGGTTACGATAAGATTTCAAAAGATGAATACCATCAATACCACTTCCCTGTTTCTACCGAAGTAAACCCTCATAGTACTCCTGTTCTTAAGTCAAACGATGATGGCTGAGCAGAATACCCTTCGAAGCCGAGCGATTGGGAAAGAACCTTACTGTCATAAATCTCCGAAAAAAAGTGCTAGAAACCACAAAAGCTCGCAGGAGAAGCAGGTTTCCAGGCGGAGCGACTTCGGAACCCAACCTAGCGTAGCAACGAATTCACGGGATCAAGAAGCGGTACCTCTGAGTTCACAGCGAAGCGGCTACTACTTTACCGCTTCCCCGTGAATCGTTGCGGAGCGGACAGTCTATTCTTCTTCGCAGGGTGTAGACCGGAGCACAGATCGGAAACCTGCTTCTCCTCCCCTCAGCTAAGTTGGTATCACGATGCATTTTTCATTTTGCTATCGGTTCAAAAAAAATGCCCCACCAGCAGTACCTTCTGCTGATGAGACACTCTTTTCATAGCTTCCATTCATTAAAAATCAAAGTTATCCGGGTCTGGACCTACACGAACTCCTTCATTTAACGCATCGATTTTCGCCATGTCTTCTGCGGACAGCTCGAAGTTGAAGACATCTGCGTTTTCCACGATCCGATGCTCTTTCGTTGACTTCGGAATGGTAACCACACCGTTTTGCAGATCCCAGCGCACGATGACTTGCGCAATGGATTTTTGGTGACTATCCGCTATTTCTTTGAGTACGGGATGATCGAGCAATTGCCCTTGCATCAACGGAGACCATGCTTCCATCTGGATGCTATTCTCCCCGCAAAATGCCTGGAGTTCTTTTTGAGTCAGGCGCGGGTGGTATTCGACCTGGTCGACCATTGGCTTCATTTCTGCATCCTTCATGAGATCTTGCAGATGATGCACATGGAAGTTGGAAACGCCGATCGCTTTTACTCTTCCTTCTTTATAGATCGTCTCCAGAGCGCGCCAAGCCTCTTTATACTTGCCTTCGACCGGCCAGTGAATCAGGTACAGATCGAGGTAGTCCAAGCCCAGCTTTTTCAGACTCGTTTCGTAGGCTGCCAGAGTGGACTCGTAGCCAAGATCAGCATTCCATACTTTCGAGGTGACGAACAAATCCTCTCTCGTGATGCCCGCATCTTTCATCCCCAGGCGAATTCCTTCTCCTACGCCTTCCTCATTACCGTAGATCGCGGCCGTATCGATGCTTCGATAGCCATGTCGGATAGCCGCACGTACCGCTTCGACCAGCTCAGGTCCTTCTTCCACTTTAAATACTCCGAGACCTAGCCAAGGCATTTTGACTCCGTTGTAAAGAGTTGTGGTATCTTGCAGATGTTTTGTCATGAACATACTACCTCCTGATTGTTTTTCCCTACCCTAGAATTGCCATCCTTACTTTCTAATACTCGGCTCAAGCCAGTTAATACAACGGCTCCGAGGACCATGATTCCCCCGACCCATGTCGTGTGGATGAGTCCGATCGAATCTGTAATAACCCCACCCAAGTACGCGCCGATTGCAATACCTGCATTGAATGCAGCGATGTTAATAGCAGAAGCCACATCCTTTGCACTCGGAACAAATCGCTCTGCCAGTATGACGACGTACACTTGCAGCCCTGGAACGTTCATGAATGCCAAAATCCCCATGAAAAAGATCGTGATCAGACCGGCGAGCTTGAACGGTACAGTGACAAACATGATAAACAGAACAATCGCTTGAATGCTAAACATACGAAACAAGGCAGCCAACGGATTTTTATTGGCCAGCTTCCCGCCGATCACGTTGCCAATGGCAATGGCAATCCCGTAGACCACCAGGATGATCGCTACTGTACCTGCTGAAAAACCGGTAATGTCTGTCAACAACGGAGACAGGTACGTAAATACAACAAACGTCCCGCCATATCCCATCATGGTAATGATAAACAGCAGCAGCAGTCGGGCATTTGTGACCAGCTTGAGCTGATCGCCAAAGGTCGTCTTGACCCCTTTACGCAGATTCGAAGGCACCAGAATCAGATTGGCAATCAAAGCGATCATACCGACCGCCACAATCGCTACAAATGCGATTCGCCATCCAAGCAGTTGTCCCAAATACGTTCCCATTGGCACGCCTGTGACCGTCGCGACAGTCAGACCGGTAAACATGAGGGAAATCGCGCTCGCTCTGCGGTCCGCCGTCACAAGGTCCGCGGCAATGGTCGATCCGATGGACATGAACACACCATGAGCCAACGCGGAGACGACCCGCCCGATCAGCAACATGCTAATCGTGGTCGAACTGGCGGCAATGCTGTTCCCTGCAACGAAAATGACCATAATCCAGAATAGCAGCATTTTCCGGGGAACCCTGGATGTCAATGAAGTGAGGACAGGTGCTCCTACTGTAACCCCTAATGCATATAACGTAACGGTCAGACCTGCTGTCGTGACCGGAATTTGCAAGTCTTGCGAAATCAACGGCAACAATCCTACGCTGATAAATTCCGTCGTACCGATGGCGAAAGCACTGATAGCCAAGGCGAGCAATGCCAATGTGCTTCGCTTTCTTCCTTCTGTCACACGTATTCCTCCTTGTATGTTGTATCTCTCGTTCGTTCACCGCGAACGGAATAAATGAATGGGTATGGTGAATACCAGCTGGCAAATGCTATTATGGATGATAGAAAACATAATGAGAAGTACACACTTTTTAGTACTATAGGTACCGGAAAGTATTATAGGTACTTTTAAGTGCCTATCCGAAAGAAGGGGCTGTCATGAAGAAAAAGAAATACAACATCTCTGTAGAAGCCACACTAGAAGTGATCGGCGGAAAGTGGAAATGCGTCATACTCTGCCATCTCACACACGGCGAAAAACGCACGAGTGAACTCAAGCGTCTAATGCCTGGCATTACCCAGAAAATGCTGACTCAACAGCTGCGGGAATTGGAGGACGACGGAATCATCAATCGGATCGTCTACAACCAAGTCCCGCCGAAGGTCGTATACGAGCTGAGTGAATACGGCTGGAGCCTTAGAGGGATACTGGATACTCTCTGCGCGTGGGGCGAACGGCATATTATTCGTGTGTATGGGGATACTGCGGATATGCTGGAGGATAGCATCTTAAATCACAAGAACTGACCCATGAGAAAATAGAAAAAGGTCACCCAGTGTTTGGTCTGGATGACCTTTTTTCATGCCAACTAACATTGTTCTTTACACAAACAGACTGATGAGATTTCCATCCGGGTCGGTGACGATCGCATAGCGCTGGCCCCAGAAGGCATCCCACGGTTCGCGATGTCCTTCGTAGCCGTGTTGCACCAGCTTTTCGTACAGGGCATTCAAAGCGTCAGCACTGTCACACAAAAACGCCAGCTCGATTCGGTGCCCGGTAGGCTCATCCCAACTGCCATATACACCTTTGGCTACCTCAACCGTGTCAAAAGCGAGGCGCAAGCCGTCCTGTGCCACTTCCACATGCATTTCCGTGTTTGCACTCTCCGGTATTTCCAAGCCGAGCAAACGATAAAAATCCAGTGATTTCTTCATATCCCGCACGACAATTCCCACCATATCCAGCTTGATTCCCATTGTGATCGCTCCTGTTCCTACTTGATATTTTGCAGCTCCAGCATTATTTTTTTAGGTAGCTTTTGGACGACGAGCTCATGCGAGTGAGCGATGAGACGTTCCCACAGCCCCTCTGGAATGTCTGCATCGAAGTAAATGGAATTCCAATGCGTTTTGTTCATGTGGTAGCCCGGAATGATGCCTTCGTAGATTTCTCGCAATTCGTCTGCACGAGCCGGGTCACATTTCAATGTCAGGATGTCTTTCCCTTTGGAATCGCCACCGATCATCGCAAACATTTTTCCGCCTACATGGTAACGATCGCATTCCCAATCGACCTGATAATCATGGGTGCAGCCTAGCTGCTTGCGGCAATACGCATCCAATGTTTCCTTATTCACTATACTTCCCCCTTTCCTTGAAATGGTCGCTACCACGTATTCTCGTTACCAGTATAGACAGTCACCAACGGGTAGACTTGTAAAAATCGGACAAGATTACGAGTGGACATTCACGGATAGCTTGGCTCCAAATACATGGGAGGGCACCAGTCCGTAATAGCGTTTGAAATCCTTGATAAAATGCGGCTGATCAAAATATCCGTACGTGTGCGCCAGCTGAGTCTGGTGAGAAGTCGGCATGTGATAAAGGCTTTGAAGCATCGCTTGAAATCGAATGATTTGGGACAGCTCTTTAGGAGAGACTCCTAACTCATGTTGAAACATCCTTCGCAGATTTCGCTCACTGTAGCAAAGTGTTTCCGCTAATGCCTTTACGGAAAGATTGCCTTGGGCCGCATACAGATAAGAAATACTTGTCTGTAGCAAGCTCTCCGAAATGGACGAATGACTACGTAGGCAGCGAAGCAGCTTTCTTTCCACAATCTCAATCATGTCACGGATTCCGGTTGCCTCCATCATCTCTTCTACCAGCAGTCCTGCCTCATTCCCCCAGAGATCAGCGAGCAAGGGATGACTGCCGCGAAACGCTGAAACAGGATCGCGTAGAAATATGCGGATGGTTTCAGCAAAAAAGCGAATGCCGAACAGCGCTTGGGGGCGAGTGAGGTCGAGTACTTCATAGCTCGTCATCAGTTCCGAGATAAAAGCGCCTTTGGCGAGTGAGGCAGCCCTCCGATCAACAATGATGTCGATGCAGCCATCTGGAATAATCCGATGCTGCTGAACGTGCTCGGTCGGGGAATAGTCGCTTGTCCAATAACACGCAACATATGGCTCCAAGCATTTACTCGGTTGATACTCCCGATAATCATAGTGGGGTTGCAAAAGACCCTTTTGGATGACAGGCGGCTGTAACGGTCGATAGATTCGCTTCAATGATGCACCTCCTTTTCATTTTCTCCATGAACGATCCGATTCCCTCATTTTACCACCTGAAATCTGCTTGTTATACAATCTCAACAAAGAATTCAGACAGAGACTCACTCCTCGCGTGTCCCTCGTATATCATAGCGAGAATGGACTATTTCCAAGCGAGGTGCATGGTGTATGATCTCCTCCTCCAAATGGAGCCTTCACAAATTTTTTGCCAAGAGCCCGCACATTCGTCCCTTCTTACCTCCCACCTCTTTGTATCAGCCGTCCCTGCTCAGCACCTATTTAGGCAAATATGACACCGTCTTCATCAAACCGACGAAAACCCATATGGGAAAAGGCATTTTGCGCGTACAAAAAAAGGACAGCGGCTATCAGTTCGTCAAGGAACGTGGAGAGCCCGTACATGTCTCCTCTCTTGAAGAACTGCAAAGAAAACTGGGGAAACAGTGTGTAGAAAAAAATTACATCATTCAAAAAGGAATCGATCTGGCGGAGTTGAACGGACGCCCCTACGACATCCGCGTGATGATGATGCGAAACGGCCTAGGTAAGTGGCAGTACGCAGGGATGCTGGCGAAAGTCGCCGGGTCTGACAGTATTATTACAAATGTGGCGCGTGGTGGCGGGTATGCCGTCACAGTCCCCCATGCCTTGGAAAAATCGTTATCTCTGGGCGCCAATGAAATTCGCAAAATCAAACAGAACCTCATTGGTCTCAGCTATCAAGTATGCTCTCATTTCAATAAATACAGGCATTCTGCCCAAATCGGGGTAGACTTTGCCATCGACAAACAGGGCAAAATTGTCGTGATCGAGGTCAATTACGACTTTCCTTCCCACGGATTATTCGCCAAGCTCAAGGACAAAACCTACTTTCGGACGATCAAGCGGCTCCACTTTCAATACCGCAATCGAGTCAAACGAAAAAAAGGCAGTGTCACCCCCACAAAAAAAAGGAGAGCATGAGTGCCCTCCTTTTTTGCTATTCTGTTGCCAGAGATTGTGAACCGTGACCTTCCAGCACGGAGGTGCAATTCGGGCAGCGCGTCGCCTTCAACGGGATAGAGGTAATGCAGTGCGGGCATTCCTTGGTCGTTACTGGAGCTTTGACCTCTTCCTGCTTGCGTTTGAATCGGTTCAATTGCTTGATCACCATAAAGATCGAGAATGCGATGATCAAAAAGTCGATGACGCTGTTGAGGAACAAGCCGTAGTTCAGGGTCGCCGCCCCATTTTTCTTGGCTTCTGCCAACGTCTCGTAATGAACGCCACTCAAATTGATGAACAGATTGGAAAAATCAACCTTGCCAAGCAACAACCCGATCAGCGGGGTAATCAAGTCATTTACCAGAGAGGTAACAATCTTTCCAAATGCACCACCGATCACGACACCGACTGCCAGATCAAGCACGTTGCCTTTTAAGGCAAACTCTTTAAATTCTTTCAACAAGGCTATCGTCTCCTCTTCTCCTATGTACTCGCCTGATAAAAACAGGCGGTATTCCTTTTTACCAGCTACATGACAAACTCCAGAAAATGCTGGACGAAGCGTTCGTGGTCCACTTCGACGCATACATCCACATTGGGCGGGAACTCCGGATGCTTCCGTCTGTCGCCAATCGTGCGCGCATCACTAGCACTCCCTGAAGTATCTACCTGGACGTGCATCGGAACAGCTGTCACAAACGTAGGGTCGATGACGACACCGACTGCGAGCGGATCATGTAGTCCGCATCCGCGAACATTCCCGACTTTTGCGTACGCATCCATGTAGACGTCGCAAATATCGGCGAAAAAGCGGCTAACCTTTGTATCGCGCGCTCTCCATTGCTGCAGATGCTCTCGCGTGAGCAGTGTCTGCATGGTCACATCCAGTCCAACCAGAGTCAGTGGGATACCTGATTGAAAGACGTACGATGCTGCCTCAGGATCCGCACAAATATTCGCTTCTGCGACGGGCGTCCGATTGCCCGGCACAGCCACAGCTCCCCCCATGACAACGACCCGCTTGACGAGAGAGACGATTTCCGGCGCAGCCATGATCGCCAAAGCCAGATTGGTCATGCTTCCTACCGTGACCAAGGTAATTTCATTCGGCTGTGCCTTGATCGCCGACACGATATATTCTGCCGCACTCATCGCTTGGGGAGTGGAAGTAGGAAAGGGCAGCATGATATTACCCAGACCGTTCTCTCCATGAAACAGCTTGGCCTTTTCTTTTAGTACGCGAACGAGTGGCTTGGAAGCCCCCTGATAGACTGGGATGTCTGTAGCACCAACCAGCTCCAGTACTTGAAGCGTGTTGCGTGTCGCTTCTTCGACACTGATATTTCCAAACGTGGTCGTAACCCCGCAAACCTCCAAATCAGGAGAATGAACGGCGTAGGAGAGCGCCATTGCGTCATCGATTCCGGTGTCCACGTCGATGATCACTTTTTTCTTCATCACAAGCTCCCCTCCTTGTCAGATATACCCCGCAGCCACTGACGAAACGCCTCCACATCAATGCCTACTACGACTTCGGTGTCGATTCCTACGCTGGGCTTTGCCCGCAAATCAGCCAAAACCGCTCCACGCGACAAGGTACTGTGGCATTCGATCGTTAGTTTCATTTGCTGCTTATGTATGAGCTCAGGGTGCAACGCTGCGATCATGGCACCCGACGCATCCAAACCAGTGCCATCCTGTAAAGACGGTTCCCCTTTTTCCTCAGATGCTTTTGTGATTCCGAGCGCGACGGCTTTGCTCAAGATTCCCTGGCTCTCCTCTTGTGACAGTCGCAAATGGTCTGTGGCGTCAAGTGGAACCAACAGCAGGGGCAAGCCTGCCGCCCATACAAAAGCAGCCGCTTCCGGATCTGCGTGCAGATTCGTCTCCGCTATAGCCGTCGCATTTCCCGGCACACGGATCGCTCCTCCCTGGACGACGACTTGCTTCAGCTTTTCTGGTATTCGCGGGTCAATCGCCACGGCTTTTGCCAGATTGGTCAAGCGCCCCAGTGTGACCACCGTGAGCTCTCCCTTATATTCATTGGCTTTTTCCACGAGCAGGTGCGCAGCTGCTTGAGCATCCTCGGGAAGACCAAATAAAGACTGACTGGCTCCGGTTGCCACTGGGATCTCGCTATCCAGTTGAGTCAACGCTATCATCCTTTTCACGAGACTGCTTCCCCGCTCCATATCCGTATCGCTGCAGCCGACACCGACAACCTCCACTTCAGGTGCTTGCAAGGCGTACCACAAAGCGACGGCATGGTCGATGCCCCCGCAAAAATCAATCAATAGCTTCTGTTTATTTGCCAACGTCCTCACCTCTTGCCATGCTTCTCTTTTTCTCGCAATGTTTCACTCACCTATGCTAACCATTTCAATAACAGCCGTCAAATGTATGCATTCATACTACTTCTCGCCTATTGCAACCAGCTAGTAACTATTTTACACTTAACGTTGACTTCGACAAAATCCGCCACATTTCACAAACCTCCTGACCCGCCCCGACGGTAGTCGAAGCCAATGAAAATTGGTCACGAACCAGCAAAGGAGATAGGGTCATGCTCTCTATTGAACCCTCGACTATCGAACTACTTTCCCTGGCAAAAGCTCAGCTCCTCCGTGCCCTACACCAACAGAAGACAAAGCCGTATTTGCCAGTATGGGGAGAGCTGTTTACCTCACTGCGAGAAATCGTCAAACATGGAAAGCAAGCGCAAGAAAACATACTCGTCTATCCTATGCGCCCGACCGGAACTCTCTGGTATCTCCATCAGGAAAATCAGTTCCTGGCCGATCTACCCGATCCTGGTATAACGATCTCCATGACGCAAGAACAACTGCTAGATGCCCTGGTAAAAGGAAGTTTTCCACCACAAACGACTGACAACAGGTCCATCCACGGATAAAACGGTCACTCCCGTATCCAGGTGGGCCTTTTTGGTTCCTCAAAAGAAAAACTAGCAACGTCTTTCCTAAACACAAAAAAGCCCAGGCTATCAAAACCTGGGAAGAGTAGTACGGAATATTCACGTGAACAACTTTATCTTATATCCAAATACCTGATTTATCTACCTGTATTTTTAGGTACATATACCTAATTTCACCTGTTTGGAAATCGGTGAGAAAACCTCTACCGAGGCCAGCGTTAAAAAAAAGAGGCGGCCCTCCTGCACAGTTTGGGTGCCGCCATCCCGAACTTCCCCAAGTTCGTTCATACAGGCATTGTACTATGAATCTTTGTTATCGAAAAGTGTCAGGTTTTGTTTTATATCGAAATATTGAAAATATCTATGTCCCAGAGTAAAAAAACCCTGATTCGAGGCGGCGAACCAGGGCCTACTCTTCTATTTGTTGTCGCCGCCTGCCGCATCTGCTGCCCTCGGTCCAAAGAGAATATACAGATAGACGTATTGACTGACACTCACTTTGGGAAAAACAAAAGCAATGCTAGATTTGCCTTCCATTTGCCTGACCATATACCGCAGTTTACTCGTTTTGATCTTCTTCATGATTCGGGATGCTTCTCGCCACGTTACGGAAAATTGGACGTTTTTTTCCATCAGACAAACACCTCACGCGGCTAGTATGCCCGAATTGGAAAATTTAAACACCCGCTCTTTATTCGTAACGCAGGGCATCTATCGGCCCCAGCTGCGCTGCTTTTCTCGCCGGATAGACACCGAAAACGACGCCGACCAGAGAAGAGGTCAAAAACGCATACAGGATGGGGGAAATACTAATCGTAGTAGTCATGCCTCCAAATTTGCTGATCATAAGCGCTGCGCCGACGCCCAAGACAATTCCTACGATCCCGCCGATCAAGCTGAGCGTGACCGCTTCAATCAGAAATTGTCGAAGAATGTCGCCACGTTTCGCGCCGATCGCTTTGCGAATACCGATCTCTCGCGTACGCTCGGTTACAGACACCAGCATAATATTCATGACCCCGATGCCGCCAACGATCAAGGAAATCGCTGCTATCCCTGACAACAAGGCTGTCATCGAGCTGGATACTTCCTGTGCGGTGCTGAGAATATCCGTCTGTGACGTGACGCGAAAATCATCTGCCGCCTGCGGTCTGAGATTGTGCTTGCTGCGCAGCGTACTCTGGATGTCCTGTTGTGCTTGCTCCATCTGATCCGAGGACACGGCAGAAACGTAGATCGTGCCGACATTCTTCCCGCCAGTCAAGCGATTCATCGCCGTCGTAATCGGGATGATGATGCGGTCGTCATTGTTGGTCATCCCGGAGCTTCCCTGACTTTTCAATACACCGATGATCGTAAAGGGAATCTTGTTTATCTGCACGGTTTGCCCAATCGGGTTTGTGTTGTTATTCGAGAACAGATTGTTGGCTACCTCCGTACCAATGACAGCCACATTGAATTGCTGCTTGACTTCAAAATTGGTGAAAAAGCGCCCTTTCTCTACCTGGACATTGCGTACTTTGGGGAACGCGGCCGTGGTCCCTTCAAGGGAACTGGAGTAGTTATTGCTCCCCCATACGATCTGCCCTCTGCCATTCACACTTGGGGCTACGCCTGACACAGACTCCTTTTGCTCGATCGCCTCAGCATCGGCCAGCGTCAACGTATTGAGAGAGCCTGCTCCCAGATTGACCCCTCCTTGTGTTGCTTGCCCCGGCGAGACAATCAGGAGGTTACTCCCCAGACCATTGATCTGGGAAGCCACACTGCTGGAAGTACCTTCTCCGATCGCGACCATAGCGATGACCGCCGCTACGCCGATGATGATGCCCAGCATGGTGAGAACGGACCGTAAACCATTAGCTCGGATGCTTCGAAATGAAATACGTATGCACTCTACAAAACTCATCGCTTCACTTCCTCTGGAAACGCTCTTCTCCGCTCGGATACCACTTCATTGGATACGATCTGTCCATCACGGAAACGAACAATCCGCTTGGCATATTCCGCGATATCCGGTTCATGTGTCACGAGAATGACGGTCTTTCCTGCATCGTTTAGCTCTTGAAAGATACCCATGATTTCTTCACTCGTCTTGGTGTCCAGGGCACCTGTCGGCTCATCCGCCAGCAAAATGACAGGGTCATTGACCAGTGCTCTGGCGATGGACACACGCTGCTGCTGACCACCTGACAACTCGTTCGGTTTGTTGTTCAGACGCTCTTCAAGACCGACATCGATCAATGCTTGAATGGCCCGCTCCCGCCGTTCTCTTGCAGATGCGCCCCCATACAAGAGCGGCAACTCCACATTTTCTACAGCTGTCGTGCGGGGGAGCAGATTGAAATTTTGAAAGACAAAACCGATCTTGCGATTGCGGATTTCCGCGAGTTCATCGTCATGTGCCTGCGACACAGGGTAGCCATCCAGGTAAAACTCTCCCGAAGTCGGTTTATCCAGACAACCGATCACATTCATCATCGATGACTTTCCAGAACCGGATGGTCCCATGATCGCGACGAAATCGCCCTCTTCGATTATCAAACTGACGCCGCGCAGCGCTTGAATTTCCTGGTCTCCGATGCGATACAGCTTTTTCAGTTCTTCTATTTGAATGACTGGTTTCATTTGATCATCGACCTACTCTCACTCCGCTGCCTCCCCCTCCAGTGAAGCCGCCTCCCATACCAGGCATGCCACCCATGCGAATGGTGTTCTGGTTTGTCGACGCGGAGGCAGATACGGTGTTTGCTATGAGAACGACTTTGTCGCCCTCTTTTAATCCTTCCGTGATTTCTACCTTGTCCGAAGCAAAGTATCCGATCTTGACCGCTTGAAACCGATACGGTCTACCCGAGTTTTTCTCGGCACTGCCTGCGTACAGATACACACCGTCTTTACCGTTCTGGGTCTGTAAGGCCTGAGCGGGAACGACCAGCACATTTTGATGGGTCCCGATCTCGATCGTCACATTCATCGTCATACCGATCTTCAGCAGGCCTTCCTTGTTGGAAACCGCGAGCAAAACATCATAGCTCGTCACGCCTGAGTCCGTTTTTGCCTCCGGATACACCAGCTTGACGGTTCCCGTGAATGTCTTGTCTGTATAGGAGCTCGTTGTAAAGTTGACGTTCAGACCTTCTTTTACTTTGCCGATATCGCTCTGGCTGATTTGCGCCAATACTTCCAGCGCACCGGAATTCGAGTTGTCCATAATGATGAAATCACTGCCTGGTATCTCCCCGACGTTTCCATTCAGTTGTACGATCACGCCATCCATCGGAGCTTTCAAGGTAACCGCGTTTAGAGCCTTTTGCGCTTGCTGCAGCTGCGCTTTTGCCTGCTCGACTGCCGCTTTGGCAGACAGGACGGTTGAGGCATCGGGACCTTCATGGGCTTCGTTCAACGCTTCTACTGCCGTATCGTAGGCCGCCTGCGCCTGCTCTACCTTGCTAGTCGATTGGCCTTTGGTTTGACCGGCTGTCAGGACGGCTGTGTTGTAATCACGCTGCGCCTGATCCAGATCTGTCTGCGCAGTATCATACTCCGTCTTGGATATAGCACCTGCCTCGTACAAGGCTTTTTGCGACGCGTATGTTTTCTGTGCATTGGCCAGACTGGCTTTGGCTTTTGCCTCATCGTTGATCGCTTTTTGCGAGTCGATAGACTGCTTTGCCAGCTCCAGATCGGTCTTGGTCTGGTTGACGTTTGCCTGCAAGGTGTTCATTTCTGCAGTGGTCTTGCGCTTCTGGGCTTCTTCCAGCTTGGCTTGGGCTGACAAAAGATTTGCCTGGGAATTGGTGACCTGGATTTGTGCGACAGAATCATCCATCGTGGCCAGCACTTGTCCTGCTTTTACCTGATCGCCTACCCCGACCTTGATCGAGGAAATCGAATCCTTGGCATCCTCTACATCAGCGAAGGACAGGGACGTTCGCTTGGATGCCTGCACGGTACCGGATGCCAGTACAGTCTCAGATACGTCACCCGTTTTCACGGTTTCTACCTGAAAAGCCGCTTGGGCCCTTGTCGGGGTCATGAGAGTTTGATAGCCATATACCCCACCTCCGATCAGCACGACCGCCAATCCGAGTACAATCCATCGCGTTTTGTTCGTTCTTCCTTTGGAGAATAACGTACGTTTTTTATCCGCTTCCGTCACTTTTCAGACTCCCCCCGTTGCTTTCTTGTTTGCTGCTGGATCTTTTGATGGGATCAATATACGGAACGAATGCGTCAGGATCGCGTCAGATTTGGGTGGCTTATCGCAAAAAAAACGACCTCGCCCACTGGCAACGTCGTTTGTATCCATCTATTCATTTTCGCAGGATCAGCGTAAAGGTCGTTCCGACTTCCGAGCTATTCGTCAGCACCAGATTTCCTCCCAGCGCCTGCGCAATCATCCGGCTGAAGGACAGGCCTAATCCCAATCCACGTACCGTATGCTTTTTCGCTTCGCCTCGATAGAATCGATCAAAGACAAACGGCTGTTCTGCTACCGGAATCCCCATCCCGTTATCTTTTACAACGATCCGAATCTCCTGGTCCGTCTCGGACAGACTGACATCGATTCGTCCTCCGGGTAAAGTCGCTTGCGCCGCATTGTTCAGCAAATTGTACAGCACCTGCTGAATTCGCAGAGGGTCTGTAGACACAATGATGTCCGTAGCTGGTTTGTCGACATGCAGTGCAACCGTGTCCTCCTCTTGAACGATCCGCCACTGATGCGTGATTTCCTGGACCAGCTCATACACATTTTGACTCTCCCTGCGGATACGAATATCCCCCACTGCGAACGAGTTGAAGTCGAGCAGATCCTCTACCATTTTTTGCAGGCGCGCCGTTTCTTTGGAGCAGATCTCCAAGAACTCCTTGGCTTCCACACCCGTGACGATGTCATCCTTCACCGCCTGAACAAGCCCGCTAATCGAGGTCACAGGCGTTTTCAGCTCATGTGTTACACCCGCCAACAGCTCCGTTCGCATCATTTCCAGCTGCCGCAGACGGTCCGCCATCTCTTTGAACGAATGGATTAATTCGTATATTTCGGTTTCTCGACTGTTTTTGTCCAAATGAATGTCGTAATCACCTATGACGATTTGTTTCGCCGCATCTGCGACGTCCTTGATCGGCTGCGACAGCTTTTTCGTCAGCAAATAGATGACGAGCCAGCCGAGCAGCCCCAGACTGATCAGCATAATGAACAACAGCTGAAATTCAGTCGTGCTCCTCGTCATTTCTTTTTTGGGTGTGAACAGGAAGACCCACCCTACATTTTTCTGCTGTACGGTTATACTCCGTTTCACAAACAAAAATTCTTCTCCCCTGGAGAGCGTAATCTCCGTGACATCATCCCCCGCTTCCGTGAGCTCCGCCGCGCGTTGTGCCAGCTCGTTGGAAAAGGGACCGGGAACGTCAAACATCGACCGTTTCTGGGAACCTAAAATCAGCATGAATGGCTTGTAGTTTTGACGCAATGATTCCTGGCGACTGTCCAGAATCCGAAACAAAAACGGCGCCATCTTGACTTTCCCTTCGGAATCGACGATGCGTTCTGAAATTTCTGCAGCCGTCAGTCTCATGAAATCCAGACGTTTTTGCGTTTCGTTGTAGGTGATCCAAATACTCGAAGCGATCCCTACGACCAACAAACCAACACACAGTATGATCAGGTAACGCGTCGTCCAGTAGCGAAAGAGAGTAGTCTGTTTGTTCTTATTCATAGACGCACAACTTGTATCCCAATCCGCGATAGGTTCGGATCTCCCCTTCTGCAGTCGGCCAGTTCTCCAGCGATCTTCGGATCCGTTTGATCGCCAGGTCTACGGCACGGTCGCTCCCTTCGTAATCCATGCCCCACACTTGTTCGATGAGCTGCTCTCTCGTGAACGTCTGATTTTTGTACTGTGCCAAAAACAGAAACAACGACAGGTCTTTCGGAGTAAACGCCAGCTCAATCCCGTGCAAGGTGACGGTATACGCCTTGAAGTCCACCTTCAGGCTGCCGAAATGACGGAGCTGATCGCCCTGTATGATATGAGCGGATCGTCGCAGCACAGCTTGGACGCGTGCTACGACCTCATCCGCAATGAACGGCTTCGTTATGTAATCGTCTGCTCCCTGATGCAATCCCATCAGTTTATTGTCAATCTGCCCGAGTGCGGTCAGCATGATCACCGGGCACGAGCTTTTTTTGCGTATATGTTCCAAAATGCTCCAGCCACTTTTGCCTGGAAGCATGACATCCAACAAGACAAGCGCCGGGTTGACCGCATCAAATTTGTGCACAGCCTCGTCACCGGTAAACGCCTGCTCCACCTGAAACTGACTCTTTTCCAGATAGGCCTTCAAAACACGGGAGATCGGCAATTCGTCTTCCACAATCAGGATGTTCTTCATTCCCGCTTCACTCCTCTTTCAATCGCACACTCCTTTACTAGCGTATGAGAGGAATATGTCAAGCAGATGTCTGGAAGGAAACCTCTTTACCCAGTAAAATGAAAGGAAATTGAAATGGGCAGGAGGTTTTTTCCAATCATGAATCGATTGACAGACGAAGAAAAAATCGGTCTCTATAAAGCCATTAGCAATCGAAGAGATATACGCACATTTCGCAGCGACCCCGTCCCGTCTGAAAAGCTAACCATGATCCTCGCTGCAGCACATCACGCCCCATCTGTCGGGTTTATGCAGCCGTGGAATTTCATCATGGTTACAGACGATGCCCTCAAACAGCAACTGGCTGACAGTGCTGACAAAGAAAGGCGTGCCCTGGCCATTCATTATGAAGGCTCCGGGCGTGAGTCTACTTTCCGAGAGTTGAAAATCCAAGGAATCAAGGAAGCACCTGTCACGATCTGTGTGACCTGTGACCCGACTCGTGGAGGAGACCACGTCCTTGGACGAAATTCGATCCCGGAAACAGACATCATGTCGGTCAGCTGTGCCATCCAAAACATGTGGCTGGCTGCTTACGCCGAAGAACTGGCGATGGGGTGGGTCAGCTTTTATAAAAAATCAGATGTCCGCCGGATTCTGGACATCCCCCCTCACATCGATCCGGTAGCCTTGCTATCCATCGGGTACACCGATCACTATCCCGACCGTCCTCTCCTGGAGATCCACCAGTGGGAAAAACGTCAGGATTTGCAAAAGCTCATTTACCGCGAACGTTGGGGAACGGGCACAATCGTACCGGAGTAATACAGAGGCTGACCAAAAAAAAAAGGGGCTGCTTGCGAACAAGCAACCCAAATTACGGAAGGGTAGTTACGAAAAGCACGGTACCTTCTCGACGTGACTACCCTCCAAGAAAGTTTCAGATATTTCCCCACTCACGAACATGGAACTATAAAAATGAGTGGATATTCCCAGAGCTGAACAAGTCGACTAGGAACGTGGGCGCGTCCGGTTCGTAGGAATGGCCTGTAGTGGATCCTCCGGCCAGTAATGCTTGGGATAGCGTCCTTTCAAATCTTTCTTCACTTCAAAATACGCATTCTGCCAAAAGCTGGCTAAATCCCTCGTGACCTGGACCGGCCGATGTGCAGGCGACATCAGGTGTAACGTCAGCGGGATGCGTCCACGCCCGATTCTCGGCGTCTCCTTCCAGCCAAACAGCTCTTGTAATCGTACCGCCAGAATCGGTGACTCAGGTTGGCTATAGTCGATCGGTACACGAGAGCCGCTGGGAACAAGCATATGGGTCGGAGCGTGTTCATCCAGCTCCCTCTTCTGGTTCCAGTTCAGCATGCTCTCCAGGATAGAGGTAAGGGAAAGCTTTGATAAGTCCTCCCGACTTTTGCAACCATGGGCATGAGGTCCCAGCCACTCTCCCAGCGTCTCGATCAGCGTATCATCTGATACATCTGGCCAAGCGTCATCCAGTCTGTGCATAAAGAGTAAGCGTTCCTGTAGCTGACGGGCATGGCGGTTCCACGGCAACAGCCCTAGACCTTCTGAGGCAATCCCAGCAAGCAATGCAGCCGTGACGACCTCTTGATTCGCTTGGGCGACAGACGTTTCCAGCAAGATCAATGCGCCGAGCCTGGTTCGTTTGCGGGAGCGCACCGATTGGGATGCTTTCTCCCACCATACAGCAGTTTCTTCCTCCATCTGCTCTGCGCAGACACCTTCCAGCTCTGTCTCCTTGATACTCGCTGCCAACATGATACGGCTGTCTGATCCTTGGTCGTCCAGCTGTGCCGCAACGATATACGGTGCGTACGCTAGCGGCTGATCTGACGCAAATGCGGCTCCACGCCCATTGCGGAGCAAATACTTCCCGCTTTCTCTACGCTGTCCGATTCGATCCGGATAGGCCTCAGCCAGCAAGGAACCCATCGCGTCGAGTGAGACGCTTTGCTTTGCTCCCTCTTTTTGCGGGCTGCTATCCCAAGCCTGTTTGAGTAAAGTAGCCTCCTGCCATATCCTCCGGCACGCCCCTTCGTCTACTTCGACGCAGTCCGCATGCTCCGGCAGAGCCGTCCCACCTCTGGTTGCGACAGATCGAAGAGTCTCCATTCGCAGCCGCAGATCTACGTCTTGAGCGGCCTTTCTTCCCCGCAAAATGTCCCTTTCCCCCAGTAGGGCTGCCAGCTCACATGCCATGCCTGTGAGTCCCCGTTCCTTTGCTTTTCGGATCATATGCCCCACTCTCGGGTGCAAGCCCATTTCAGCAAGCCGTCGCCCATGCGAAGTTATACGCTTGCCAGGATCCAATGCACCAAGTTGAGCCAATAGCTCATAGGCATGCTCCAGTGCTGCTTTTGGCGGTTCGTCCAGCCATGACAGCTCAGCAGGATCATTCACTCCCCACACTGCTAATTCGAGGGCGAGCGGCGCCAAATCCGCTTCCTTGATTTCCGGTGCCGTGTGAGCAGTCAGGACACGATCCTCCTGCAGCGTCCACATCCGATAGCAGACACCTGGCGCAAGCCGTCCTGCCCTGCCTCGACGTTGATCCGCGGACGCCTTCGATACTTGTATCGTTTCCAGTCGCGTCATCCCAGTTCGGGGAGAAAAACGCGGGACCCGCATCAAGCCGCTATCGATGACAATTCGTACCCCTTCTACCGTCAGGCTTGTCTCGGCAATCGATGTAGCCAAGACGATCTTGCGAAATCCCGACGTTCCTGGCTGAATCGCTGCGTCCTGCTCTTCTTGAGGGAGTGCACCATAGAGAGGCGCTAGGACAGTGGTAGAGGGCAAACCACTCTCCCGAAGCAAGTTCTCTACGCGGCGAATTTCACCCGCACCGGGGAGAAAAACCAGCATATCTCCAGCTTCCTCGGACAACGCCTGCTGGATCAACAGCATGATGTTCGTCTCCAGACGTCCCTCCATCGGCCGTGTGAGGTAACGCGTTTCTACGGGAAACACTCTGCCTTCGCTCACGATCACCGGCGCGTTCCCCATCATCGCAGCTACTGAAGACGCATCCAGAGTCGCCGACATCACGACGAGGCGCAGGTCTTCTCGAAACAGGCCCTGTGTCTGCAAGCTGAGGGCCAGCCCGAGATCCGCATGCAAGCTTCGCTCATGAAATTCATCGAATAGGATGAGGCCTACATCTTCTAGCCCAGGGTCGGCCTGGAGCATACGGGTCAGCACTCCTTCTGTGATGACCTCGATTCGGGTATTCGGCCCTACCTTCGCATCCATTTTGACGCGATACCCAACTGTCTGCCCGACCTGCTCTCCCAACGCAGCAGCCATATACCGTGCAGATGACCTCGCAGCGAGACGGCGCGGCTCCAGCATTAAAATACGACGGCCCGCAAGCCAAGGCTCATCCCGCAGTGCCAATGGAACCCGCGTCGTCTTTCCCGCCCCTGGAGCAGCTACGAGAACAGCCCTCGTTTGCGTTCTCAGTTTTTCAATCAATTCAGGCAAGATTTCATCTATAGGCAGTGTTATCATTCTTTCACCTCTTGCAAAGCATCGTCATTCTTTCATCTTACACAGGTTCGATGGCTGCAAAAAGACTCTTTAAAATGACAGAATAATCAATTAATCGTATAATAAGCAGGTGAGCTTACTTTTCCACTGGTAGAGAGGATTTTATAGCAGGAGGGGTTGCACATGATTCACATCTACAATCATGAAGATGCCGTATGTGTGGAAGGGATTGTGAAAAGACGAGGACGCGATTCATCCATCTATATATTCCTTACGGACGGAATGCTGATCGATACGGGGCCGAAAATCATTGAAGAGTCGCTGATTCCGTACTACCAATCCTCATCCTTCGAGTCTGTCGTCCTCACCCACAGTCATGAAGATCATGTGGGAACGGCTACGTGGATCGAGAACAACCTACACGTCCCTATCTATATTCATGATAAGGGAGTGGCCTTTTGTTCCGAACAAGCCGATTACCCACAGTACCGCCAGGACACGTGGGGCATCCGTGAACCGTTTCGCGCGCATCCATTAGGGAAGTCGTTCCACTCGCGTACTCTGGATTGGAAAGTGCTCGAAACACCGGGCCATGCCCATGACCATATCGCCTTGATCCATGAAAAGACAGGCCGCTTGTTCGCTGGAGATCTCTTTTTGGGCATTAAAACAAAAGTCATCCTGCGGGAAGAGTCCATTCCGACGCTGATAAACTCCATTCGTCTGGTGCTGTCCCATGATTTTCAAGCCATGTATTGTGCCCATGCAGGCTATATTGCAAATGGCAAAACTATGCTGCAAAAAAAGCTGGACCATCTGGAGAACATCACCGGAGAAATTCTTCTCCTCCATGGCAGAGGAATGTCAGCTGACGAGATCAACCGTACTCTCTTTCCTATGAATCTGCCGATCGTAGAAGCATCCGAAGGCGAATTTGACTCGATACATATCATCACGTCGGTACTAGCTGGCTATAAGCATCACGAGAGCATCTGCTAGCGAACTACATTCTTTCCAATAGAAAAAACGCGGCACCGAATGAAATGGCCGCGTTTTTTTGCTGCTAGAACATTTGTCCCAGATGATGCTCCAGATGATCCACGTAATCGGTCATGAGCCACTCCAGGGTAACGGTCGTACCGTCTGGCACCTCGCATAGATGTTGACCTTTATCAGGTGGCATCGTCTTCATTACGTGCAACACCGATTGGTTCAAGCCGATCCATAGCTGTACGATTTCTTCTGCTGGCCTTTCCTGGTACGCCTGGAGACTTACCCACTCGTTCTGCCTGTAAGGAATGATGGCATAAGGCTGTTCCGTCTGAGCGCGAATGAAACGCCCTAGATTATTGATCGCTGAATCACACAGATGGCCTAAAATTTCTAGGGGAGACCATTTTTCTGGAGCTGGACTTTTTGTCGTCTGCTCTGCTGGAATCGCACGAAAAGTCTGTGGAACCTCCTGAAGATGTTTCTGCAACCGAGCGATGGTGTTTTCCATCGAATCACCTCCTGATATTGCTGTTTACAGTATCAGGGAATGCCAGAATCGTCCAATCAAATGATTCGATGGGGGGCATCACTTCCGTCAATGGGTTCTCCTATTCCGCTTAATACGCAGGGCGAACATTTTCAATAGACCTAAGGGAGTATCATGAGGTTTTGCCTCCCCTGCCCTCACTCTTTATCAATTGGATTTGACATTTGATCTTCGTACCTGTCGAAATAGACATGACCATTTGAACTCTTCACGGCATAATTTACTTCTGCCACAGTCAACCCTTTCTTTTGCACCTGACTCATCAGCCATTCGATCGTCAGGCTGTTTTGTTGCAGGTTATCTTGAATAATCTTTCCATCCATAATCAGCTCGACCGGAAACCATTGCCTGTCCGATTTCAGTTTCAAGTCCTTTCGGGTTACAGGCAAATATTCGGGCTTTCGAAGAACAGAGATCTCCCCGTTCAGCTCCAGGACGGCAAATTGGACTTCTTCGATGTTGTAGATGTTTCTTTCCCGCAGCTCCTGATTCAGTGTATCCAGAGAGAATTTCAATTTCCGCATGTTTCCCTCTAATATTTTTCCATTTTGGATAATCATGGTCGGCTGTCCGGAAAACCACTTTCTCAACGTCCGATTTTTCAGCGATAAGATCATCAGAAAATAGGCGACGCCACTGAATGTGAGAATCACAGTGATCATATGCCACATTTTCATTTGAACGTTAAACGCAAGGTTCGCAGTCAGCGCGCCAAGTGTAATGGCCGCTACAAAATCGTGGTAGGTCATTTGCGCAATCGTCTGCTTCCCCAGCAACCGGGTAATCACCATAATGATTGCAAAAGCCAAAGTCGCCCTGCCAACCAGTTCGAGAATATGCTCCATGCTCCACCTACCGACAGATATTTTCCCTTTCCTTAGAATTCTATCCAGGATTCTGCTGCAGCAACCAATTGGGTAAGCGCTCACGCTTCGCTCTGCGATCTACGAACCGCAATCAAAAAAAGACCATCCAGACGATTCACGTCTTTGGATGGCCCCTTCCTTCACTCGATTATTTATTTGTTGTCTACACTAATAAACGGAGTCGCTCCCCCGGTTACATTCGGCAGTTTGCCATCCCATTTGCGGATCGCTTCCAGCTGAGCCTCGATTTGTCTGAGCTGGATCAGTTCAGGCGTTACTTCTTGCTTTTGCAATCGCAGCGCCTCTGCCTGCGCTTGCGCTTTTGTAATTTCCTGTTCCTTCTCGATCTTGATCCGCTCCAAGTCCAGCTTGGATTTGAGTGCTTGCTGCTCAGCTACCTGCTTGGATTCAATAGCGCGATTGAACTCGTCGCTAAACGTAAACTCGCGGATGTTGATTTCATCCAGAATGATGTTATAGGTAGACAATTTTTGCTTTAACACGTCTTTTACCTTGTTGCTGACCTCGGAGCGTTTGGAAATAAGCTCCTCAGCTGTATATTGCGCCGTAACAGCCTTCAGTGCCTCGGCGATGGCTGGGTCTACGATGCGACTAGCGTATTCGAGACCGACCTGCTGGTACAGCTTGTTGACGTTTTCAGCATCCAAATGGTGGTTGACGGCAATGGTCGTCGAGACAGTCTGTAGATCACGCGAAGCAGAGGTCTGACTCATTTCTGACTTTAGGACCCGCACTTCCATGGGAATAATCGTTTGAATAAACGGAACCTTGAAATGAAGCCCTTCCTGCAATACCTTTGACTGAACTGCTCCCAGCTGCAAGACTACCCCGCTATGACCTGCTGAAATGATCGTAAAGGATTGAGTTCCGAGTAACACCACGACGAGAATCACCAGGATGACTGCAATCAGCCGTCCGCCGACTTTAAAGGGACTCATTTTCACCACGTTATCGTCTGCCATGTTCCGCCTCCCCCTTATTTTTTTATGTCTCTCTATGCATACGGGTCGGGGGGTGATAAGTTTCGCTTTCTTTTGCCTTACATGACACTGTTACCGCGGACTCCAACCCTGCTTTTTGCTCCGGACATGAAAAAAGATGACTCCTGGTTCATTCCAGTAGTCATCGATTGGCTATCCACCCTGTTATCTGCGATACCGAAACGAATGTCCTTCATCGCTTACATGAAGATCGCCATTTGCCACGAGATATTTCACATAGGCATTTGTCTCTCCTAGATCAATCCATTGTTGGAACACACTTCGTTCCGATGGGAATAAAGCTTGAGATAGTTCATAAGCACTTCTCCCCTGCGCGGCATAAGAAAGGACAGAATCAAGTCGTCCCTCAAAATGGCGTATCAGTTCTGTGATCCGTTCCTGTGCATCAAAAAATACAGGTCCATGTCCGGGAAGCACAGCAGCAATCTCCAAAGCCTGCATGCTCTTCAGCGTATCCAAGTAGGTTTTTAAAGGATTTGGGTCTCCGTAGCCGTGGTACGAAATATAGGGGAGAGTTTCCCTCGTGAAGTGATCGCCAGAGATGAGCAGTTTGGTTTCTTTCTGATAAAAACAAATATGCCCTCGCGTATGACCCGGCATATGAATCGCTTCAAACTCAAGCTCGCCAATCTGATAACGATCCCCGTCTTCTATTGTCTGTAATTCGGCGGGAAACGGAGAAATGGGTGTTACAAACGCCGTAGCATTCTCTTGCAATTGCAGGACCAGCTCTTCTGGCAAGCCCGTGGAACGATAGAACGGACGAAACTCCTCGCGAGTCCAGGCATAATGGGCTAGCTCCCGCTCTTGATCGCTTAGGTGAACAGGTGCACCTGTCCATTCCTGCATGACACCAGCAAAACCAAAATGATCCGCATGATGATGAGTCAATAAAATGCTCTCCACATCCTGCCGCGGGTCAATCTTGTGCTTTGCAAAGGCAGCTTCCCACGCTTTTCGTGTATCGGCAGTGTTCAACCCTGTATCGACGATGACCCATTTCCCCTCTCTTTGTCCCAAATAACAATGGACACGATCATTCCAAAAGGGTAACGGTATTGAAACTTGGTGAAGTCCATACTGCTCCATATCATCTTCCTTCCTGCCAGTAAGAGCCGTTATTTCAGCGCTTGTGCGAAAGCTGCCGTCAAGCGTTCCATCCCAATCTTTATTTTTTCCGGACTGGAATGGGTAAAGTTCAGACGAAGCGTGTTTTGCTGTGGATTTTCGACGTAGAACGGAGCTCCCGGTATGTAAGCAACACCATGCTCCAGTATTTTGGCGAGCAACTCAGTTGCATGAATACTCTCGTGCACTTTTACCCACATAAACATTCCGCCTTTTGGCTCGTTCCAGGAAACCAAATCTCCATCTAACGCTTTCAGGTAATCCTGCATGATCATCATATGCTGATAGTAATTTTTGCTGAGCATTCGAATGTGGGCATCCAAGTCCATCTCCGACATCAAGTAATAGAGGGCTTGCTGATTCAGCGGACTGGACATCAGATCGGCTGCTTCTTTGATTTGAGACATATAAGCAAGTACAGGACCTGGCCCCGTCACCCAACCGATTCGCAAAGAAGGAACGACTGTCTTGGAAAAGGAGCCTGTGTAAACGACTTGTGTCTTCTGCTCATCCATAGCGGCGATTGGCGTATAGGTCTCTTCTTCATGGAATTGAATATCTCCGTACGGGTCATCTTCCAATATGAGCGTATTGTACTTGTAAGCCATCGCAAGCAAAGCCCGACGACGTTCTTCACTCCACACTTTACCCTCTGGATTGGAAAAGGTAGGAACCACATAAATGAATTTTGGTTGGTGCTGTTTTAGTTTTTGCTCCAGATCTTCCGGGTCCATCCCTTCTTTGTCGCCATGAACCCCAACAATTTTCGCTTCATACGATTCGAAGGATTGTACAGCAGCCAGAAATGTCGGGTTTTCTGTAAGAACAACATCTCCGGGGGAAAGCATGATCCGACTAAACAAGTCAATGGCTTGTTGCGACCCCGTCGTCAGTAAAATTTCTTCTGGTTTTGCAAAAATACCCTTGGACTTCACCCGTTCACTAATCACTTCCCGCAGCGGCATGAATCCCGGAGTCATGCCGTATTGCAACCCTCCATTTCCCGATTCGAAAACCCTCTCAAACGCTCGTTTGATCTCGGCATGGGGAAAGTAATTTTCAAACGGATTCCCGCCAGCAAATGAAATCACATCGCTTCCCTTTTTCTGGATCATACCGGCAATCTCACGAATCGCGGACGTTTTAAACATTTTTGTGCGGTCAGCAAAGCGATAGCTCATAAACCAGTCTCCTGTCTTTTTATAATAATCTGAATGTTGTACCCATTTTTCAAAAAACAAATATGACGCGATGTCATTAATATAAAATAAATGTGACATTACGTCAATTAAAAAACTCTTGTATAATTGCATGAGGAGAATGTACGGAAAAGGGGACAGAACGTGAGCAAAACAACGGATCATATAGATGGCAGGAATTTACGTTCCATCAATACACGGAAAAGATTACTGGCAGCCGGTCATGATATATTCGTAGAATACGGGTTTCAAAAAGCAACCATTACGCAAATTATTAAAAGAGCAAAGACGGGGTATGGCACAGCTTATGTTCATTTCACTGGCAAGGACGAACTTTTGATCGTGCTGATGGAAGACGTGATGAAACGCTTTTATGAGATTGCGGAAATGCGCTTTGAACCTGACTCCAAAGAAGAGGCCATTGCCATGATTACGACTCAGGCAAGTTCCTTTCTGGAAAACGCCATCGAACAACAAGCGATCTTGAAAGTTTTTGCAGAAGCCATTCGTTTTTCCGACATTGCTCATCAAAAATGGAATGAAATCAGAGAAAGATTCATTGAAAAAATCTCCAGCGACGTCGCCTATGCCCAAGAGAAAGGGCTTGCCCGAACGGATTTAAATCACGATTTGGTAGCGCGCAACTGGTTTGCCCTCAATGAGACCCACCTGTGGGATATCGTAAATAACAGTACTAAGCACTCTATCCAGGAAATTGTTCATAACATTACGATCCTCTATACAAGCGCTCTCTATCATTCCTGATTTGCTTTCTGCTGGACTGCCGCTTTCGAATAAAAGAGCTTTTCGTTCCTTCCTATCCAGAACGAAAAGCTCTTTTTGATTATGGGTTTCACCTATGCAGAGGTTTCAATGGAGATTCCTGTTTTTGGTGCTCTGGATGTGGTTGACATTCTTCTTTTTCCATATCAGGTAAGCCACAAGCAGGAAGAGTAACCACGGAATACCGAATTGAAGCATCATTTTAAAAGGTGTGAACCATGTAGACACGATTAAACTAAGTAAAAGCACCGCACCTAGTATCGTTAAGTAAGGAAAGCCAATCATTTTTACGGGCAATTTTCGTCCCCCATTTTTATCCCACTGTCTGCGGAAAAACAAATGAGAAACAAAGATCATCAACCACGTGAAAATGGAGCCAAACATGGAAATTCCCATCATGAATGCATAGGAAGAATCAGGAAGAAGCGCACTCACCCCTGCCGCCACGAAAATCCCGAGGGTTGAAACAGAAAGAGCCCAGGTAGGAATGCCCTTTTTGCTTAGTTCTCCGAGGATGGCAGGTGCTTGCTTTTCTAGAGACAAGGAGTACATCATGCGAGTCGAAGCATATAATTGGCTGTTCATCGCTGACAATGCCGCAGTTAAAATGATAAAGTTCATGATTCCAGAAGCACCTGGGATGTTCAAAATTTCCATTACTTTTACGAACGGACTTTTATCAACACCCGCCGATTCCCACGGAACGATCATCAGCATGATCGCCATTGTCAAAACATAAAAAGACGAAAGACGAAAGACCGTTGCTTTCAAAGCTTTTGGCACCGCGATATCCGGTTCTTTCGCTTCACCGGCTGTTACTGCGATCTGCTCCGTGCCCAAGAAGCTGAACAAGGAGATGAAAACGGCCACCCAAATTCCCCACCAGCCAAACGGCATGAACTGGCTTAAATTCACAAAATTTTCTGAACCAGACAAGGACGACTCAGAGCCCCCAATCAAGATGTAAGCCCCCATAAGAATGAATAGCACAATGGCACTGACTTTTATCATGGAGAACCAATACTCGAATGTAGCAAACGTGTGTACATTGGTCGAATTCACATAAATCAACACGGCCGCGAAGAACAGGATCCACACGATACCCGGCACATTCGGGAACCAGAAGTTCATGTAGACAGCGATTGCACTTACTTCTACACCGACTGCAAGCACATTCGCGATCCAGTAGGAATAGCGCACAAGAAAGCCTGCCCCAGGACTTATATACTTTTCAGCAATCGTTCCAAAAGCTCCGGAAGTGGGGTGGGCAACCGTCATTTCGGCCAAACATCCCATCAAAAGCAACACGATGAACGCTCCAATCGCATAACTGATCAATACTCCCGGCCCTGCTGTTCCGATGGCAAGACCGCTACCCAGGAACAATCCCGTTCCAATAGCACACCCCATTGCCATCATCGTAAGCTGCCCTGTCTTCAACTCACGCTTTAAACCCTGCCCCTTCTCGAAGTTACCCATATTTCATCTCCCTATCCAACCATTTTATCAAAAAACTTTGTAAAAGCAGTTTTCAGTGCCCCCCTAGAAATATGACATCATATTCAATAATATACTGAGAGATTGACATCGTGTCAATTTTTAAAATCTTCTGCTCAGCTTTGAAATAAAACCGACTGGAGATGCCTTTATGGAACGTCAAAAATAAAAACCCGACCAAGAAAAGTCGGGTTATCTATTCTCTTTCGACCGGGCGGCCTCCAGGAGGACACTTCCCATTCGCTCTGCCTCCAGGCGGCAAAGCTCAAATTCGACCTCGCCGGACACATGGGAAATCAATTGGATGACTTCGGAACAGCCGTGACTGCAAATGAGAAAAGACTCCCACTTCACCTCGGCACGCGGGACTTTTCGGGCGTGAAAGCCGCTTTGAAAACCTCCTACGGACAAGCTACCACATCCTCCTTTTTTCCTTTACGACGAGAAAACTGATCAACCATACGTGCAGATACAGGAGCGAAGCAATCATGCCCGAACCGTATCCTTGAGACAGCAGAGAACGGTCCGTCGGCATTCCTGCTGTGATGACGATCTGAAACAGCACCATCAGTAAAATGCCTGCGAGCGCATAGGCGATAAGGCGGAACAAATAGACGATCACGGGATTTGCCCACGCGATTTGACGATTCAGAGCTTCTATCAGCATGGAAGCTGGCACACCTCCCACCACATACACCGGAGTCGCATAAATCAGATACACCATCACCAGAGAGAAGTACGGCCAGTAGTACGTGTCTGGCTGCTGCTGCGCTTCAGGTGTGTAGTTGATCCACGCAAGTACCACACAAAAAAGAATGGACGATACCAGCGCGACCAGAATTTTCCGAATCATGAAGCGATAATCCTCCTTCCTTTCGATTTACCAAACTGTCCGCATTATGCATCGGACAACTTGTTCATTATCACCCATTCTCGAATTTTATGACAGAAAAAATTGGAAAAAATAATGGGAGGAAGGCCTGTTTTTTATCTGAAAAGTCGATTATATTCCTTGACAGGAATATTCCTATTGAGGTATATTATAATCATGAACAAAGCGTTGAGCGCTCTTTCCGAACCAAACCGATTGCGTATTGTTGAACTTCTACGGCATGGACCACTCTCGGTAGGAGAAATTGCCAATCAACTCAGCTTTAACCAACCGCAAGCTTCCAAACATTTAAAAGTACTTACTGAGGCAGGTATCGTTGAAGTACAGGTGCAAGCAAACCGCCGGATCTACAAGCTGCGACCTGAGCCATTCCGTGAACTGGACAATTGGGTAGAATCGTATCGTCACATCTGGGAAGAAAAATTCGATCGATTGGAAGAATATTTGCGGCAACTGCAAGGAAAGGAAGTGAATCGCAACGACAAGCAGTAGTCTTGCCGAGTTGCATAAGCAAAACAATGAGGGAGGAACCAACCCATGCAAGAATCACATACATCCAGCAACACCATCACTTCCGTAAAAGGCCGGGAACTCACGGTAACCCGCATCTTTACCGCAAGTCGCGAGCTTGTTTTTCAAGCCTGGACTGATCCTGAGCATTTGCCTCACTGGTGGGGTCCGAGGGGTTTTACCATCACCGTTCAAGAAATAGACGTTCAACCAGGCGGCGTTTGGCGCTACGTCATGCACGGGCCAGATGGTGTGGATTATGACAATCAGATCATCTATCACGAGGTTCTCCGACCAGAACGGCTCGTATACTCCCATGGAGACGGGGAAGAAGAACAATTTCGCGTGACCGTGACCTTTGCCGAGCAAGGTCCGAAGACAGAGATCACCATGCAGATGCTCTTCACTTCCATAGAGGAATTGAAAAAAGCGGTCGACCAATATGGCGCTATCGAAGGAGCAAAATCGACCCTTGACCGTCTGGAAGAAATATTGTTGAAGCGGGAAGGAAAGGAATGAACCGATGAAAAAAATAACGATCATTTACTGGATCTTTACCGCACTAATGGTTGTTCTAATGGGCTTGGGCTCGATCCCTGATATCATGTCCAACCCCGAAGCTGTCGCCTTATTCAGCCATCTGGGGTACCCCGCCTATCTCCTCCCCTTTATCGGCATTGCCAAATTATTGGGTGTGGTGGCGATTCTAACTCCCGGATTTCCGCGATTGAAGGAATGGGCGTATGCCGGTTTTGTGTTCGATTTGACGGGCGCCATGTATTCGAGTCTAGCAGTGGGTGACCCTCCCAGCGGTCTGGTGTTCTTTTTCATCGGGTACCTCTTGATCGGCGGGTCCTATGTCTATCATCACAAAAGATTGAAAGCCGCTGCTGCCTTAAGCATCTCAAAGTAGCACATCAATGATCTCATGAATAAAAACACGCAATGTACAGGAGGAATTTTCATGTCGAAAACGATTGATCTCGTGATTACACGTACGTTTGATGCGCCAAGGGAGCTCGTATTCAAAGCATTTACCCAAGCAGAGCACCTTCAGCACTGGTGGGGGCCAAAAGGGATGAAGCTCGCTGTCTCCAAGTTGGATGTTCGCCCAGGCGGGGTCTTTCTCTACAGTATGGAATCTCCGGATGGCTACAAAATGTGGGGGAAATTTGTCTATCGCGAAATCGTCGCTCCTGAAAAAATCGTTTTTACGAACTCCTTTTCAGATGAAGAAGGCAACATCATCCGTGCCCCCTTTAGCCAGACATGGCCGCTGGAAGTGCTGAATACATGGTCGTTCAC
>JARDZO010000324.1 GCA_029240815.1 Brevibacillus sp.
TTCACTGCCTGAATGAAGCGCTGGGAACTTTTCGATCACCAATAACCGTTCAAGACGGGGATACTAAACCAACGACGACGCCGTAAAAGGGAGTGAGTGCCTTGATCCGTTTGGGCTATGCCTGTATTAGCGTAAAGACGAAAAACAACCCAAACAAAAAAACGACAGTCGCACAGTTGAATAAATTGGAGCCACATGCACGCCTGAAAAAGCTGAGACAAATTTTGCAAACGAACTTTTTCAATTTGATGGACTTGTTGGCTCATAATGTGGAAAATCGCATTTTTCTGTATCGCTTGCCTTCCGAATTTGTACCATTAGCAACTCATCCTGTTGCAGAAAACTGGGATTGGGCCAAGGAATTTGCCTGGGACTTTCAAAAGGCAGGAGAATTCATACGGGGCAAAGGTATTCGCATGACAGCCCATCCTGGTCATTTCAGTATCTTGAACAGTGAAAAACCTGCCATCGTTCAATCTGCGATCACCGATTTCAGTTATCATGCCCGCGTCTTTGATTTGCTCGGTCTGGATGACAACTCAGTACTAGTGACTCATGTCGGAGGAGGCATCGATGACAAAGCCGCCGCACTTGACAGGTTCGCGGCCCATTTCGAACAGCTCCCTGATTCTGTAAAAAGGCGGCTTGTGGTCGAGAACGATGATACCTCCTTTACCATGGTCGAAGCATTAGAGCTATGTGAACGAATTGGCATTCCCATGGTCTTGGACATCCATCACCATCACTGCTTGAACAACGGAGAAAACTGGGTCGATTACTTGCCACGCATCATTCAAACCTGGGGTGACCGAACCCCCAAAATGCACATGTCCTCTCCAAAGTCGGAAAAAGACTTCCGTTCCCATGCCGACAACATTAATCCGGATGAGTTCGTGAACGTTATTACTTCTCTGACCAACTACCATGTCGATATCATTCTGGAATGCAAAAACAAGGACGATGCTTTGTTGACCCTTCGCCGGGAGCTGAAAAAGCGAGGGGTTGAAGCGGAAGCTTTTGCGTCACAATCCTAACGTCCTGGCAAAGAAAAGACGCCACTGTTTTCGTGGCGTCTTTTTACTTTTTTAAAGCGAACAGCCACAATCGCATCCGCAACCGCATCCCGAAGAGGAGCCCCTATGATCATGTGAACTAGAGGAACTGCTTCCTTTATGATCCCATGCTTGGCAACGATCATGATAGTGTTTCATTCTGCGTTGATGATGCTTGTAATGTTTGCGATATTCACCGTATTTGCGACGGTTTTCCCGATGCTCCTCACATTTGTGATGATAGTACTGCATCCGATCCATGTGGAACTGGAACTTGAACAGGTACATTTCAATTTCCACGCCCGTATGTCCCCGTGGCGGCATTGCGTTTGGCGATGCATTTGGCGATCCCCAGTTCGGCATCATATTAGGTGACGAATTCGGATGTCTTCTGTTAGGCATCATGTTTGGCGAAGTGTTCGGCATTCGGCGGTTCGGCATCATATTTGGTGATGAATTCGGCGGTCTTCTGTTAGGCATCATATTTGGAGACGAGTTTGGCATTCTACGGTGCGGCATATTCGGAGAAACGTTTGGCGGTCTGTGATTCGGCATAGGTATTCCCATGTTCGGTGGCATCGGATTCGCTGGTCTGCGGTTCGGCATTGGGTTAGCTGGCATCCGATTTGGAGCCTTCGGAATGGATTGATTCGGAGCTGGAAGAATCGGTCGCTGCGGCATTGGGCGCATTGGTTTGACTGGTTTTGGCCGCTTTGGTGTCTCCGAGGATGGATTCATGGGAGATGGGAAGTTTGGTGAAGGCCGCAGGTTTGGCGACGGCAGATTTGGTGAAGGCAGATTCGGCGACGGCATGTTCGGCGACGGCATGTTCGGTGACGGCATGTTCGGTGATGGCACGTTCGGCGATGGCCGATTCGGTGTTGGTGCCTTCGGCGACGGCATCATCGAAGGCGGTTTTGGCATTTCTTTCGGCCGTCTCGGCATTTCTTTTGGCCGTATTGGCAGAGCTGGAGGCATTGGAGCCATACTTGGAGGTACTTTACGTCGTTTTTCCAAGGAATGGAACACGTCCTTTCTAGTGAAATCACACAGTACATGGTATGACATTTATCCCGCTCAAGAAACGACACTCGCCCAGTTTATGAAAAAGGACTAAGCCCGTTTTTTGAAAAAATAGTGAGCCGCCGTGACAACATGCCACTTGACTGCGCAAATGCATAGGTTACAATTGAGATACTTATAAAAATAATCAGACAGCTGCACATGGACGAAAGTGAGGAAGACGTATGCCGGGAAAAAGGCTTTCACGTTTTACCCAATCACATACATGCCCAGGAAGAGGGGTTAGGATCTAGTATCCTAACCCCTCTTTCTTTTCGTTCTCTGCTCTGCTAAAGGAGGAAAATCAGTCATGAATCAGCAAACAAACGTTTTGAAAATGGATGGGAATCACTTAGGTATTGAAGATGTTGTATCCATTGCCAGAAAAGGCGTACAGATCGAGCTTACACCGGAAGCATTGGAGAAAGTGCGTCAATCACGCGATATGGTAGAGCAGATCATGAAGGAACAACGTGTCGTTTACGGTATCACTACTGGCTTTGGAAAATTTTCTGATGTGATGATCTGTGGCGACGACGTGAGCAAACTGCAGGAAAACCTCATCATGAGCCACGCGTGCGGAATGGGTGATCCTTATCCCGTGGAAGTCGTTCGGGCAATGATGGCCCTCCGTATCAATGCACTAGCCAAAGGCTTCTCTGGCATTCGTGAAGAAACGCTGCTTCATCTCGCGGAGCTCTGCAATCGCGGGGTACACCCGATAATCCCCCAGCAAGGCTCTCTGGGAGCGAGTGGTGACCTCGCCCCGCTCGCTCATATGGTTCTGGTCATGCTGGGAAAAGGCGAAGCCGAAGTAAACGGACGTCGTCTATCTGGCAAAGCGGCTCTCGAACAAGCAGGCCTCACACCGATTCGTTTACATGCAAAGGAAGGTCTCGCCCTCATCAATGGGACGCAAGCCATGACCGCACAGCTCTGCCTGGCTCTCAATGATTCACGAGTCCTCATGGAAAGTGCCGAAGTAATATCCGCCATGACAATAGAAGCACTGCGGGGCATCCCGAAAGCGTTTGACCCGCAGCTTCACCTCGTACGTCCTCATCCTGGCCAGCAGGAATCGGCGCGCAAGCTGCTCATCCACCTCAAAGGCAGCGAACGGACGACTGATCAAGGTGAATTACGCGTGCAAGATCCGTACAGCCTGCGATGCATTCCACAGGTTCATGGCGCGACTAGAGATACTCTCGAGTATGTTTGGGCAACGGTCACGCGCGAATGCAATAGTGTCACAGACAATCCTATTTTGTTCACGGAGACGGGCGATATCATCTCAGGGGGCAACTTCCATGGACAGCCAATGGCCTTTGCAGCTGATTTTATGGCGATTGCCATTGCGGAGCTGGCAAACATTTCTGAGCGTCGCACGGAGCGGCTCGTCAATCCGCAGCTGAGTGGACTCCCTGGCTTCCTGACAGAAAATGGAGGGCTTCACTCTGGATTTATGATAACCCAGTACGTGGCTGCTTCAATCGTTTCTGAAAATAAAGTGTTATGCCATCCCGCTTCCGTGGATTCGATTCCCTCTTCCGCCAACCAGGAAGATCACGTGAGCATGGGAACCACAGCTACCCGTAAATTACGTACAGTTGTCGCCAATACGACAAAAGTTCTCGCTATCGAATATTTGGCGGCAGCGCAAGCGATTGAATTTGGATCGGGCGCTCTCGGAGAAGGGACAGGACGTGCCTATGAACAGATTCGAAAAGTCATTCCACGTCTCACTGACGACAGGGAGATGCACCCTGATTTGCTCCAAGCAGAACAGCTGGTACACGAGGGATCGCTCATGTGGGTGTAAGCAGCCCCTAACAGCCCCATTCATTTTACGGCTGTCCTCTGATATGATGAAGGAGAAGTCAATCGTAACTTGGAGGGCTGCCCTATGAATCCATCCAAACAGCCAGTCCACCCCACCTGTATTTTACTTTTTGATGGCGTCTGTCATCTGTGCCACGGTGCCGTTCAATTTATTTTGCAGCGCGATCCCCATGGACGCATTCATTTTGCCTCTTTGCAATCCGAAAAAGGGCAGGAGCTCTTGTCTGCTTATCAATACGAAGGCAGTCTACAGTCTGTTGTCCTGATCGAGGACGGAGAGCTCTATACAAAATCCGACGCTGTCCTGCGTGTGGGACGAAAGCTGAGCGGGGCATGGCCTGCCCTCTCGTTGATTGGTATGGTGCTCCCGCGGGGTCTGCGTGATGTGGTGTACAATTGGATCGCTCGCAATCGCTATCAGTGGTTAGGTCAATCTGAGCAATGCATGTTGCCAACTCCCGACATCAGATCCCGCTTTTTAGAATAAGTTGATCTCATGCAAAAAGGGGCGTGTCCATTGACACAGCCCCTTTCCTCTTTCTTCGTTCCCTTATTGTACAATCGCTTGCGGATGATCTTCGCTAACGAAATCTGCGGCTTTCGCATTCGCTTCCACCTGAGCCGGACTTTTGCTTCCCGGAATGACTGTAGTGACGGCAGGATGCTTGAGGCACCATGCCAATGCCCACTGCGCCATATCCATTCCTTCAGGCACTTCATTTTGCTTGATCTCTTCTACCTGTTTGAGCAGATTAGCGACATGCTCCTGATCGTGGCGGTGTCTGACATCATTCCCCGCAAATACAGAACCTGGCTTGTATTTCCCGCTCAAGTATCCACTCGCCAAAGGCACTCGTGCCAAGACTCCCAAATCTTGCTGCTCGCAAGAAGCAAATACGGCTTCCTCCGGTTTGCGATCCAAGCGATTGTACACGACTTGAATGGTCTTTGCATTTACCTGCGACGCCGACTGAGTTTGATGCAGGTTTTCATTTTTGGCGATAGAGAGTCCCAGATGTCTGATTTTCCCCGCCTGAACCTGCTTGTCGAGCATGGTCCAAAGCTCGTCGTTTAGCGCTGCCAAAGAGTGATCGAGTTGCTGCAATACTTCTGCCGCACCATATTGATTCGTGCGGGAGAACTTGTCATGAAAATGATGACCGAATTTGGTAGCTACGACCCAGTCTTCACGACGGTCTCTATGAAGGTAATCCCCGATCAGGCTCTCGGACAAATGATCGCCATAGCATTCTGCTGTATCGATCAAATTGATTCCGAGTTCTTTTGCCTTGTCCAGGATCTGATCGACGTCGCGTTGAGAAAAGTCCATTCCCCATTCGCCGCCAAATTGCCAAGTACCTACTCCAACCACAGAAACATTCAGATCTGTTTTCCCCAATCTGCGGTACTTCATGCAAGCCCCTCCCCTTTGTGAAACTTATGGTAACCGAGCGAACTGTCGCTCAGGTGCAGCCATCGAGATTAGATCGTCTTTTCGATCGTCAACTGGCTGATAAACGCTTGTGTGTTGGCCTTGCGCTCTTTGCGCATTTTCTTGCGTTCGTCAGCTGACGCCAACAATCGCTTTTCCTCTTCTGTTTCCGGAACGATGCTAGGCACTTCCGTAGGGTTGCCAGCTTCGTCCAAAGCAACGAAGGTGAGAAACGAGGTAGCAGTCAAAATGCGTACGCCTGTTTGCAGATTTTCAGAAATCACCTTCACAAAAACTTCCATTGACGTTCGTCCAGTAGAAGAAACGAACGCTTCGAGGCAAATGGAATGCCCCATTTTGACGGGTGCCAGGAAATCGATGGAGTCTATAGAAGCCGTCACGACAGGGCGGCGCGAATGACGCATCGCAGCGATGGCGGCCACTTCATCTACATAGGCCATCATCGTTCCCCCAAAGATCGTACCGTGATAATTCGTGTCAGAAGGTTGAACAAGAGAAGCCTGAATGGTCCGAGAGTCTTGTGTTGTCTTGAATTTCATTGCTGTTTCTCCTTTGCGAATCTACTAAATGCCGTTCCCATCATATCACAAGGCAATCGTCGCTCCAATTACATACCTACCCCCACTTGCAGGGAACGTTCGGCAAGAATCGTTTCTACATGTGGAGACTGATCTTGTAGCAAATACCGAAGCAACGGAAGATTCCATTCATACGCAGGTCGATATCCATCCAGCGCAAACAACGTATCGTCCACATGTACAGCAAGCTTGCGGCGTTCTATACTGGCGCAATAAAAATGCTCCAGATAGTCCGTTCCCCATCGTGAGAATGAGGAAGTCTCTGTCGTAACAGCTGTTAGCAAGATCCCTTCCCCAGTCTCAATCAAATCAATCGGATACAATTGACAGCTAAATGGCTTGAGCGGCTCGAGCTCTCGTCCAGTCTGTTCCGCGTATGCGTGAATCGCGCAGCCGTACTTCCCGTTATTCTCTTGGTAAAACAGGCAGTCGCCATGGCGCATACGGATCGTTCCTGGCGGTTGACTCACATCCCAAATGCCCTTCTCCAGCCAATTTTTACGCTCTCCTGCTTCTTTCAAACGAGCAGCGATGTTTGGTAGCTCTTCTTCGATTACGGGAATCTGTTCCTTATCGACTGCGTACGGTTGTCCACCTTCACAGCAGGTCTCACGGTGAACGGTCCGGCAATTCCAGCAATCGAGGTGAAAGAGGGAAAGCAAAGCCGGCACATCGACCAAATACTCCCCTGCTCGAACAAACTCGCCGCGATGCTTCTTGATGTATTTTTCACAGTGGTACGCCTCTTTTTGCGTCATCGGATCAGGCGTGCCGACATACCGATATCGTTGCTGCGGTTTCATTTCTCCAAAACGACTTCCGCTTCGGTGCCAAAAATGGAGAGGCGACCTTCTTCATAAGTGGCCAGATCCACTTCTTCCCCTGGAATTTCCATCAAGATTTCCACGGTTTCTGCCTCTTCGTCTGCAAACAGCAGCAGCAAATCTTTTTCATCAAACTCGTTATCTGTTAGCTTAAAGCCAGTCAGCTTGCCCTTGAATTGCGTTTCTTCTTCCTCGTCCTCACGATCTGTATCCCATTGTGTAAAAGTAATCGTTGTTACCTGATTCTCAAATTCGTCCGTCAAAAGGCGGAGCAGTCGTTCGTGTTGCTGAATATCCATGTCTATCCCTCCGAAAGTGATGTTACTGCCCATCATATCAGACCAGCCGCTGAAAGCCAAAAGAAATACCGCTTCAAATGACGAAGCGGCTTATCCTATCCGGTCTAGCTCACTTTGCTGATTGTTTGGGCAAGTGCAAAATCTTTACCTGTCAAGCCTTTTGCTTCACGGGTTGCCAAAGTAAACGTTACCAGCCCACCATTCACATGAATTTCAACATGCTGGCTGTCATACTCCAAAAGCTCTGCTACCCGGTTTACGAAGCTGATCGCTGTACCAAAATCACGACACTGATAAGTACGAGATAATGCCATCCGATCTTCGACCAACTTCCAGCCAGGCACTTTGCCCAAATACAGTTTGACCTGCTCCAAAGACAGTTTGCTCAAAAGCAGCGCCCCCTTTTGTCCGATGAACGGTTGTATCACCATCATATTCACCGGACAGGCAGGATAGTCACGTTGATCACTAGCCTTTTATTGCTTGATCGCGTAGAAAATCATCCGTGGAGATTCTGTGGCCACATACGGATCAAAATGGTAGTTCCCAAACACTTGAATTTGCCTAAAACCAGCTTGCTCCAGCATGGAAATCATTTGCTCGACTGTAAACAAACGCACTTGTTCCATATACTCACGCGGTTCATTTGATTGATCATCGGTGATCGTAATCCGCTTTTTTACGAATACGTCTTCCATCCAACGTTTTTCATGAATCAACATGCCTTCTGCTTCCTTGCTGGAATGCGGCACGAGGTTCTCTTTTACGAAAACAGGGCTCAGATAGTCAATGATGACTTCTCCTCCTGACTTCAACGCTTGCGCCATATTCCTCACCACTTTTGCATTTTCCTCATCTGTAGAAAAATAACCAAAGCTGGTGAACAGATTGACGACAATGTCAAATTCGTCCCGAAACGGGATCTTGCGCATGTCACAGCGGATAAAACTTAGTTGTGGATAATCGTTGTGTTCCTCTGCCAGCTGCAGGAGAACAGGCGACAGGTCCACCCCAACCACTTCATACCCCCGGCGAGCCAGCGCACGGGAATGACGCCCGCTCCCGCAGCAAAGATCAAGCACGCGTCCCGTGTCCTTAATTGGCAATCGTGCCAATAGATTGGCAACCTCTGAGTCGGCCGCCGAATCATCACGATGCCGGTACACCAGCACGTAATCTTCGCGAAAGCTGCGTTCAAACCATTCTTCTGCCATGTCTGAGCTCCTTTAGTCTAAGATAGGGTTATTATACCATACCGGGGTTTGTTCGAGGTCGCTTTCCCCTGATTGGAAGTGCGTTGCTAAGCATCCTAGCCTTTTTCAACCAGAATAGATTGGAATGTCATTCTTCTTCTTTGCCCCATAAAAGCTTTTGCAGACAAAAACACCCCTTCCTGAGAGTAGCTGGAAAGGGGTGTCTGTAAGAAAACGAAAGATAATAGCATGGTTGCTATAGAGCTCTTCTACAGCCGTGTCGCTCTGCCAATCCGAATTTTTTCTGCTACGCGCGCAATGATGCTCTCCACCGATGACGGATCCTCTACGACATCGTACTCGTTGATGTTGACTCGCAAAATTGGACAAGCCGTAAAAGAACCAATCCACTTTTCATAGCGTCCAAACAAGTCCTGCCAGTAGTCGACCGGGGTCTGTTGCTCCATAGGGCGCCCCCGCTCTTTCACGCGGTCGATGATGTCGTCAAAGCTGCCCTCCAGATAGATCAAAATATCCGGATGTGGGAAGTACGGCGTCATGACCATCGCTTCGAACAACTCCGTATAAGTACGGTAGTCCTCTTCTGCCATATTCCCTTGCTCGTACAACATGCGAGCAAAAATTCCTGTATCTTCGTAAATGGAGCGATCTTGAACGAATCCTCCACCATAATCAAACATCCGCTTTTGTTCCTTGAAGCGCTCAGCCAAAAAGAAAATTTGCAAATGAAATCCCCAACGCGACAGATCGCCGTAATAACGGCTCAAATACGGGTTGTTATCCACTTTTTCAACAGACACTCGAAAGCCCAACTGCTCGGCAAGCGCATGGGTGAATGTTGATTTGCCTACCCCTACCGTTCCACCGATAGTGATGACCGCATTGTTTGGTATTCCGTATTTTTCACGGATATGGCTGTTTTGAAACCTAGACATGTACGCAACTCCTTATTCACATACTAGAGTAAAGCTCGTCCCCTATTATCCTTGTTCTGCCTTCAGCTCCCGTACCTTTGGCCCGATCGCCTCCAGAACGTAGCGCAGATCTTCCGGTCGATGTACGAAGTCCAAATGGTCACAATTAAACTTGATGACCGGCGTATCCGGATGATGCTTTTCAAATGCTTGCATAAACTCGTTGTAATCCGCGATCAGATTTTCCATGTACGAGACGTCCATGCTTCGTTCGATATCCCGGTCGCGCATTGCAATTCGCTTCATGACCGTATCGATGGAAGCTGTCAAATAAATGACCAAATGAGCCTGTGGCAAATCTTCTGTCAGGATATCATAAATCTTGAGGTACTTGGGCAAGTTGTCACCAGATAAGGTTCGTTTGGCAAAAATCGTATTTTTGAAAATATTGTAGTCGGCCACAACAGAGGTCCCTTGATTCAAATACTGGGAATGAATATCCTGAAGCTGTTTGTACCGATTGCACAAGAAAAACATCTCGAGTTGAAAGCTCCACTCAGCTATGTTTTCATAAAATTTGCCCAAAAATGGATTTTCGTAAACAATCTCTTCCAGCAGCTCCAATTGAAAGGCTTTGCTCAATTCTCGCGATAGCGATGTCTTGCCAATCCCAATGGGCCCCTCAACGGTTATCAATATGGACTTCATGTATACTTCGATTCCTTTCACGAAAATGAGAGCACTCCATATTGTAGCACGCTTACATTCGTTTGTCGAAATGATTCGCTTTCTGTCAAAAAAAGAAAAAACTGCCCGTAAACTAGGCAGTTTTCCGTTTTCCAAGCTCACGTAAAATACTCGATTTTAGCTTGTGGAAACAGGCGGTGAATCTCCTTTTCCAAGTGGGCTTGCAAGGCCTTCGCCTTCACGTCTGGGTAGACGTACTTCCCTTTTCCGTACTTGCCCCACTTGTATTTTCGTTCCTCTTCCTTCATTTCCAGCTTCGTCTTTGGATAGCGCTGCATGATCAGATTTTTGGCGATCTTGGTAAAGCGATGCTGGATCAATTCAAAGGTCAAATCCTCCATAGCTTCTGGAACCAGCTGACTGCGCAATCGCTCCAGCAAGTCAGTGTAACCTTCTTCCCAGCCATCAAACCAATAGAGCGGCGCCAGAATAAACCCTAGAGGGTACCCTGCTCTCGCCACTTTACCCGCCGCTTCCAATCGCTGTTCAAAACTGGACGTGCCCGGCTCGAAGTTTTTAATGACATAATCTGCATTCATACTAAAGCGAAATCGCGTATGCTTATTGTGTTTGGCATCCAACAAGGTATCC